>DUFR01000023.1:3285-81260 GCA_013331845.1 Candidatus Aenigmatarchaeota archaeon | reverse complement strand
GAATATAATGCAGATATAATGTATGCGCTTGCAAGAACAAGCGGGACTCTTGCGAACCTTGGGAGATATATCAGAAAAGGCCGGGGAGATGATTCGGCAGTTTTCGTTTTGAAAAAACCCGGGAAAGCAAAAGGTTCGTCAGCCATGCCGCACAAAGACATAAAAGGCGGCAATCCTATTGCTGAGGAACAAGCCGGATCTCTTTTGCATGTGATGGCCGGCAAGATGGTAACGACTATTGAGACAATACCTTTTGACTACGGCCGTGATTTGGAAGGCTCGGCTTCTGACCGGCTGGATGTAGGGCCTGCTTTCAAGTTTGTTGATCACGTCACCAGAAGACTGGCCGAGGTTGTTTACTACCTAAATCTGGATAAAGCAAGAAGCCTTGACAGAATAAACAGGACTTATGGGACGGTTACATCAGAACAGGTGATGACCTATCTTCTGGACCCGAGACTGGCAAGGGAGCCTATGTCAAGGCATGCTGCTCATGACCTTTTAGGTAAATTAGCAAAGCAAGCCTATGACGACAGAGCACCTTTCTTTGAAGTACTTGAGAGAAATTTGGAAATAGCTTGTAGGGTAGATCCAAATATTATAAGACAAATAACTAATCCAATTAAATACATAGGCCAGAGCAGAGAAATAATTCAAAGAAATTACGATGATCTTCACGGAAGAAAAACTTTCTCTCATACACTTTAAAACCTTCTTCTCCAAAAGATGAATATGCTAGGCAATCTTTCAAGCAAGCTGCGCGAGGCAATAGACAAGGTAACAGGCGCTGGAAGCGTTGACAAGGCCGTCATAGAAGACCTGACACGCGACATCCAGAGAGCGCTGCTTTCAGCTGACGTTGATGTTTCTCTTGTTTTGGAAATGAGCGAGAGCATCAAGAAACGTGCCTCTGGCGAACTTCCTACAGGCCTGACACGAAAGGAACACCTGGTGAAGGTCGTTTATGAGGCTCTTACGAATATAATGGGCAAAACTAAGTCTGTCATTGAATTGAAACCTAAGAAAATACTTCTTGCTGGTCTTTACGGCTCTGGAAAGACATCAACAGCTGCGAAGCTTGCCAGATTCTATCAAAAGAAAGGTCTCAAGCCGTTTCTCATATGCTGCGATACCATACGACCAGCTGCTTTTGAACAACTCCAACAATTAGCAAAGCGTATTGATGTTCCCTTCTATGGAGAAAAGGGCGAAAAGGATCCGTCACGAGTTTTGAAGAATGCATTGAAGGAAATGCGCGGCGATGTTATAATTGTTGATTCTTCTGGCCGCAATGCTCTTGATGGCGATCTCATAGATGAAATAAAGAAGCTTAACCAGATTCTTGGGGCAGATGAAAGAATACTTGTCATACCGTCAGACATAGGGCAGGCTGCAAAAGAGCAAGCTTCGGCATTTCATAATGCACTGGGCATAAGCGATGTTATTGTTACAAAGCTTGATGCCACTGCTAAAGGAGGCGGTGCGCTCACTGCATGCAACCTTACGGGCGCAAAGGTGAAATTCATTGCTGTTGGCGAAACACCAGAGGACCTGCAGGTTTATGACCCTGAAAAATTCGTGGCACGTCTTATAGGATTTCCTGATCTCGAGACGCTTTTGGAAAAAGCCCGCTCGGTTGTTGATGAAAAGTCAGCGAAAAAAATGATTACCGGCGACTTTACCATGTCTGATTTCATGACCCAGATAGAATCCATGCAGAAGATGGGTTCCATGTCCCAGATACTTGACATGGCAGGACTTTCGAAAGTAGCCAAGAAAGGAAACGTTGACGAACAGGAAGCAAAAATGAAAAGATGGAAATATGCCATACATGCCATGACAACAGAGGAAAGGGATAATCCTGAGATAGTTAATTCTTCAAGAATAAGACGCATAGCAACCGGCAGCGGCATCAAGGAAGCCGAGGTGCGCGAGCTTCTGGCAAACTACAGCAAGATAAAGAAGATGATGAAGCAGTTTAATCCAAAGAAACGTGGCGGCTTTGGCGGTTTGTTCAGGCAGTTTGGGATGAAATTCTAATCTATTACTATTCTGTTACTGTTTCATCAGGCACAACGGTTCCTGTAATTATACAATTCATACCTATTCGTGCATTTCTTCCTATGTTGGCATTCTTTTTTATCGTGGTGCCTTTTCCTATAACAACTCCTTCTCCTATTACTGCACCACTTTCAATTGTTACATCACTGTCTGATATCACACCTTTTAAATCAACATCACCACCTACCTTTACATTATGAAATAAAATAGAGCGATCTATGAGTGATGGTGCATTTGAATTTGGAGAGTCTTCTATTTCTATATCATTACAGAAAACAGAATCAGTTACTTCTACGTTACGTCCTACATAACAGCCCCGACCTATTGAATAACGACTCATTTTACCAAGAACTCTTGAATTCTCATCAACCCTAAGACGATGCGACTTGTCGTCCACCCCTTTTATCCCATCTATTAACTGCATGCTTGTTCTTCTGTATTCATCTATTGTTCCTACGTCATTCCAATATCCGTCAAGAACAAGAGCCTTTACATCTTTTTTTAAGCTTTCGTCTAACATGAGTGCAGGAAATACTTCTTTACCGAAGTCTAGCATTTCTGGGTGTTCATCAAGCCATTGCATCATTGATTTGTCGAATACATATATTCCCGTGTTTGCTGTGGTATATATTACATCTTCTTTGGTTTTTGGTTTTTCCCTGAAATCACGAACCGATCCAGTTTTTGGTTCAAATCCAACTATTCCTAATTCATTAATAATTCTATCTTCATCAGCTTGAATAAGTCCTATGGATGCAAAAGCTCCTCTTTGCTTATGAAATCTTACAAGCTCTGACAGATCAAGACTTGATATATGGTCTCCTGATAATACAACAACAGCATCATACGTCTCAACATACCCTGTCCTTGAGAAGTGTCCTATCCCTGTCCTGTAATCTTCAAGAGATACATTTTCAGTTGAACCTGTAGTTCTCTCTTTTACTGTTATTGCATCTGCTAGATAAGGCCTTGATAACCTAAGACCGTCTGCTGTACCCTTTGATTCCTTGCCTTCCAGTGCCCTGACATACTTTATTCTTATTGGTACATGCTGATTTTCTACCATGTATCTAAAATCAGAACCATCACGAAAATTTTTTTCTATCCCATCACCCATATGTTCAAGTACCATGTGAAAATCTGCGTAACCTGCCCCCAGACCCATATCAATTACATATTCGCCGAAGCGCTTGTTACCGCCTATATAGACACTTGGTTTTGGTCTTGCTTGGGTAAGTGGATTAAGTCTTGTTCCTTTTCCACCTGCTAGTATAATAACTTTATCTGTCATAACTACCCTATAGTAACATTAAGTCAAAGCTTATAAAGTTCACACTCATTGTGTAATGTGATTGTATGACAATAGACTACACTGACTTTGACAAGGTTGATATTCGCGTGGGCAAGATTATTGACGCGCAGGAATTCGTTGGCGCTAAGAAGCCGGCTATGAAGCTCACTATAGACTTGGGCGAAATCGGGATAAGAAAGTCCAGTATTCAGATTGCTCATTATAACAAGGAAGAATTGATCAATCGTTTGGTTATTTGTGTTGTTAATTTTCCACCGAAACAGATAGGAAACTTCTTTTCCGAGGTTTTGACACTGGGCGTTCCGGATGAACAGGGGAGATGGACTTTGCTCTCTCCAGATAAAGATGTGCCTCTGGGCGGAAGAATGAAATGACTTATTTTAGGTGTCCTGTGTAGTTGATTAATCTTGCTCTGAAATTTCCGTTTTTAGTAGAATTTAAAATATTGATGCAAGTGTTTTCCTGGTTCATTTTATGTACATTTCTTAGCGGCTTTTTCATAAGAGTGTGAATAATTACCCTGTTTACCAGACCATGAGCAACAAACAAGATCGTGTCGTTTTTATGCTTCTTCTTTACTTTTTCCAGAAATTTAATAATCCTTTTCTGAATGTCTTCCTGGGACTCGCCTTTTTCAGGTCTCCACCGATGTCTTGGTATCTTGCTTCCCTCACGGTCAGCAACAACAAATTTCATATGTTTGTTTTCATAGATGCCCATGTTTCTTTCGCGCAGTTTTTTTGTATAGGTTATCTTTATGCCCTTATGGTATTTTGCTATGCTTCCCGTGGTTTTTACGGTACGCCCCAGATCACTGGAATATATTGCACCTATTTTATATTTTTTTAGTTCTTCAGCTAGGAGTTTTATTTGTTTTGTGCCTTTTCTGGTTAGTGTACCGTGTATGTGGCCTTGTGCGATGTTTTTTGCATTTCCCTTTGTTTCTCCGTGGCGCACAAGAATTAGTCTCATGCTACAAGATTTGATAATATACATTTATATATGGAATACCACTTATCTTTAGACAAAAATAATATTTGTGGTATTCCTATATAACATCTTCTTTGTGTACCAACGGCTTTTCTGTAAAGAAGATGGGATCCAAGATTCATTGTTTGCATAAAAGGCAGCAGTTTTCAACGAATCTTTAGATAAGAGAATTCATAAATATTATTTTTGAAATCATAAATATAATGAATTCTCTTTATAAACTCTTTGTGACAATACATGAATAGAAAAATGCCTTTGGCACCTGACAAGACGCATCGAAGATGCGTCAGTCGCAGTTTTGTGTCATTGGCGACTTTCTGCGACGCCATCCCTTAGCGGAGCATCGCATATACACATATGTGTTTTAAACAAAAAGGTGATTTTATGGAAATACAACCTCCGATGAAACAAATGGGATATGACAGAGCTATCGTAGTTTTCTCTCCTGAAGGAAGAATGTACCAGGTAGAATACGCACGCAAGGCTGTTGAGAAAGCCTCGACAGTTGTTGGCGTAACATTCTCCAACGGAGTTGTGCTTGTGGCAGCACGATCAATACAGAAACTTCTTGTACCGGAAAGCATTGAAAAAATATCCAAGGTGGACGACCATATTGGCATTGCTTCATGCGGTATTCTGGCAGACAGCCGTGTTCTTGTTGACTATGCGCGTGTCAAGTCCCAGGTTAACAGGATTACCTACAGCGAGCCGATAGAGATATCTGCTCTTGTGAAGGACATCTGCGACAGGAAGCAGCGCTTTACCCAGATGGGCGGTATAAGACCGTTCGGCGTCACATTGCTGGTGGCAGGCATGGATGGTGGACCTCACTTGTATGAGACAGACCCTTCTGGAACAATGCGTGAATGGAGAGCTCATGCTGTTGGCCGAGGCAGCAAAGACGCACGTAAGGTACTAATGGAAGAGTACAAAGATGCAATGAACAAGGAAAAGGCAATTGACCTTGCATTAAAGGCGCTCAAAACCGGTGAGAAGAAGATTACTCTGCGTTCGGTAGAAGTTGGCTTTGTTGAAAACGGCAAGTTCAAGCTCATGGACAAAAACGAGCTAAAGGACGTTATTAAGAAATTCGTGTAACTCTTTTTTCTTGGGAAGAAAAAATCCCTACTAGAAAAAAGAATATATTCAGCCCTTTAGAAAAGCGCTGGCGGAAACTTGGCTCACTGGCGTTCGCATTAGAATAATTTCTTTTTAAACTTTGTGATAATGATAACAACGATGCAAGAAGAACTAGTTAGACAAGAACTCCCGATTCAATCTATTTATCAAAGGGAGCAAGCTTGCACTGCTACGGTTCCTATTCATTTAGATATTATGGGGTTGCCAGAAATAACAAGGGCAAATCCTTCTTTAGTTGCGAATGCAAGAGATGTTGTCAAACCGTGGTATAATGAAGACATGGCATACTATATCAATGTTTTAAGAAAAGATGGCATGGAACTTCCATGGCTTGAAGCTTATGAGAAATTCAGAGATGATTGGCAACTTGACGGAGAATTATGTAATGGGTTCTTATCATTATCCTGGAGAGAAAATGGAGAAGTTCATAATATGAGATACAATCCTATTCCTGTAGTTCTTTGTAATCAACACGATGAATATGGGGAATTTTATACTCATGATTCTTTAACAAAAGGTGGTCGCTTAATTGAAATCATTTACAGGAATGTGACAGACCCTGAAATTGTTGCAATGGACCCAGAAAAAATGAGAAAATATGGGAGTGAATCTGGTATTGCCAGAATTCGTGAAGACGAAGGCGTAGCTGAAGTTGTTGGTAATGTCTTCAGCTCGGATTACCACATGAATATGGCGAAAGCGTTACTGCTGAGAAATTTCGCTGTTTTTTATATGAATAGATTATTGACGATTGCAAAAGGTAATTAATTTCTTTTTAACTTTTGTCTTGATTTGATGTTGGTATTAGTCATGAAAATATGGGATGTGTTGATATTAAGGGAAAAGAGATTGCAGTCGATAAAATCTATAAATATGGCTTCTGCTCAGTAATAATTATGTTAAAAGGAAAAGTTGCTATCGTCACTGGCGGNNCAGTGGGATGAAGTGATAAACGTAAACCTGAAAGGCACCTTTAACTGTACAAAGGCTGTTCTGCCATACATGATGAAACAAAAATACGGCAAAATAGTTAACATAGCTTCCATAGCAGGTTTTTCTGTAGGATTTCCAAACCTTGCTCACTATTGCACCACAAAGGCTGGCATAGCAGGGTTCACAAAGGCAGGCGCGCTTGATCTGGCTCCATACAACATAAACATGAATGCAGTTGCTCCGGGCGCTATCCTGACGCCGGGCGTTAAGAAAGGCTTAGATGAGAAGAGNNCATTTCTCGTTTCTGACGGCGCTAGTTATATAACAGGCCAGACGTTAGTGGTGGATGGCGGGTACACGGACCAATAAGCCTCTTTCTTTAAAAAAGAAAGACCCTTGGGAGAAAGAAACATATTATCTAAGATGAACATTGTTTAATGAGTAATGTCCATCTGGATCACATCTTCTTTGCAGAAAAGCGTGGGTATACAAAGAAGATGTGATTTTTAGTGAAAAGTGGCTTGCGGCAGTCCTTTTCTAAAGAAAAGCACTGGCGGAAAAGAATTCTTATAGAGAAGAAGAACGATTTTTCTAGGTATTTTGCATATTTATTCCTTTTTGATAATTATAGATCTGATAGTGCATGGAACTAATATTCATGATCCTTACGCTCGTAGGACTTATAGTTTTTGAGGTAGTCAGCAGTGTAGATAATGCTGTCATAAACGCAGACGTGCTTTCTACTATGTCGAAAAGAGCACGGCGCTGGTTCCTGATGTGGGGCATACTTTTTGCTGTTTTTGTGGTCCGCGGGGTGCTGCCTTTTGTCATAGTTTATTCGCTAAACCCGTCACTTGGCTTCTGGGGAGTATTGAATGCTACATTATCCGGCGATGAAGCAGTCATAAAAGCCATAGAGGCATCGGCTCCGCCCCTTCTTGTCGGCGGCGGAACATTCCTGATATTCCTCTTTTTTCACTGGCTGTTCATGGAGCCGAAAAACTACGGTCTGTGGGGAGAACGTTTCTTTCACAAAAGAGCTGTCTGGTTCTATGCAACTGTATCAATACTTCTGGCTGTAATTGTCTGGCTTTCCATAAAAGTTAATCCCTTGATGGCGTTTGGCGCTGTTGTTGGTTCCACAGCGTTTTTCATAACTCATGGATTCAAGCAAAACGCTGAGCAGCGAGAAAAAGAACTTATAGGAAACAAAAACATGAGCGACTGGAGCAAAATCATGTATCTGGAGGTTATAGATACTACCTTCTCGATAGACGGCGTTCTTGGGGCATTTGCTTTTACTCTTCTTGTGCCGCTCATACTGATAGGCAATGGCATAGGTGCAGTCGTGGTCAGGCAGATAACTGTCAGTAATATTGAGAATGTCAAGAAATACAAATATCTCAAGAACGGTGCAATGTATTCCGTATTCTTCCTCGGCATGATGATGATCGTTGATAGCTTTGGCATTCATATGCCTTCTTTTGTATCGCCTGTGGTTACGCTAATGATAATAGGGCACTTCTTTTTCAAATCAAGGGCTGAACTGCAGCGAAGTCAAGTCAAGGAAAAAATAGTTTAACTTTTATCTTTTATTCTGCGGTCTGGAAATATTTCTCTGTTATCGGGTCATATGATAATGCCATGCTTATTTCATCACTAGATACTTGACCAGCATGGTTTTTTGGCAGCCCTCCAATTGAAATCGGTACAAGATGTCCTGACGACTCAATATCACTTGGTTCTTGGCCACGTAGCGGTATAAAGTGCCTTCCTTTCATGCCTTCTGTTCTTTTTTCGAAAAACTCGTAGAAAAAAGGGTTTGTAAAAAACGTAAGACGTGTTTCAGCAGTTACAAGCCTTCCATAATCTGGATTATCCATGCTAAAACAAAACTCAGTTCTGCTGCGTCTTTCTTTCCCTTGGTACATTTTAGAAACAATAAACACAGCGTTTATAAATTAACTTATAGTTCTCCAAGGAAACAGTCATTATTTTACTTCCTTGGGAACTATATGCGAACCCATAAATCACGTCCGAATTCTTTTATGGGTTCACTATAAATACTTTACTTTCCAATCTTTCAAGAGATTTAAGCATTGCTTGAACTACGATAAACCCCTATTAATTACAAAAATTGTACTGAAAACGGGGTTTTTACAGGTGAATAAATGGTTACAGTCGACGAGGCAATTATTGCCAAATGTGTAAAAAACGGGGAGCATTTCGAGATTCTTGTTGATGCAGATATAGCTTATGATTTAAAGGAGGGTCGGATTGTTTCTCTCTCGCGCATGCTTGCAGTCAATGATGTCTTTGCTGACGCGAAAAAAGCCAACAGGGCTGCACCTTCTGACATTCTGGCTGCCTTTGGAACAAATGACTTGGAAAAAGTGGCTGAGGACATAGTAAAACATGGAGAAATTCAGCTCACAACAGAATTCAGACGCCGCAAAACCGAGGAGAAGAAAAAACAGATTGCTGCTTTCATAAGCAAGAACGCTGTGAATCCCCAGACAAAGATGCCGCATCCACCAGAGCGTATAATCGCTGCCATGGAACAGGCACATGTTTCTATTGATCCTTTCAAGACAGCAGACAGCCAGATTGAGGACGTCATGAAGGAAATTAAAAAGGTCCTGCCGATTTCCGTCGAGGAAATGGTTCTCTTCATAGAGATTCCTGCAACATATGCTGCCAGGGCCTACAGCGTAGTAAAGGAATTCGGCATACAGCAGGACAAGTGGCTTGCAGACGGAAGTTTTGTGGCAAAAATAACAATACCTGTTGCCATGAAGGAGACAATTTATCGCCGTCTGGGCAATGCCACAGAAGGAACAGTCAGGATAGAAGAGGCGAAATAAATGGAAGCATTTTTACATGGAACCAGATTGTTAATACCTTGGCATAGAGATGTTTACTGGTTTGACGTAGAAAAAAGTGATATTGGATTAAACGGCAGAATTGTGCCGGGTTCAACACGTATCGTACTTCATGATAGTGTAGCATGCTACTGCATTGACGAATTGGATGTACTTGCTCTCATGTTTCCTAGAAAGGACGAAGCAAATCCTGAATACACATCAAGAAGACAGGAAGTAATAAAATTTTGCTGAAAGAGAGTTAGCGCCTTACACGGAGCAGCATGTATTTTGATGTTTAAAAATTGGAGTTGATATTATGGAAAGAAAACTTGTGATACCAGGAGATTTTCTTGGTGATGGCCGCTCTGGTCATGGTGCTTATGAGGAAGACGGAAAATCATTCTCTTCATGCATAGGCCTTGCAGAAGAGAAAAATGGATTGTATTTTGTAATACCACTTTCCGGCATCTACAGCCCTAAGAGGGGCGACGGCGTTATTGGCAAGATAGAGGATATAGCGTTCTCAAGGTGGATTGTTGACATAAATTCACCATATGAAGCAGTTTTATCTCTAGCAGATGCTTCTGACGAATTCATTGATCTAACAAAGACAGACCTTACAAAATATTTTAACTACGGAGACCTCATCTTCGCGGAGATACTTTCCGTATCCAAGACAAAAAACGTTCAGTTGTCCATGCGCAACCGAAAATGCAGGAAACTGCGCGGTGGCCGCCTGATAAAAGTTACGCCGGCAAAGGTGCCAAGAATAATAGGCAAGGCCGGCTCCATGGTCGAGATGATAAAGGAAATGACAAACACTCAGATAGTTGTCGGCCAGAACGGCATAGTGTGGGTGAAAGGCGACCATGAGGATATTGCGATGGACATAATAACTGTAATAGAAAGAAAGTCTCACGTCCACGGGCTCACAGACCAGGTAAAGGCCATTCTTGAGGAGAAAATGAAGAATGCGCCCAAGGTCGAGAGACGCCGGGAAGAAGAGGAAGAAGAACCAGAACCACAAGAAGAGGATGAGTTTCGTCCATAGGCGGTTGGAGTTGATTATATGGAAACAATAATACGAACAGACGGAAGAAAATTTGACGAGACAAGACCAATATTAGCAGAAGTCGGTGTTTTGAAAAATGCTGACGGCTCTGCAATGTTCAAACTTGGAAACACGACTGCAATAGCAGGAGTTTTTGGTCCGAGAAAAGTCTATCCCAAGCACGAGGAGGAAGCGGAAAGGGCTATTCTCCGCACGAGATACAACATGGCGCCTTTTGCAACCTCAGAGAGAAACAGACCGGGCACGAACAGACGCAGCACGGAAATATCGCTGGTAACCAGACAGGCACTCACACCTTTGATATTCCTGGATGAATTTCCAAAAACGGCCATAGATGTTCACATAGAAGTTCTCCAGGCAGATGCTTCCACAAGATGTGTTGGCATTAACGCAGCTGTTCTTGCCCTGGCAGATGCAGGCGTTCCCATGAAAGATCTGGTTGCGAGCTGCTCTGCAGGAAAGGTTGGCGACGCGGTTGTTCTTGACATAGCAGGAAAGGAAGACACTGAGGGCGAGCTTGACCTGCCCATAGCCTACTATCCAAAGAAGAAACACATAACGCTTCTTCAAATGGACGGGATCACAGACGGCAAGGAAGTCAAGGAAATAATAAAACTTGCAGTTAAGGGCTGTGAAAAAATATACGAGGAACAAAAAAGAGCGTTACGAAATAGATACAAACTGGAGGGGGCTGATTAATATGAAGCATATGAACTTGAAGCAATTTCTTCCGAAAACAAATATTTGCGAGGTGTTTTCAAAATGATAGAGATTGATCCTTTGCTTGTCAGGCAAGTAATAGAGAACGGAAAACGCGTTGATGGCAGATCCCTGGATAGTTACAGGGATATAGTCATAGAAACAGATGTTGTGACTTCAGCTGAAGGTTCTGCTAGAGTCAGGTTAGGCGATACAGTTGTTCTAGCTGGTGTAAAGATTGATGTGGGTACGCCTTTTGCGGACACGCCTGACGAGGGTGTACTGATGGTTGGCGCAGAGTTTGTGCCGCTTGCCAGTCCGGACTTTGAGAGCGGACCGCCCAGAGAAGACGCCATAGAAGTCGCGCGTGTGGTTGATCGGGCAATACGCGAGTCAAAATCCATTGACACCAAGAAACTCTGCATAACACCAAAGGAAAAGGTCTGGATGGTTTATGTTGACGTGGACGTTCTGGATGACCATGGAAACCTCATAGACGCAACTTCCCTAGCAGCGCTGGCAGCACTGCTCACTGCTAAAATGCCTGTTCTCAACGAGGACGGCAGGGTGGACCATGAGAAAAAAGGCACAGAACCACTGCCAATAAAAGGTAATCCGCTTTGTACAACCTTTGTCAAGATAGGGGACCAAATAATTGCTGATCCGTCCCTTTCAGAGACTAGGGCCATGAATGCGAGACTTACGGTTGGCACCTTTGAGCAAGACGGACATGTAAAGCTCTGCTCAATGCAAAAGGGCGGCTCAATTGGCTTGACACTGGATGAGTTGGAAAAAATAATTCACATGGCAGAACAGAAAGGCGCAGAACTCAGAAAACTTTTGAAGTAAGCCCTTTTCTTTGCAAAAGAAAAGGGCTTGCGGAAAAGAAACATATAACTAGAGCGCTTGCGGAAAATACCTTCTCTAATTAGTTTTTTTCCTTTATTTTCACAAATGCTTCCTTCTTTATTTTTATTTTCTCCTCAGAATACAGCTTGTTTAGTATGAAAGGCGTCAATATCGTTGTGAGGAATGCCATGAACACTATTGCGGAATATATAGCGTTTGTTATCACACCCAGTGTTATTCCATAAAGACCTATTATGAGCGCGACTTCGCCGCGGGGCATCATGCCCACGCCTACTATCTTTGAGTCTTTCCATGAGAATCCGAGTTTTTTCGCAGTGTAGCCACAACCTATTACTTTTGTTGCAACTGCTACAAATGTAAGAACTATTATTAGTGGCCATACGGAAATCGCGTCTGAAATACTTACTATAATCCCCAATGAAACAAAAAATATCGATGTGAATATCGCTTCAAGGTACTCTGTGCCTGCATAAAATAATTTTACGTTTCTGCTGCGCGCCAGCGAGATTCCAGCAAGGAACGCACCTACTATGGCTGACAAGCCTATCCATTCGGCTATGAAGCTGTAGGCAAAGGCAAGCGCCATTGCAAGCATGAAGGTTGTTTTTGGTGAATGCACACCTATAACATGATAATCGAAAAAATCCACAAGACGTACAAGCAGCTTGTCGCCTATAAATATGGAAACAACCACAAATACAATTGCTTTTATTGCAGTCGCTGCTACGCTAAAAATTTCAAAACCTGTCGGCAGAGAGGCAACTACAGATAAAACTAAAAGACTTAGTATGTCATCCATTACAGCCGCACCTATGATGAGTTTTCCTGTCTCTGTTGACAACTTTCCCATCTCTTTCAGCACAGCGGCAGTTATTCCAATGCTTGTTGCTGACAGGGCTGCTGCAATAAAAAGTGCAGACACTGTGTTTAGGCCAAACATAATTGCAACAGCATAGCCCAATATAATCGGTACAATAACGCCTGCTAAAGCGACTTTGAATGCCTTTTTTGTGTAAATTTCACGAAAATTAGATTCAAGGCCAACAAGAAACAATAGGATTATTCCGCCTATCTGTGCTAGGACGGAAACATTACTATAATTCACAACAGAGAAAACGCTAGGTCCGATTATTATGCCCGCAATAATCAGGCATATGCTTACCGGTTGTTTTATTCCGCGTGAAAATGAAATAGGGAACCTATAAGCGCTGCAAAAAGCACTATAGAAAGCTCCAGCCATATGAATGACATATGTAAATTATGGTATTATTGGATAAAAAGACGATTACGTTCACAGATAAAGCAAAATCTTAATATATAAAACTTGCGTAAAAATTAATCTGTATGAAGTTTGATTTCAGAAAAACTGTACGTGAAGTTTTTGCCGTTATTATGAGGGACACTAGTGCTTATGGCGGCTTCCCTTTTTATGGCATGATGATTATTACATTTTTTCTCCTCGGCGAGCTTAACTTTGCTTACAATCTTGTTGTTTCCCTGATAGTTGTCACGGTTGTTGTTGCTTTGGTACGGCTGGCTTATTTCAAGCCACGCCCTGGAATGAAACAAAAGATGTACGCCACGCTCTATGAGAGGATAGACAATTCGTCTTTTCCAAGCATACACGCAGCCAGGACTGTGATGATTTCCATGGCACTGTTCAACAAGTTTAACGTACTTTTGCCGTTATTAGTCTTAATGACAATCCTTGTGCTTATGACACGGATTTACTTCAAACGGCATGATATTGTTGACTTGTCAGTCGGCGTTATCATAGGAATAGTGCTTGCTGTATTTTTCTTCTAAGGTGTCACTTCTAATTGTCTTAAGTCTATTCTTGTTCTCTTCAGGCGCTTTTTAATGTCACTGCCATGCAAATATGTCTCTAATTCTCTGTAACGTTCTTCAAAACTATCATCTGGGGGCTCAAAAATTATAGTTCCGTGTTTTCTGTCCATGGTTATACGATACTGGGTTTTGTAGTTTCTGTGCATGAAACTTTTCAATACGTTATCTATGGTAATGGTAGCGTTGTGGTCGTATACTGTTATTTCACACCTTTTCATATTGCTATAAAATCTGGAAAGAACTTAAAATCTGTATTACTTGTATTCGCGCCATGTATGCTTGCATTTCGTGCACTTGAAAAACTGTGTTGGCGGCTCATCAGCGCTCCTGGTCTGAATAAGCCAGTAGTATGCTACATTATTCTTGCATTTTTTGCACTCTTTGTTTGTCTTCGGAAGGTCAGGTTTGTTGTCCTCTATTACGACTATGTTTTCCTGTTCCTTTTTTGTGGTTATTCTCACATCTACCTTCTTATTGGTTTTCTTTCCGCAATTTCTGCAGACAGATGACGAACCGCTTGGTATGAGCATCCCGCCGCATTCACAAAATTCCATGATAATCAGCAACGTCTTTGTAGAGAATAATTTAAATAGACAATAATTGATGCACCATTAGATTTAAAAACAAAAAGATTCATGTTTGGTAGATGCAAGCAGATAGTCTCGTTGCGGAAATCAAAAAAACTGGCGCAAAACGTGTTATGATCCAAGTCCCTGCAGGATTAAAGATTAAACTAGCTGAAATAATTGCATCTTTAAAAGAAAACGGCATAGTGGCTTTGGCGTCTGTTAGCCCTTCCTATGGCGCTTGTGATCTGGCGGACGAGGAAGCGAAGCAACATAGATGTGAATTGCTTGTTCACATAGGTCACAGCAAATTTTACCGAGACTTTACGACAGCTGTTCCTATTCTTTATTTTCCGTGGACTGTTGAACTGAAGCTGGGTAACATTGATTTTTCATCTATCGACGAGGGGAGAATAGGACTTCTTTCCACTATACAACATGTTGATGCATTGCCTGAACTAAAGGCAATGCTAGAAAAGGAAGGCAAAGAAGCTGTAATAGGTGGGCAAATACTGGGTTGCTGGCTTGCCAATGCAGATAAAATTTCTGATGGTGTCGATGCATTTCTTTATCTTGGGTCAGGCAAGTTTCATCCTCTTGGCCTAAAAAACAAGAAGACATATATTCTGAACGTTGAAAAAATGTCAATAGAAAATGCGGACAGAACTGAAATAGAAAAGAGACGCTATGCGAATATTTACAATGCGAAAGATGCAAAGACTTTCGCCATACTTACTACGACAAAGAAAGGCCAGTTTGAACTTCTCGCGAAAGCAGAGGAAATAAGAAAACGGCTGGAGGAAAATGACCGAAATGCCTTTATTCTTATTATGCACGAGATAAATGATGATGCATTAGCAGGTGTCCGAGCAGATGCTTTTGTGAATACAGCATGCCCGAGGATAGTGGAGGACCACTTCTCCAAACCAATCCTGAACCCTGATGACTTAAGAGAAGTTTTGGGTCAAATATAGTATTTTAAAACCTTTCCGTCCAATAGAAAGCTGATAATTATGAAAATAGAAGTTCTTGAAAATGAAAAAGAAACGCTCAAAATTGAGGTTCATGATAATACAACACTGATAAATGTTATAAACGAGAATTTGTGGCAGCAGAAAGGCATTGATATGGCAGCTTTCAAGGTCGACCATCCATATCTCTCCAAGCCAATACTCATTGTAAAATCAAAAAACCCGAAAAAGGCCCTTTTGGATGCAACAGAACAGGTTATTGATGATGTGAAAGATCTGCGAAAAAAATTCCAGGCTGAAATAAAGTAACTTTTTACTTTCTCTAATTGGATACTATCCACAGAATTGCTAGTAATCTTTATAACTGACAAACTTAATATTCAGTACAACGCGTGTGATTAAATGAGACGTAAAAAGAAAGAAGCTGGATGGAAACGCGAGATACTTGAAGTTATTATTGCCTTTTTTATAGCGTGGCTTGCTTATCAAGGGCTTTCAGTTGTCATGGGCACGCCAATGCCTATAGTGTCTGTTGTTTCGGATTCCATGTATCATAATAGTCATTTTGACACATGGTGGTCTGGTAGTGGCCAGTATTACGATCGATATGGAATAGACAAAGGTGCCTTCAAAACTTTTAAGGATGTGAATGGACTTTCACGTGGTGATTTGCTGCTTATTCAAAACCCCAGCAATCCAAAAATAGGAGATATACTCATTTATCAATGTAGTGCAACTTGGGGCTGCAGCTACGCAAGATCTGGCGAACTTATTATTATTCATCGCCTCATCAAAATAGATGGTAACGGAAATTATATCGTGAAAGGCGATAATAACGCCATAGCTGATAATCCCGTTGCCAAAGAATATGTTTTAGGAAAGGCAGTTTTTGCTGTTCCGGTTCTCGGTTATCCAAGACTTTTGCTGCACCTGCTTGGAATATAACGAAGCGGTAGGTCAGAAAAGTCTTCTTATGTCCTATCATCATTTCTTGGTCTATCGCTATTTCTATTAGCAGCGAAATCTGCTAAATCTCTCATATCATGTTCTACTGCAACTACGACATCTACTATTCCAAATTCATCTTTTCCATCTTTTAAAGGAGCCATATTTTTTCTGTAGGTATCAGCAGTTGTTATACAATCATCAACTATTACGAGCTTTCTGTCTTTTACAGTGGATGACTAGATGTATAGTGTAGTTCTATAGAGTTTTTTATTAGTTTTTGTTGAGCCTATTATTATAGGGGGCGTAATCTTCAAGAAGTGTGTGAAGAACGTATTAAAAGGTTATGCCCTATTGTAATAGACTCCAAAGGTGCAAATCGGGGATTTTATGGTAAAGAAGAAAGTAAAAATAAAGAAACAAAAGAAAACGAGTGCTAAACACACGCATGTTCAGAAAGCAAAACCTTCACAGATCGAGTTCTGCGGCAAGTGCGGTTCAATAATGGTGCCTATAAAGAAAGGCAAATCCTGTTATATAAAATGCAGGAACTGCGGCCGCGAAGCGCGCAAAGAGATGAAAAATCTCAAAATAATTGAGGAAAAAATCCCAACAAAAGGTGTTGTTGTAATAGAAAAGGACACTACACCGCTTCCTTTAACAGACAAAGAATGCCCGAAATGCGAACATAAGAGGGCATACTGGTGGCTTCAACAGACACGCTCTGCGGACGAGCCTCCTACACAATTCTTCAAATGCGCAAAATGCAAGCACACGTGGAGAGAGTACAGGTGAGCCTTTATAAACCATCAGTCGCTTATTCTATAAATGAGCTTTCCTATAGTTGAAGTTAAGACAAAAAACCAAACCATTCTTCATGGCATGCTTCTTGATGGACATAGCAAATCGATCCTCATATTTGTTCATGGAACTGCCAGCAACTTTTACGAAAACTATTTTATGAAATTCATTTCAGAGTCATTGATGAGCAAGAAGATATCTATTCTATTGACTAACAATAGTGGAAGTGAAGTCCTAAAGGCTTATCCACCGTCAGTGCTGTGATGGAAAATTTTGAGGACTGTGTGGTTGATATCGATGCATGGATCAAATTTGCACTCTCGAAAGGGTATGAAAAAATAATTCTCATGGGACATAGCCTCGGGACAGAGAAAATCGTTTATTACATGAATAAAGGAAGATACACAAACAAAGTCAAAGCTATTATACTTCTTGGTTTTGCAGATTCATATGGCGACCAGATAAAATATGCCAAAGAAAAAAGTAATTTAATGCTCGAAGCGACAGAATTTGTTAAGAAAGGCAGGGGCAATTTTTTCCTGACTTCTGACTGGCTTTCGCATTCTGGTGTGCTTCCAAAGTCTGCAAAATCGTACATAAATTTCTTCAGACGTGATTCTGAGCTCTCGAAGGCTTTTCCATTTCATAGTGGCAAGCTGAAAATGTACAGCAACATATCTGTTCCTATACTAGCTGTTATTGGTGATACTCATGAATATACTTTTATACCGATTAAGAATGCAATTAAACTTCTTGAAAGAGAAAACCAGCTTACTGAATGTTACTTGATTAAAAATTGCAATCATGATTTCGAAGGAAAAGAAGTGCAATTAACAAAAATTATAACAAAATTTCTATCTAAAGTTAACAAAGTTTAGTACCTTCTTCCCCTTGAAGGTCTGTGCCCTCTACTGTAACCTCTTCCATAACCCCCCCGCTGCTGGCGAGGCTCACGCAATGGTATTGCCTTTAGTGTGAATCCTTCAGGATGAAGTTTTTCTATATCAAACCTTGAGAATATCTTTCTGAAAGCTTCGTGATCGTGGTTGCTCAAAAGCGATATGGCTTTTCCTTCCTTGCCTATTCTTGCAGTTCTTCCTATTCTGTGAGTGTATTCGTCGACGGTTTTTGGTATATCAAAATTAAAGACATGACTGACATTTTTTATATCCAGTCCCCTGGCGGCTACGTCTGTCGCGACCAGTATATGTGGCCGGCCTCTGTGAAATCCCTTCAATACGTCTGTCCTTCTGTTCTGGGTCAGGCCTCCATGTATAGCTTTTGCATCCATACCCATTTCCGCAAGATGTCTTGAAACTATGTCTGTTGTGGTTCGTGTAGAGCAAAAAATAATTGCAAGACTTGGTTTTTCCTTTTCTATAAGATATGCTATTAGTGATACCTTGTATTCGCTTTTTACATCATAATAGAACTGCTTCAGAAGGTGCTTGGCAACCTGGCTCTGAGCCTTTACTTTTACAGGATCGTTCATGTAGCGTCTTGCTATGTAGAGTATTTCATCTGGCATCGTGGCTGAGAACAACATTGTCTGGCGTTTAGCTGGGAGTTGACTTATAATATCTCTTATGTCGTCTATGAAACCCATGTCAAGCATTCTGTCGGCTTCGTCCAAGACGAGAGTTTTCAGATTCCTGAAGTTTATGGTTCCGCGCTGCATATGATCCATTATTCTGCCTGGCGTTCCAATTACGACTTCTGCGGTGCGCAGATGATGAATCTGGGGTTCTATGGAAACCCCACCAAAGACTTCGCATATTGAGACTTTTCTATATTTTGAAAGTTTCCTGAACTCATCTGATATCTGGTTTGCGAGCTCGCGGGTTGGCGCGAGAATCAGTGCCTGCACACCTTTACCACTTTCGGTTTTTTCTATAATAGGCACGGCAAATACGAGTGTCTTTCCCGATCCTGTCATTGACTGTGCTATGACATCTTTTCCAGAAATTACATGGGGCAGCGTCTTTTCCTGTATTTCCGTTGCCTTTGTGAATTTCATATCTTTTATGGCAGCAAGCACTTTGCTGTCTATTTTCATTTGTTCGAATTCCATCGAGTACCACCTTATTTTTACAGGAGAACCAGCAATGGCGTAAAGCCGAGTCAACTTGATATTGTTATCAACAAATACCTTGCATTTAATCTGACACAGAAAGAACAAACAATTAAGATAAGTTCTTTCGTTACCTGGTACTCCGTTATATTTGTATACAACTACGTTTTTCACAATTGTATTAGCTATATCTTGAAATGTGAGCTTTAAAAAGCAGTGTTCAACAAGAATCTTATGTTTCACCTAACAGTGGGCGTTTTTGGCAACAGCGAGTTTGTCAAGAAGCTTGGAAAATCAGGCACGATAAATGACATAGCCATATACAATCATGGCAGTTCTGATGGCGTTTTTACTTATGTGTCCACCAATTCTGATAAGATACAACCACTGCTGCAGGTTATCAATATGATTGATGTTCCTGTTATATGCATAAACGAGATAACTCCCGCGCTTGGCGAGCAGATGATAACTATTAGCGAGTTCGGGTTTGACCATGGTTTTATGATTTTTGATGGCATTGACGAGAATAGCGTAAAACCCCTGATCAAGGGGACATGCATTGAGAACTTTTTTGTTGTAAAGGATAGCGTGGAGCTGGTAGAAGCTATTAAAAAGCTGGACATTAGCAGACCTAGTGAACCGCTGATTGTTCCTATCGACAATTATTTCAATGTGAAAAGCGTCGGCACGGTTATTCTTGGCATAATAAAATCAGGCACGGTCAAAAAGTACGACAAGGTTATAGTTGAGCCGCTGGAGAAGGAAGTTATGATAAAGGGCATACAATCCCAGGACAAGGATCTGGATTCAGCAGAAGCTGGCATGCGTATTGGATTTAGCCTTAAGGGAATAGAAGCCGATGATTTGAGGCGAGGTTATGTAATAGTCAGCAGTCCTATGAAAAAGGCCAAATCATTCAAGTTTCGCTTTGAGAAAAGCAAATACACGAAGGAATTGTTGAAAGAAAATGACCCGGTTTTCATCTCGTCGGGTGTTCAGGTGATAGCTGCTAAGGTCAAATCGATTGATGAGTTTTTAGAATTAGAAGCAGAAGCTAATATTGCCTATACTGATAGCACCAAGTTTTTGATTGGTTCAACAAAGCAAACTATGCCAAGAATAATAGGAAAAGGATTGCTCATATAGATGGAAAATAATATTAATTCAGCACTTCTTTTAGTCCATCCTCAAAGCTTCTTGGAATAACTTTCAATTCTTTAATTAACGGCTGAACGTCATAAACACAGTCCTGTGAAAGCCCTAAAACTACTGCCTTTGTAAGCAGCGGGTTCTTTTTCATTTTCATAACATAAGATGCAGCCAGGAGGAATTTGATCGGAATATGTATTATAGGTTTTTTTATTCCAAGCCGCTTCATTATCATTTTTATCATGGTATCAATTTCTATCGGCTTTTCGCTGGCGACAATGTAAGTTTTTCCTATGAATTTTTTGTTCATGGCATTGATTATTGCAGCCACCACGTCATCTATGTGCACAGGCTGTTTTCTGTATTTTCCAGAACCTAGGCTGGGCATGAACGGACGCTTCTTTATCGTGTCTACAAGTTTAATGAAGCCGTTTCCGTCTTTCCCGTAAATGAAGTCAGGCTTGATAGTTGTGATGGCAAGACCCGATTTTGCAAACAGCTGATCTGCCATGGCTTTGGTAGTGCCGTAGTTGTTTCTTATTTTTGCCAGAGTTGAAGTAGTGCTGATAACTATTACTCTTTTTACACGATTCTTTTTGCATGCTTCTATAAGATTTTTGGCACCGGTTACGTGAGTTTCAAAGTTAAGTTTATAATCAGCCGAACCTATTACAGCTACGAGATGGATTACCATGCTAACATCTTTTGTGGCCTTGAAAAGAGATTCTTTGTCAAGCATGTTGCCATAAAAAAGTTCTGTTCCTTTTAGCTGTCTTGTGTTACTTGTATGCCTTACAAGGCACCGAATTTTTTCTTTTTTAACCAATTTTTTTACAAGGTTTCTGCCAACAAAGCCACTGGCACCGGTTACAAGTATCATTTGTCTATTATGAAAAATTATCTTAAATAATGAATATGTTGTTGCGAAGTAATCACTAAAAAGTAGGTCTAGTTTATAAATGCTTTTTGTTTAAATCCCCTGAACTACATGATTGTTCAAGAGGTGTTGTTAATGGCAAAAAAGAAAAAGGCAGTTAAAAAAACAGTCAAGAAAAAGACAGATAAGTGCTGCTGCGGCTCTGGCAAGTCATCAAAAGATTGCTGCGGCTGCTAATAGACTTTTCTAAAGCGCTGCAAATTCTTGTGACAGACAGAACTATTTTTTACGAGTCTTCTTCTTCCAGATTTTTTTCCTCTTCAGATATGATGTCAGGCTCTGATTTTGTCAGTACTTCCACGGTCATGCCCAAGCCTTCCGGACTTTTTGCGACAAGGTAAGCTATGCCGCACTTTTCACAGCTTACGGGTCGCGGCTCTTTCTGAACAACATCAACCTTTATGCGTTCTTCACATTCAACGCAATGAAACGCATTATCTTCGGTTTCAAACGTATAGTTTTCCATAATAATAATTAGACTTCATCTCTTATAAAGACTATGTGCTTTGAAAAGATTTTTTTGTCCTATGCAATTAAGGAAATTAGGAAGAAGTTCTTGAATAAGACTAAGTTTCTTCATCAATCCGAGCATTATAATAATCATTTACTCTTGCATATCTAGTCCATCTTACTGTCCAAAAGTGTTTTTGTGGAATATATGTGCTTTCAAAAATGTCAATATGGGATAAATCATTCAGAACTCTTTTTCTAAGAATAATTAAATCTCCTCTACTGTAATCATGTATATGATGATCTAAAATATATTTCAAACCCTCAGATACTTCTCGGAATAATGATTTTGGCCATCCCATAACAATGATAGTTAATTTACCTTTTGTTCTTAAAACTTTGCATTAAAGTAAGAAAATGGTAGAATTTCTTTATATGAAGGACTCGTACCTCAAGGAATTTGATGCTATAGTCACGGAAATCAGAAATGACACAGTAATTCTTGACAAAACAGCTTTCTTCCCTGCAGGCGGCGGAGTGCCTTGCGACACAGGCTGTCTGGTCAGGAACGGAACTAGATCTGACGTGACCGAGGTTGCGAAGAGAGATGGCCAGATAATCCATACAGTGCAAAACAATGGCATCAAGCTGGGTGACGCTGTCACGGGATTCATAAACTGGGAGCGGCGCTATGTACTGATGCGGAATCATACAGCGGCACATCTGTTGGCATCAATCTTCTACAACGAGCTCAATGTGCTTATAACAGGAAACCAGCTTGGCGTTGATCAGAGCAGAATGGACTTCTCAATGGAAAACTTCGACAGATCGCTTATTGAAAAGGTTTTTCAGAAGGCAAATGAGGAGATACACAAAAATCATGTCGTTAAATCTTATTTTATGAAGAGAGAAGATGCATTAAAGATACCAGGCATAATCAAGCTTGCGGCTGCAGGGACACAAGGCAATGATCTTGCCCATTTTCCGAACACTCCCGAACTTCGCATAGTGGAGATAGAAAGTATCGACATCCAGCTGGATGGTGGCTGCCATGTAAAGAGCCTGAAAGAAATAGGAAAAATAGAATTCATGAAAGCGGAAAATAAAGGTAAAAATAACAGAAGAATTTATTACACTATAAATTAATTAAAAAATAAAAATAAAAATTTTACATCAAAATTATTTCTTCTTTTTCTTCTTTGCTGCCATTGTTCACACCTCCAAGGATGTTAAATATATTGTTGTTGTTATTAATAAAGTTTTTGAGAAATGTAGGTTGTAATTATGAAAAACCTTATTGCTGTTTTGCTTGTGTTACTGGCGTTTTTTGTAGGCATAAATATCGGCGGTTACTTTTACCAGTCACCACTTGTAAAATACATGTCTAACATGACTTATGAGGTATCAAACGACGGTTTTAGCATAGTGGAACCAAAAATAAATGGCACGGCTGTTTATCTTGTTGGTGAATGCCGTGTAGTTTCTTTTGATGTTACAGAGGATCAAGCATATTCGATTCAGAGGGGCGTTGAGAGATCTTTAGGAACCAGGCCGTTGACACACGATATTATGAAAGATATTCTTGATGTTTTTGATGTAAGAATACTCAATATACGGATAGACAGATATGAGGACGATATTTATTTTGCCACTATATTTTTTCAGCAGGGCGAGAAGGTACTTGAACTGGATGCACGACCGAGTGATTCTATAGCTATGGCTCTCAGGACTTATACACCACTGTATTTTAAGGATTCAATACTGCAATCGAAAGGCATCTATATATGCTAGGAGTTTTGAATATGGCGAATTTTATCAAACTCAAAAATTATGACGTGGTCTTTATTTTTATAGTTGTTTTTATTGTTGGCTTTATTGCCGGCACAATATTTATGCCACGAAGCTCTCCTGTAGAATACAACCAACCCGATTTGCAAGAAGAACGCACGATTTCAATGCTTATGCCAGCTATTGATACCGAAGGAAATGGCGTTATTGGCACGCTGCTAACCACAGTCAAACCAGGCAACGGAAAAATTCTTCTAGATACCAGCAAGGTCCTTAATTATCCGGATACACAGCTCTCCGGCAGAGTTGCTGCGGAAGCTGCCAGCAGATACGCAAAAGTCAATCTTAGCGGCATAGACATAGTTTATACGGTAAGGGTCAATGCGTCTCTTGTGGAAGGGCCTTCAGCCGGGGCTGCTATGGCACTTTCTGTCTTACTTGCTCTTGACAACAAAACAGCCGGTGACATAGCTATTACAGGAACAATAAACCCTGACGGTAGCATAGATAAAGTAGGTTCAATTTTTGAAAAAGCCAGAATTGCAAAGGCTAATGGTGTTATGACATTTCTTGTTCCTACAGGGCAGTCTTCTGGTGAACAAACCATCAGGGAAAAGGTGTGTAACTATGTAAATGCCCTTAAGGTGTGTAGAATATCATATGTAGCCGAAATGATTAATCTTGGAAATTATCTTAACATGACGGTGCACGAAGTAGGTACTCTAGGGGAAGCTTATTCTTTCTTCACTAAACGGGAAACTATCTGATAAAATGGAAGCCCACTTGCAAAATATGACACCCATAGTTGCCATGGCCAATTGCCTGATGTATAGTTCCACATATCGTTTGAGACTGCATAAATCTCTACAACAAACCCGATAAAAACAACAAGAAGCCCTGTGACAAGGTCTTTTTTTATGTTGTTCTTCTTGTTTAGCTTATAGAGGATTAGCCATGCTGCTACAAACCCCAGTATCATTATGTACCACGCAATATCAAGCGTTAACATAGGGTTACCATGACAAAAAAGTTTTTATAGACAAAAGAAAGCTATTTACATTACAACTGTGTTATTAGAATATGCATTACATTTGTCTATGCCTAATGGTTTTTGTTTTCTCTGCTAGTGCTTATGCGATTTCTGTAGACAAAAAAATCATTGATACCCTTGACAATAACACCGATGTATCTGTAATTGTCATGATGAAGAAAGAACCCATTAAAGTCAAAACAGCAATAGTCTTGACAGCGAACGAGTTAAAAAATAAGCGTGATTTTAGCGCGCTTAATGGATATTCTGGCAAAATATCAAAAAAAGGACTTTCTAAATTACTTAATGATCCTCGAGTTGCCAGCATACAGCTTGATAAGACGGTTCATATAAGCATTAGTGAAAGTATTCCGTTAATAAACGCTACCCAGACGTGGCTGCTCCAGGTTAACGGAACAAATATTACAGGACGCGGAGAAACTGTCTGTGTTATAGATACAGGAATAGATTATAATCATACAGCTCTTGGCGGAGGCTGGGGAAATCGTGTTCTGAGTGGCTATAACTACTGTGCCAATGAGTTATGCACTCTTACAAGTAATGATCCTTATGATAATAACGGGCATGGAACTCATGTTGCTGGCATAATTGCTTCCAGTAATGACACATACAAAGGCGTTGCCTACGAAGCTAACCTCATTGCCATAAAAGCCCTCAACAGCGCTGGATCAGGATATGATAGTGATGTCATTTCAGGCATAAACTGGTGCGTAAATAATGCAACTTTGTTCAATATATCCGTAATAAGCATGAGCCTTGGCGGAGATGTTCTTTATAATACTTTCTGTGACAGCAATGTAAACGAAACGGCTTATAGTATTGCAATAAACGTTGCTATTGCTAACAACATATCAGTAATCGTTGCTTCTGGAAATGACGCTAGTAATTCCAGCATGCTCTCACCGGCATGCATACAGAATGCCACATCTGTCGGATCTGTTTACGATGCTAATGTAGGTTCCTTAACATTCTCAGTTTGTTCAGATTCCACGACAGATGCTGATAATATTTCGTGCTTTACAAACAGAAATAGTCTGCTGGACCTGCTTGCTCCTGGCTCAAGGATAAATTCAGCAAAAAATGGCGGTGGCTTTCAAATAAAGGATGGCACTTCTATGGCCACACCCCATGTTTCCGGCGCAGCCGTACTTCTTCGCCAGTACAAACGCCTTGATAATGGCACGCTTCTTAATCCAGCAGAAATAGAGGCTACACTTAGACGCACCGGTGTTAATATCACAGACACGGTCACAGGAATTAATTTCTCCCGCATTAGAATATACAATGCTGTAGTTTCTCTAGATACTATCAAGCCACTTGTCTCTATTTCTTCCCCTATCAATAAAACTTACAATGTCACAAATATTTCTTTGAATTACTTAGCTACCGACAATATAGCTCTCGGTATATGTCTTTTTACAAATACGAGTGGGAGCGCTGCTGCTCTGGGTGGCTGTGCAAATACGACGTTTATTGCAGCAGCGAATCAGCAAAATAACATAACACTTGCTGTGAATGACAGTAATGACAATATAAATTTAACACAGATATTTTTCACAGTTGATACAACAGCTCCGTTCATTAATGTAACAGTACCACAAAACGTATCTTACACGGCAATTAATATATCCCTCAATTATTCTGTAACAGATTTACAGATAGACAGGTGCTGGTTTATCAATGCAACAGGTGCTACAGTCTTTCTTAATAATCAAACGCGTGGCGTATGTACGAATGTGACTTTTTTGGCACGTGGAAATATACAAAATAACATAACTGTTTATGCTAATGATACAGGCGGCAATATAAATTCTTCTGTCATATTTTTCACAACAAATGTTTCTTACGTCATCACGATTCAGGAGCCACAAAACACAACCTACGATAGAAATACTTCACTTGAGCTGAACTTTACTATAGAAAATAACAATAGTATTGACAAAATATGGTATAACATAGACAATGGTAGCAACAATACAGTTACCGCCAATATACTTTTTAATACAAGTCAAGGACATCACACTCTTACACTATTTGTAAACAGTACACTTACAACGATGAATTTCACTAACGTAAGTTTCACTGTTATTATTACTTCACCACGTATTTCGTTACAAAGCCCTAGAAATATTACTTATGCAACAACTAATATCAGCCTTAACTATACGGTAAGCAAATTTGATACTTGCTGGCTGGTAAACACAACAGGTCAAAGGATCAACCTTTCAGGTTGTGTCAATACTACATTTGAATCGACAGCAAACCAACAGAATAATATAACGCTTTTTGTCAATGATTCTGATAACAATCTTAACTCTTCACAGGTTTTCTTTACAATCGATACCATATCACCTTTTGTAAATTTTACAAGTACCACACCAAACAACCAAACTCTAAACAATACAAATGACATCACGATAAATGTTACACTTGATGATACCCCATCAACTGTTTTGCTTGAATGGAACAATACAAATATAACAATGAGCGGCTCGGACTTGGTGTGGTTCCATACGTTTAATGATATTAGTGACGGTAATTATACTTTCCGTGTGATTGCCAACGATACGGCGGGTAATTTTAATGTAACAACTTTCCGCTGGGTATATGTTAATGTCACAAGAAATTTCACTTCGTATATTAATATACTAAATGCAAGCCTGGCTTCTGGCAATGTTACCATGACATTCCTGAATACGACAGGTGTTGGCGATGCATCTTTGGTATTTGCTGATGCTAATTACACCCTGGAATTAAATATAAGCAGTATCATAGCTGAGATTGCTAACTTTTCATGGTCAGATGTTAACACATCTAATTTTGTTAATGTAACAAGAAATGTTACAATAACAAACGTTTCAGTTACGTTCAATAATTCTGGAGGTATTTTGGACAATTATGTATGGATTGACATGAACAACTTTACCAGTGGAAACTACACACCACGCGTTACTTTTAATGGTATTTTCCGAGTTAATTACTATCTTAATGGAAGTCGGATGAATCCTAACTCAATAAGAATAAACGAAACGTGTAATACAAATTCATCCAACCGGCCATGCTACTCAATAATCGGCAATACGACATCCATTGTTCTCTTGTCATTTTCAGGCGTTGCGGTTGGAAATGATACCCAAGCGCCTAGTGTTGTAATTTCATCTCCAAGCGGATCCTACACAAGCTCAAACATAAGCCTTAGTTACTCGGTCTCGGATAATACTGGTACTGACTTGTGTTGGTACAAGCTAAATAGCGGCTCGAATGTCACGCTTACCAATTGTGCCAATACCACCATAATAGCGGCAGAAGGTTCTAACACTATTATACTGTACGCAAATGATACAAGCGGTAATACTAACTCTTCTTCGGCATCTTTCACTTACACCGCACCTGTTGTTAGCTCAAGCGGCGGAGGCGGCTTTGTCATAAGAACAAATAAAACATCTGTTAATCAAACAACTGCAAATAGGACAAATGTAAATCAAACCAACATCACATTTGTAAATACAAATATTTCTTCTGTAAATACAACAAACTTAACTAATCTAATGGTTATTGTAAACCAGACCATTGACATTAATCAGACACGTGATAAAGGTAAAATGGTATGTGCGCAGGTTATAACGCTGGCAGTAAAAGACGATGAATGCATTAGCTACTCGACACCATGCCAGGTTCCTGAAGGATGGACCATAGTTGACGAGTGTCCTGAATTAAAGAAGAACGTATCTGTTTTTGATATGGTGCTATCATTTTTGATTATAGTGATTATAATCGCAGCGGCTGCTTTCCATAAGCTGTTTTTTAAGCGTAAGCTGTAGAATACATCCACTCATTTTCCCACTGATTAATTTCTTCATCAGTGAGAAGCCTCTCTTTGGAGGCTTTTTCCTTCTTTTGACGCGGTTCTCTTATTACCAATCCTATAGCTATGCCTGTAACCAATCCTGCTATGTGTGCTGTGTTTGCTACGTTACTTGGAAAAAACATACCTGCAAAGTCCAGAAGAAGGTATAGTCCAGCAGCAGCTACCATTGGCATGGGAACACCATAGACCCATACATTCATTCTTGGTCTTAACGCAGCAAGAGCACCTATTATTCCGTATACTGCGCCGGATGCACCTAGGGAAGATACGTAAAATAATGCTGCTGTGCTTGCTACTATTCCTGTTAAAAAGAAAACAAGGAGAAACTTTTTAGATCCAATAAACTTTTCCAGTAACATGCCAAAAAGAAATAATGCAAACATGTTGAATATCAGATGTGATTCAGACCCGTGCAGAAACATGGATGTAACAAGCGTCCATGGTTTCAATAAAACTTCAGATGATGTTAGCATGAAAGCCTCTGTGAAACCGTTGCTAAACATCTGAATTGCGAAGACTACTATGCAAACAGCTATTAACATGATGGAATAGTAACTCATCTTATTTTCCATACTCAGGATACCACCTATTTTTAGATTCGTAGTCAGCAAAGCTGACTTGAATCTCTAAGATAACCCTTGTTATCTTAAGAGATGGCGGAGAAACCAGTGATATACTACTTGTGGTATCCTGGCATCCCAACCATCGTTAAATAATGTTTTTAATCGCCTCACATACCATCACTTCAAACGATGGTTGTTGATAAAATAATATGGTAAAAAATCTTTATAATTGGAGAAATTCAGATCTAAATATGTCTAAACTTAAAAGGGACCTCACGCTATTTGACCTGATTTTTTACGGCGTCGGGATAATCCTTGGCGCGGGAATATACGTGCTTGTGGGTCATGCGACGGCAGAAGCGGGCAATGCTGTGTGGATGTCCTTTGTCATCGCTGCGATAATAGCATCTTTCACCGGACTCAGCTATGCCGAGCTTTCGTCGATGTATCCGAAAGACGCCGCGGAATATACTTTTGTCAAGACAGCGTTCAAGGACACAACAGTAGGCTTTGTGATCGGCTGGCTTACGTTTACCATGACAATCATCGCCGGCGCGGCAGTTTCTCTGGGATTCGGGCAGTATCTCAGCAGCCTTACCGGAGTGAGTGCAGTGACCGGGGCAGCAGCGCTTGTAATACTCTTTGCGACACTGAACTATACGGGAATAAAGATTTCATCGCGCATCAACATCATACTTACCTCCCTGACGGTGCTTGGGCTGCTGATTATAATAGCCATCGGCCTGCCGCACATCGGGTCTGTAGACTACTTCGAATTACCAAAAGGGTTCATTGGGATATTCGGAGCGGCAGCCATTGTGTTCTTCGCGTATCTTGGCTTTGACGAGATAGTGAACGTGTCAGAAGAGTCAAAGAACGCCAAGCGCAACGTGCCGAAAGCGATAATTATTTCAGTGGCAATAACAACTGTCATATACATCCTTGTTGCGCTTTCAGCCGTGAGCGTCGTGCCTTGGCAGCATCTTGGAAAATCAGGAACGCCCATGACGCTCGTAGCCCAGCAGGGCATGGGAGATTCGGCAGGAATGCTCCTTGGAATTTTCGCGCTGTTCGCAACAGCGAGCACCGTCCTGATACTTATGATAGCCGCATCACGGATGCTTTTCGGCATGGCAGAGGACAATGTAATGCCAAAAGCGCTGCTGAAAGTCGGGAAGAGAAAAACGCCATACGTGTGCATATTGATTATAACAATTGTTTCGCTTGCCTTCATCATGTACACGGGCATAAAAGACATAGCGCTGCTTGTTGACTTTTCCGCTTTCTTTGTTTTTGCGATGATAAACCTCTCGGCGCTAATCCTCAGGTTTACCCAGCCGAACACGAAGCGGCTTTTCAAGGTGCCTTTGTCAATAGGGCGCGTACCGCTGCTTCCGCTTCTTGGATTCCTTATATCAGGGTACATGATACTTCACTTCAGCATACCACTGATATGGTACGGCATAATAGTAATGGTGGCTGGGTACGTCTTTTACAAATTTTATGAGTCTGGCAACATTAAGAAATAATTCTTGGAATCTTATACAAAATTATTTTCTTCTGTAAGCTAATTTCATTAATATGGGTGCCAATATGGTTGTTATTACTATTGCAACTGCAAGTGATGTATATATTTCATTTGTTATGACACCCAACAGAACAACTATCTGCAATAGTGCGATATTTTCGTCGCCGCGTGGCATCATGGAAATACCTATAAGTTTTACTTCTTCCCACGTAGAACCGGTAAACTTTGACAATACTCCACATCCTATGAATTTTCCAAGCATTGACGCTATGATAATTGAAATTATAAGGAATATATTAAGATTTGTAAATATCAGTAACGCTCCGATGGATGCGTAAAAGAGCGGTAACAGGAAACCCCGTGATACTATATTGACTTTGGCTGTTATGACAGGTTCTGCAAATTGGCTGTTTGCCATGGCCATTCCAGCAAGAAATGCGCCGGTGGCAACACTCAGGCCTATTTGATTCGTGAAAAATGCAAGAGCAAAAACTATGGCTATTGGTATTGAGAATAATATTTGTTCATCACGAAATATGTTTATCTTATTAAGTGCCTTGCCTATTACACGTGAGCCAATTGTTAATATAAATAAATAGAATCCGATACTCACTAAAAACACGGAAAACAGACTTGATATCGCTACACTCTGACTTATGTACATGTTGAAAAATGACAGCATGAGAATTCCTACAACATCATCGGCTATGGTTATTGCTACGATTAGTTTGCCTGTTTTTGAATCGAATTCACCGGTCTTCATTAGAAGCAAAAACAGCGCGCCGTTACTTGTTGAAATCATTACTGTTCCTATGGCTATTGATATCAGAAAATCGCCAAAAAATATCATTCCGACCATAAATCCAAGCAGCAAGGATATCAGACCGCCGGTTGCTGCAAGAAAACTGGCTTTGTAGGCATAATTTTTTATGTCCTCAAACTTTACTTCAAGCCCCGCAATGAAAAGCAGGAAAATTATACCAAATGTAAGGAAACTATTAAGAAAACTACCAATTAGAACCCATCCAAGTATGGGTCCCAATAATATTCCGGCAACAATTTCGCCCACTAGCGAAGCAATTCCGTAGCGTTCGGCGACTTCTCCAAATATTTTTGCAAAAAGTATCAACAGACCTATTGCAAGCAAAAATTGTTCCATATCCGAATTATATTCTTTGATAGAAATAAAGGTTTCAGACGAGTACGGATGGTTTACAGTTCTTCAAAGGGGAGGTTTTTAAGAAGATTTAGCTTGTAGGATAAAATAACAGGTGTTGATATGAAAGAAAATGAACCTATTGCAGTCAGAATCGGATCCAGAGGCCAAAGAATAACTGAACCTGTTAAAGGCATGATATTTACGTACCCGGATATTCCAGGCGAATGGCGTCTTCTTGAAGACACTGATAAATATATTTTGTGCAAGGACACTGGCAGATACCTTACTTTTGTTGAATTTTGTCGTGGTGGGCAAGACAATTTGTCATTCTATAAGAGGCGTGAATGGGAAAGAAGACCTCGTGATGACAATAATTATACACTTTCCAAACATAGAAAATATTATGGTATAAAAATGCCGCTTGGCTTTGCTCAACATGTTAGAAATGCTATAAGAGATGCCAAAGAAGTGAGGTAATATTATGAAAACAGTGTTCATTGTTGCAATTCTGGCTTTGCTTCTACTGACAGGAACAGTTCATGCTTATTATGGTGGTGGCATATTTATCGGATCTTCCAATAGTTATGGATCCTATAATTCCTATGGATCCTATAGCGGTTATTACACATACCCTCGCTATTCTTACTATAACCCCAGTGCAATTACCACACTTCCAAACTACTATCCAAATTACTACCCAAACTACTATTATGGTGGCTCCTATCCATCAAGAAGCGGTTTCAATATCAGGTTTGGTTGGTAAGCTAATCAGGTATGTGAATAGATGCAACAATATAGTAGAGCACTTTACATGACGATGTCAAGTGCTTTAGGCAAGCCTATAGTTACTAGGGATGCAATACTTACTATTTTTATAAATTTGGGTGCACCTTCCAGAGAAATATATAAAAAAATCCCAAGAGTGTTTGCTGAAGATATTGGAATAAATCCTGCTGAATACCGTGTTCACAGAGATCATGGGGTCTATATGGCAGCCAATGTATGGAATTACCTTAAACATCTGGAGGAAACCGGCAAACTCAAAGTACCACTTTCAAAAAGAGGCATTCATTGTTTCAATAATTTAATAGAGAACGGATACCATGCCAAAATATTTGGAAATCCGGTACCGGGCAGACGAACTGGCAGGCGACATTTAGGACGTGATGAAGACCCGTCTTTTGATAGAGCTGCAAAACAATACGAAAGGTAGATTCAGCAGCTTACTATTTTCAATTTAAATATCTAACTATGTATATACATCGATATGTCTGTAGAGCGACATACTCCCCATAGAATCAAGCCGCCATCTTCTGAAGAGATATTTGGAAAGCGCGGATTTAGTGAGATCGAGCTTGGTATTCTTCAAATGCAGGTATTGTGGCTTCTTAGTAGGAAATCAACTCATGGCTATGAAATAATGAAGGTCCTGAGTGATATAAAGAAGACGAAAATAACCCAGGGCACGCTCTATCCTACACTGCAAACACTGGAAAGGCGTGGATTGATAAAACGACATGAAGAGGGCAGAAAGTCTGTTTATAGCATAACCCTGCACGGCAGGAAAGTCATGAATGAGAGCTGCATGGATTTCTCCAAGACTTTTTTTGGTATCTTCCAGAATTTTGTCTGCGAGAAATGTCTTACCAAGAAAGATAAACTGATAAATATAGGTGAGAAAGAATGAAGTTCAAAGAACTTCTTCCAAAAACAGAAATTTATGAGGTGTTTTTGAAATGAATATTTTAGAGATAAAAAATCTACACGTGAGTGTGAACGACAAGGAAATAATAAAGGGTCTTAGTCTTACAATAAGGGAAGGCGAAATACATGCGCTAATGGGGCCCAATGGCTCTGGAAAGAGCACACTTTCATATGCGATAATGGGACATCCGCGCTATGTAGTTACAAAAGGTGAGATACTTTTTAACGGCCAAAATATTCTTGAACTTAAAACAAATGAGCGGGCAAAACTAGGGCTTTTCCTTTGTTTTCAATATCCGCTTGAAGTTCAGGGCGTTCGTGTGACAAACTTCCTTAGGCTTGCTTCTAGTAACGAAGAATCTGTCGTTGATTTTGGCAAACGTGTTAAGGAAAATATGAAGCTGTTGAAAATAAATGAATCTTTTTCAAATAGATACCTTAACGATGGCTTTTCTGGCGGGGAAAAAAAGGTAGGAGAGATACTTCAAATGGCTGTTCTGAAGCCAAAAATAGCTATACTGGATGAAGCGGATTCAGGTCTGGATATAGACGCGCTCAAGGTCGTTGCAAACGGAGTTAATAATGCAATGACTACGTCACCGTTAGGAGTTCTTATAATAACCCACTATCAGAGAATACTTGATTTTATAAAACCAGATTTTGTTCATATTGTAGTCGATGGAAAAATAAAGAAATCCGGCGGCAAGGAACTTGTCGAGAAGCTGGAAGAAGAAGGCTACGCATGGGCTCACGAGGAAATTGCTTAGGTGATTGGTATGGACAATAATTCACTGCTTGATATAAGATCTGATTATGATGAAAAATTTGGTTTCAACGTAGACGTAAAAACAGTTCACCAGACTAAAAAAGGGTTTTCACCTGACGTGGTCAAGGAGATTTCTTCAATAAAAAACGAACCTGAATGGATGACACAATTCAGATTACACGCACTTGAAGCTTTTCTTAGAAAACCAATGCCAAAATGGGGTCCTGATCTAAGCAATATTAATTTTGATAATATCACTTACTATCTTAGTGCTTCCAAAAATAAAGCAAAGAGCTGGGAGGATGTGCCGCAAGAAATAAAAAATACATTTGACCGTCTTGGCATTCCAGAGTCTGAAAAGAAGTTTCTTGCTGGTGTAGAAGCGCAATTCGATTCTGAGGTCGTATATAGCAAACTCCGTGAAGATTTAGAAAAATTAGGTGTTATATTCTGCTCGACAGACCAGGCACTAAAGGAGCACCCGGAACTCTTTAAAAAATTCTTTGCAACAGTTGTGCCTTCGGAAGATAATAAATTTGCAGCGCTGAACAGTGCATTTTGGTCAGGAGGCTCATTTGTTTATGTACCGAAGAATGTTCACGTTCCAATACCCCTACAAGCATACTTCCGTATAAACTCAAAAGAACTTGGTCAGTTTGAGCGTACATTGATAATTGCGGACGAGGGCAGTAGAGTGCATTATATCGAGGGTTGTAGTGCTCCATCTTATTCTGCTGGAAGTTTGCATGCGGCTGTTGTCGAAGTAATAGCCCTGGAAGGCGCGCATGTACGCTACACAACTTTGCAGAACTGGTCAAATAATGTCTATAACCTTGTTACAAAAAGGGCTTTTGCACACAAAAACGCCATAGTTGAGTGGCTCGACGCGAATATAGGCAGCAGGATAACGATGAAGTTTCCGAGCGTCTATCTTATTGGAGAAAATGCAAAGGCTGACATGATGTCCATAGCCTTCGCAGGGCACGGCCAAATTCAAGATACTGGTGCAAAGGCAGTGCATATGGCTCCAAACACAACATCAAGTATAGTCAGCAAGTCTATCAGCAAAGGTGGAGGTCGCACCACTTACAGGGGACTTGTGCGCGTTGAAAAGGGCTGCACTAATGTAAAGTCAAATGTTCGATGTGATGCTCTTCTTCTGGATGAAAATTCAATATCAGATACTATTCCTTATATGGCGATAAACGAGAAGAAGGTTTCTATTGGCCATGAAGCAAGCGTGGGTAAGATAGGCGAAGAACAACTGTTCTACCTGATGAGCAGAGGACTGAGCGAACAGGAAGCAACCGGTCTGATTGTTCGTGGCTTTTTTGATTGCTTTACAAAACAGCTGCCCCTTGAATATGCTGTTGAATTTAATAGGCTAATAGAAATGGAAATGGAGGGCAGCGTTGGCTGAGGTGTTTTGTATGATTAAAGAACCAAACTGGCTCGCAGAGATCAGAAACAAGGCGCAGGAAGAGTTTTTGCGCTTGCCTTTTCCACAGGAACGTGAAGAGGAATGGAGATACAGCAACATAGGAAAAATAAAGATAGATTTTAAGTCAGGTGATTCTGAGGTCATGATAGATGGAGATGATGAAGGTATAGTCTTCACAGATATGATCAGCGCAACAAGAACGCACACGGACATGGTTAAAAAACACCTTGGAAAAGCTTTGAAAATAAATGACAAATTTTCAGCCTTTCATTACGCTAATATAGCGAATGGCATATTTGTTTTTGTTCCTGATAATAAAACAGCCCGATTGTCGTCAAAAATAACCGGCGGCGGACATACAATAATTATTACAGGCAAAAATAGCAAACTTGAATATATAGAGGAATACACAGGTAGTGGATTTATGACAGATGTTGTCGAAATATTTGTTGGCGAAAATAGTAAAGTAAGCTTTGCTTCTGTACAAAATTGTGATAGCGATGCTATTATTTTTTCCTTTAAGGAGGCAGTACTCGATAGAAACAGCATCGCTAACTTTGCTTTTGGTTCTTTTGGCAGTGCTTTTCATCGTGTAAAATCCAACACAACCCTTGCCGGAGAAGGTGCATCCTCGGAAACTTTGTGTATGTTCAGGGGAAATAAAAAACAGTATACTGATTTCACAGTTAATTCCCATCATCTTGTGCCCCATACTAATAATAATATATTATCAAAGGGTACGGTAATGGATGAAGCAAGTTCTATTTTTCGTGGTCTCATAAGGATAGAAAAAGGTGCCCAACAGACAGATTCGTACCTTGCTGATCATACACTTATTTTAAGTGAAACTGCAAAGTCAGATAGCATACCTAGCTTGCAAATAGAAGCGAATGATGTCAAAGCAAGTCATGGAGCTACAGTTGGTCAGATAGACGAAGAACAACTTTTTTATCTTATGTGCCGAGGACTTTCCAGGGAAGAGGCAGAACAAATTATAGTTGATGGTTTTTTCGAACCTATTCTTGACAAGATAAATGATAAAATATTTCAGGAAAAATTCCGGACTTCGGTGATTAGATGAAGAACATTAGAAAAGATTTTCCGATTTTGAAAAGAAAAATAAACGGCAAAGATCTCGTTTATCTGGATAATGCTGCAACCACGCAAAAACCGTTTCAGGTAATAGAAAAGATAACCGATTACTATTCAAACCATAACGCAAATATTCACCGTGGCATTCATCGGTTAAGTGAGGAAGCCACAGAGGAATATGAAGAGACAAGAAGCAAAACTGCAAAATTTTTAAATGCCAATACTAATGAAATAGTTTTTACAAAAAATACAACAGAATCACTGAATCTGCTTGCTTACTCGGTTTTCAGGACATTAAAAAAAGGCGACGAGATTGTCCTGAGTATCATGGAGCACCACAGCAATATAGTGCCATGGCAGATGCTAATTGAAAAAGGAGTGAAGTTAAAATTCACTGACATAAACGGAGACGGCAGTCTGAATATTAATCATCTTGAAAAGCTTGTTACAAAAAAGACTAAGATTGTTTCTATCACACAAACATCCAATGTTCTTGGAACGGTGAATCCCATAAAAGAAATAACAAAAATTGCTCACGATGCTGGTGCTATTATGATTGTTGACGGCGCACAGAGTGTTCCCCATATGTCTGTTAATGTAAAAAAGCTTGGCTGTGATTTTCTTGCTTTTTCGGGCCACAAAATGCTTGGGCCGATGGGTGTTGGGCTTCTTTATGGATGTGAGGATTCTCTAAGGAATATTACGCCGTTTCTGCGTGGTGGAGACATGATAAAGGAAGTTCATCAGCAAGAGACGGTATGGAATGACATTCCATGGAAATTTGAAGCTGGCACGCCAAATGTAGCAGATGTTATAGGATTTGGTGCTGCACTCGACTACATAAACAAAATTGGCATGAATAACATAGAAACTCATGAAAAGATGCTGACAAAATATGTCATACAACAACTGATTCCAATTAAGGGTTTAACTATACATGGAACATCAAGAAAACGCGGTTCAGCAGTATCCTTTAGCCTAGCAGGAGTCCACCCACACGATGTGGCAACCATACTGGATAGTGAAGGCATAGCAATACGTTCTGGGCACCTTTGCGCGCAGCCGCTCATGGAACGCCTCGGAGTTTCTGCAGTAAGCAGAGCCAGTTTTTATTTATATAATACAAAAGAGGAAATTAATAAACTTGTTAACTGTATAGAAAAAGTGAAAAATATATTTAGGGTGTAGTAATCATGAAAAAATTAACCAAAGAATACTCTATTACAAAATCTGAAAAAAAGAAATATGTTATGTCTACGAGTGAAGATTATGAAATTCTTCAAAAAGTAAAGAAACTGGAAAAACGGGAGCTGACAAAAGATGATAAGATTCTTATTAAATTGGTTAGGACACAGCTTGAACGTGAATGGAGAAAACATCTCATAATAGTGCTGAACAAAATTCTCAGGAAAACCAAGTGATTATTATGGATATATACGCTGACATAATTTTAGATCATTACAAAAATCCACACAACTATGGAATGCTCTCTAAGCATAACGCAGAGCATAAAGAGACTAATCCCCTCTGTGGTGATATAGTTACCATCCAGCTTGCAGTAGAGAACAACAAAGTAAAAGATATCAGATTTACAGGCAATGGCTGTGCAATAAGTAAAGCTTCTATTTCACTTCTAACTGACGTGGTAAAAGGAAAAACACTGGACGAAATAAAAAGACTTGACAAAAATGATGTTTTGAATATGCTTGGAATAGAAGTTAGCCCAGCGAGATTGAAATGTGCTCTGCTTGGACTGAAGACACTAAAACTGGCTGTTTATAATTACATAATTAAACAGGGTAATCACGTAAAAGAGAAAGATTTTCATGTAAAAGACGCTTAACTGAGCAAAGGTGTTGAATTTCAAGCATGAATGTAGATCAACTGGACCAGGTCATAAAGGGCATAACTANNAATACTCTTGTTATCATTGTTACTCTCAGTGAATCTGGACAGGAACTCTACAAAGATTTCTTCAGGACAGGATATTTTCTAAAGGCATAAATTATGAACTGCGAAATATGTTTCAAGAAAATAACAAATGAGAACAGCGCCATTATGGTTGATGTGTACGACGACTGCGCAGGGCAGCATGCAAAATCAATTTTTTCTAAACGAATTATTATAATTAATGTAGTTTAATAATATGACCTTTAGGTTGTTTATAATATGCTATATTCTTACAAAAATACTCAGGGACTTTAGTCCTGGGATATTTATCTATAGACCTAGAGCAGTTCGCAAAGCTTTAGCATCTTCCGCATGAAGCGGGTATCTACCATCGTTTCTTATCGCAGTGATAACTACTCTATAGCCAGCTTCTTGTGCCTGCTTGGCGCTTTCAACCAAGCCATCGATGTAATTTCCGCCACCGCATCCCACACCATTCAAAAACGGAGTTGTCTCGTAAAATATGTCATGAGCGCCGGAAAAGAATGCTGCAGCTGGCCTATATACGCGGAAAATTTTTATGTCAGATTGCATATAATTTCTTTGAACAAAATCTTTATAAATTACCTAGAGTAACCTAATATTCGGTGTTCTTTATGCAGTTTGATAATTTCGGTCCGGAAAAAGTATTGAATGTTTACCATCCGAAAACAGGTATGCGTGGTTTTCTTGTTATAGACAATACGGCACTTGGTCCAGGCAAGGGCGGCATAAGAATGACACCGACTGTTTCTGTGTATGAAGTTGCTAAACTGGCCCGTGCCATGACATGGAAGTGCGCTGTAGCAGAGCTGCCATTCGGGGGCGCTAAAGCTGGTATCATGGCAGACCCGAAAAAACTCTCAGTCCAAGAAAAAAAGCAAATTATAGTTGCGTTTTCAGAAGCTTTGAAACCAATATGTCCTGATTATTATGTGGCTGCACCTGATATGTATATGGCTGAAGAGGANNTGGAAGGCGCTACATTTGTGGTGGAGGGATTTGGAAATGTTGGTGAATTTGCCGCAAAATTTCTCACAGAACAAGGCGCAAAACTTGTCGGCGTCTCGGACTCAAAAGGAACGCTTTATTCTGACAAGGGCATAGATTATGAAAAACTTGTGGGGATAAAAAAGAATCTCGGCTCAGTAATAAATTATCCAGGCGGCACAGTTTTGTCTAATAAAGAAATAATACAGATCAAAGCAGACATACTTATACCGGCTGCTGTACCAAACCTGATATTGGCCAGCGATGTCGATAAAATAAAGGCCAAACTTATTGTGGAAGGCTCAAACATACCTATGGACTCCCATACCGAATCAATGCTGCACAAGGAAGGAATTGTAGTTGTGCCTGATTTCGTTGCGAATGCCGGTGGAGTTATAAGCAGTTATGTAGAATATGTGAAAGGCACCAGCAAAGAAATGTTCAAGCTTGTTGAGGAAAAGGTATCAAAAAATACAAAGATAGTGCTTGAAAAATCTGATAAACGCATTACACCCAGGGACGCAGCAATGGAAATTGCAATGGAACGTGTTCTAAAGGAATGCAAAACATGCAAAACGACTCTTTCTCAGAAACGACTGACGTCATTAGACGTCTTTGAGGGAGCGCCAGCGGAAAAATAACACACTCAGTCATTTTAAGAGAAGTGATGTAAACAAGAGCAAAGAGGTGAAAACCAATGACCCAAAGAGGAAAGATATTCGAATGCAAAAAATGTACCAAGGAACTGCTCATCACAAGAGAAGGCAAGAATCCGGGCCCTCCAATGTGCTGCGGCTCTACGATGAGTGAAGTAAGGGCCAAGTTCTAAGTAACTAAATTCCAATTATTTTTGCTGTTAAAACCCTAACATCCTTTTCATTTTTTGCATTTTGCACTATCATGCGTGTTTTGAAGAGGGAAATCATGTGTTTTTTATACGACAGCTGGACAAAATCCCTGCTTTTGTTTATTATTTTGAAATCCGGGTTTTTCCCCAGATTATTAACAATGTCGGAAACGCTGATGTCTTTGCCGAATAAAAACTGGTATGTGCCGCCGCAGAGCTGCATAATCCTTCTGCTCGGCTTGTCGAGAAATTCGTATTCGCCACGACAGGACGGGCAGTTTTTGCTTTTCTTTAGTTCGATGAGCTCATAAATATTTTTGTAAAAGTTCATATGAAGAATATGTCCCTTTATATTCAATCCGCTAGTGGTCAGATATTTTATTGCCTCTGCTGCGGAAATAATGCCAATGGCACCTACAGCAGGACCTAGGACGCCAGCGGTTTCGCAGGTATCAGTTTCGTCTGAGTTTGGGATGAAGCAACGCAAACAGGGAGTTTCGCAGGGCATGATCAGTGTGAACAATGCCTCGCTTTTTATTGCAGCCGCATATGTGAAAGGCAATTTATTTTTCATGCAAAAATCATTCAGGAGAAAACGCGTCTGCATATTGTCTGATCCATCAAGTACTAAGGATGAACCGCTGAGATAATGTTCGATATTTGAAGCGTTAAGGTCATCTGGATATGCTGCTATGCGGATTTCGCTGTTCACGTCCTCAAGACGCTCCTTGAGTGCAAGGGCTTTTGGTTTTCCCATATCTTCTTCGCGGTAAAGCTGCCGCTGAAGGTCGCTCATCTCAATAATATCCCTGTCTATTAAGTGCAGGTTAACGCCAGCACGTGCCAGATACTCGGCAGCAACAGAGCCAGTGCCGCCACAACCCACTATTGTAACAGTAGCCTTGCGAAGCAACTTCTGCTTCCTGCTGCCTATGAATATTTCCTGACGAGAATAACGCATGATTAAAAGGAAAACCTTTATTTTCTTAAAGCCATCTTGGAGAAGAAGGGTCTTCTTTGTAGCATTTGTCACGGTACTCACAATAGCGGCACATCCATAATGACTCTTTACCTGAACGGGCTTCTGGATCAGGCAATGCGTCTGTCTTCAGGAGCTTGTTCAACACTTTGAAACGGTCTATTATCTTGAGTGCGTCCTCTTCGTTGTAATTCACGGGAAATACCTTGCTTTTCAGGTTGCGTTTGTCCACGTATAGCAGAATTCCATTATGGATGCCTGTCACGTGCATATATAACTGAAGCTGGATCTTGTTGTGGTGCATTGCCTCCTCAACAAAATCAATGTTGCCTGTTGACTTTACCTCGACAAGGATGTTTTTTCCGCTTGCTTTTATGAGTATAATATTATCTATCCTGCCGGAAACAAGGAAATCCTCTATCTCCTGGCGGAAGGGTAGTTCTGTCTTGATCAGTTCAACATCCGGGTTCTTCTCACTCTTCAAAACCTTTACAACAAAATCGTGCAGAATATTACCAAGTTCAAAAACCTTCAACAACTCGGGATTGGTTTCCATGGGAAATTTGTAGGAATACCAGACCTTGCGCATGCAGGTTCCTATCTCGCTGGGATAATAGCGACCTATCTCTTTTGGCCTGTTTTCCTTGTGCAGGTGGTTGTCAATCATCTGATCAAAATTTATCATGATAATAAATGTATGGAAAGGAATAAGAATTGTTCTTTATTTGTCGTTAGGTACTGTTCCAAGCATTACTGCAATTTCTCTAAGTTTCTTGTCACCTTCATATCTAAAGCAAGCATCTGTTTTACCGCAAAAATAATTCTCACATATTGGTTCTCTTTGTTTATTGTGTGCTAAACAATACGATTTGCCATCTTCTATTAAAAAATTTTTACATTGCGGGGTTTTCCGTGCCTCTATTCTAAAAAGATACTCATTCTATTCGTAGCAACATGCACCACACTGTGCACATTCTGTATTTCCCCAAATACCTTTGTTAAATTCCGGATTCATTCTAATCCTGTTTTATTAATCTATAAAAACCGAGTTATTCAATTAATCATAATGGCTGCAAAATACGTTCACAAGGAACTGCATCATGGCACAGGCACCGGAGCTTTGCTGAGAGATGTAATACTTGGAAGTCAGGACGGGCTTGTAAACGTGCTGGGCATAATTCTGGCAGTTGCAACAGCTGTCGTTGACGTGAGGATTGTAATCATAGCCGGCTTAGCAGCCACATTTGCTGAATCAGTGTCAATGGCTGCTGTCGCCTATACATCAACAAAGGCAAGCCGCGATTTCTATAGAAGTGAGCTTGATCGGGAAAAATGGGAAATGAATCACTGGCCAGACAGGGAAAGAGAAGAAATACGGGTAATATACAAAAGCAAGGGCTTCAGCGGCACTTTGCTTAATGCGATTGTAAAAAAGATATCATCAAACAAGAAAATGTGGCTGAATGTCATGATGGAAGAAGAGCTTCATCTGACAGAATCTCACGATAACCCTGTAAAGAGTGCAGCTATTGTAGGTTTTTCGGCAATAGGTGGCTCTATTGTTCCTCTGGTATCTTTCTTCTTTTTGCCTGTGAGAGAAGCCATAATAGCTTCATTAGTGCTTGCAATAGCCGTTCTTTTCATTACGGGCTACATAAAAGGCAAACTGACAACAAAGCCCTTTAGGAGTGCAATAGAAATGGCCATAATAGGCATGGCAGCCGCGATAGTTGGCTATGGGATAGGTGCGGTGCTTGGAGTGGCAATCTAAGTATAAGTTATGGCAAGAGCAACAGCGCCAAGCAGCGCGAGCAAGAGTCCGAATTTCTGGTGTCTCATCAGTTTTTCTTTGTTAAAAAATATTCCCAGTAGCGCTGCTAAGGCAATATAACTCTCGGATATGCCAACGGCTATCGCTATTGGTATAAGGGTGACAGCTGCGGCATAGCAAACCCATGCAAAGTTGTCAAAAATACTCACAGTAATCAACAGCTTCTTGTTTTGCTTGACATGATGAACAAACTTTTGCGTCCTTTTATTAGTTATGATATAAAAAGCGCAGACAAGCGCAATAAACAGGTTCATGACCCAGTTTATGACCAAAAAATTCGTCTCCCGTGCTGCTATGCCTATCATGAAATTCGAAGTTCCCTGAAGCACAGCTGCTATCACTGCCAGTGCAACGCCCTTTTCTATCCACGCTTTTTTTGAAAGGTGATGAGACTTCAGTGAAACCAAAAAAATCCCGATAATCAACGCGCAGACCAACGCAGCGTGAAACAAAGCTATTGATTCGTTCAAGAGCACAAAAGCAAGCAGTGCAGAAATAGGGACTTCAAATGCGTATACGGGCTCGACTACGGCTATTTTTCCTATTCGCAGCGCCTCAAAATCTATTATTGCTGTCAAAAAGATGGCAATAGAAGCTCCAAGAAGAACAAAAAAACTATAATCACTTTTGAATATCAATGACGCTATATCGCCATAGACAAATGGCGTCAAAACAACGGCGCCAAAGCCAGTTATTATAAGCAACGGCTCCCAATCACCTAATTTGCGCACAGAACGCTGGATAAGAAAATCGCCAAAACCCCACCCAATAAGCGCACCCAATGCAAATATCACTCCAATCTCAATGAACATAAGTAGAATATGAATTTGTCTACTATTTATTAATTAGATAAAAGAAAAAACATTTACTTCTTCTCTTTCTTGAACATCATTTTTGCCATCATGAAAATCACTAGTGCGATTATCACGAAGTTTATTAATGCGCCAAGGAATGAGCCCCATTTCAAAACAATTGGTCCAATAGTAAATGTTGCTATCTGCCAGCCACCACCAGGAAGAAGCGGTGATATTATTGGCATGATAATGTCGTTTACCAGTGACTGAACCACTGCGGTAATGGCGACTCCCATTACGAAGGCTATGGCCAATGCCATTATTTTGTATTCCTGAAGAAATTCTTTGAATTCTGTTAGGAAGCTCATTTTATTACACCTAAAGTAAGTCTTAATTACTACATATTTAAGATAAAAAGGTACAATAAGTTATTACTTTAACATGTCAGGAAAAATTATTTATTTTTCAGCTACCACGAACCAGTCCCACATGTGAGGCTTTCCGTGAAATGCTGAGAAGCCCGATTCTTCAGAAACATCCCAAGGATAAAAAACCTTTCGCATTCTTATGTGCTTGAAGCCGGCTTTTCTGAGCCTATATCCAACTTCGAATCTGTAAAAGTATTTTTGCTGGAAGCCTTCCTTATCGATCCCAAACATAAAACTAAAACGGTTTTTCCCTACCTCTTTTACAGTCATTGCCTTTGCTTTTTTTTCATCACCGGTTTCTTTGAAGACCGCATCTTCCACAAGCATCGCTTGGTAGAGTATAGCCTCCATTGACGGAAATATTGCAATCAATTTGCCGCCCATTTTCAGAACCTTATACACTTCCTCGATAACTTTTTCCAAATCCTTCAGGGAAGGTATAATTATTGAATTTACGGCAACAGCAATATCAAATTTATCGTGGAATTCTTCGAGGTTTCTTGCATCACGAACAAAAAAACTTACATTATTAAATTTATGATTATTCTTTGCGACTTCTATCATTTTTTCTGATATGTCAATTGCTATAACGTGAGCAAATCTGTCAGCCAGGTGCGGTATTGCGTTGCCTATGCCGGTTCCGATGTCTATAACAGATTTATTTTTGCCCTCAAACTTGGCTATATACTCAAAAAAGGGGTTCTTCACACCTTCCTGAAAAGGTGACATAATATTTTCAAAATATTTTTTAGCAACATCATTCCAATACTTTTTCTGCATATAATTAGTTGTTTTAATGAATATTAATTACTTCTTGAAAAGAAAGTTACTGTATGATAAAAAACTATCCTTTGATATTTCCAATAGGCTTCAATCCTACTACGGGTTTTGATATACCTGATTTTTCAAGTGCATCAATGACATCAGTTATGTTCTTGTAGGCAGCACCTGCTTCCTCTGCCAATCCTGACATTGATGCTGCGCGTACGTATATGCCACGGCTTTCCATATCTTTTTGTAACTTGTCACCACGTATCTCTCTCTTTGCTTGAGTTCGACTCATTGTTCTACCAGAGCCATGAGCGGTAGAACCAAAGGTATCTTCCATTGCTTTTTCAGTTCCTACCAAAAGATATGAACCGGTTTCCATGGAACCGCCGATTATAACCGGCTGGCCTGTTTTTTTGTAAATATCAGCAAGTTCTGGGTGACCCGGAGCAAAGCTTCTTGTGGATCCTTTTCTATGAACCAGAACTTTTTCTTTTTTACTCCCTAATTTGTGTTCCTCGACTTTTGCTATGTTATGTGCTACGTCATAAACCATATGCATTTCAAGTGCTTCTGGTGTTTTCTTGAACACCTTGCTGAAGCCTTCCCGGATTCTATGTAATATAACCTGTCTGTTTGCAAAGGCCATGTTAGCTGCACAGGCCATGGCTTTATAGTAATCCTGACCTTCCTTGCTTGAGAAAGGTGCGCAGGCAAGTTCCTTGTCGTTAACGGTTATGTTGTATTTTTTCATGGCATCGTTGAAAATACGCAAATAATCAGTAGCGATCTGGTGGCCAAAACCACGGGAGCCGCAGTGGACCATGACAACAATCTGGTCCTTGAATATACCGAACTTCTCTGCGAGTTCAGCATCAAAAATGTTTTGTGCTGTAACAAGCTGAACTTCCAAATAGTGGTTGCCACTGCCAAGAGTGCCAAGTTGGTCGATGCCCCGTGTTATTGCCCTATCAGTTACCTTTGAAGGGTCAGCACCTTTTATCACACCATGTTCTTCCACGCGCTCGATGTCCTCTTTCCATCCATAACCATTGTCGACACACCACTTTACGCCATCGACCATGACATCACGAAACTGGTTTTTATTTGGTTTTACAAATCCTTTGACGCCGACACCAGCAGGCACAGTCTTGAAAAAAGTATCGACTAACTCATGCAGCTTGGGTTTGACTTCATTTATTGTAAGGTTTGTAGTAACAAGGCGCATGCCGCAGTTGTGGGATACTATAGAATTTGCAATAAAATTATGGTTCTTATCATCCATCATAAAATCATATACATAACCGGCATAGTTCACGCCGGAAATTTCAGCAACTTTGTCCATTACAAAAGGCGAGTTTTTTATTTCATGTGTATTCACAAAATCTTTGAATGTCTGGAAATTTTTTGGCACCCGTATTTCTGTGGAATTTCTCAAAATGTGAGCCCTTATAGTTGACTGCCTTATTTCATTAATTTGACTGACATTCTCGTTGGCTGACGCTAATAGCTCATATATATTACGCATATTATCAATCTGGCATTTTTTGTAATTTAGATAAGCTAGTGATATGGCCGATAAGTTTACCCTTTCCCTAGAATATTCATAGCCTATTGTGCCCCATAGCCGCATCAAATTTTCCGATTTTGAAGAGATTCTCAGAGAAAGTTTATGTGTTTCCTTACCATAAGAATTTATTACGCCTTTTTGCCTATAAATTTTATTTACATTTATTTTGAACTCAAGTAAAAGATTTATTATTTCCAGCATGAAATTCATATTTTCTTGTTCCATGACATTTATCTTGTTTTGGCTGAAATTCGGTTCTATAAAATTGTAGGGTTCGTTTTTCCTCTGGGCAGGCTTTGTCAATTCTGCGCCAAATAATCCTGCAAGATAAAGGCGTTTTATCCAAAGCGGGGATTTTTTGATCCATTGTGGTACAAAGGTTTTTGATATCGATTTATTGCCCTTTGGGACGCCCATGGCGTGTAAAAGAACGCTTAACGACTGCGAATTAATAAAAAGCTGCGTTGATGTTCCCGAAATGCTTCTTTTGTTACCGAAAGTATCCGTTACAAGACTATCGTACTGGCCTTTTTTCATGTAATTTGCATCGTATCCAAGTTCCTTAATGTCCTTCCTTACATCCTCCAGATCTTCCGGCTTTCCTATGGCACGAGTCGACCAAATATTCATATTCCTTTTTTTAGATACGTACGATCCTATCCATCCGTCACCTGTTAGGAATCCAACTAATTTCGTCAGTACTGGAAGTTTTGGAGAATTATATCTCAGTGGCATCAGGCCATTCGCCTTGAGTTCTGTTATAAGCTTGGGACGATTACCTACAATTTTAATTATATCTTCTTCGTCCAATATGATTTCGTTTGAAGGTTGTTCATACTCCACACCAGCAAAGGGATGTATGACAACGTTGTCACCTTCCTTAATTAATCTGGCTTCGTTGAAAACAACACCATCAAATAACGGGTGATCTTCGGAAAGAACTATTTCCTCTCCTGTTTCGGTTCTTATCTTGAGGATTTTTCTATCTGCGTCCTTCCTCATAAACGTAAGCGGTTTCGCATTTTGCCTTGATTTCGTTTCCAAATCACAAACGAATAAGTTACTATTATCGAAAGCCGATGAAAATTCTCCAATCTTCTTGTAGTAACCATATTGAGATATTATCCTTGTACTTGGATGAAGGCAGTTAATATCAAATCCGATGCCGCCAGGAGAAATCACTCCTTTCTCTAAGTCAAATGCCGCCACGCCGCCGATGGGAAACCCGTTTTGGTGCTTAATACCTGAACGTTATTAAACAATCCCCAGTGCCCATCAGGCATGCAGTAGGCATATTTCTGAATTCCAGGCAAGCATGCTACATTAGTTACCTGCTCGAAAACGCCTGCATCCATATCGTTTAGGAGCTTCTTCGTAGCATATATTCGTGCTGGAACATTCATGCCTTTTTTGAAAGTGGTCGGCAATTCCCATACTGCTTCACTAATCTGTTTAATCTCTTTGGGAGGTGCCATAAGTATTATGCTAAATGTGCGAGAAAAAATGTTTTCTCACACATGCCTTTTATCTGTTGAAAGACTCTTACTTCTTCCAATCGTGACAGGCATGCATGAATTCTTAGATAAGTTCGGTATTAATATATTTAAAGATCACTATCACATCTGATTACTATGACAAATTTGCCGATGACCAGAAACGAGGCTATTGATTTATTGAAAAATATGAAACATCAAACACCAGATATGAATCATTATCTGGAAACAGAAGCCATTATGGAAGCCCTTGCAGAAAGATTTGGGGAGAATGTGGAATATTGGGGAATGATAGGATTACTGCATGATGTCGATTGGGCGTTAACAAAAGACGACTTGAAAGAACATTGCATCAAAGCTGTAGATATATTGAGACAAAAAGGATTTGATGAGAAGTTTATTCAGATTGTCCAGTCCCATGGGTATGGTTACAGTGAAATTCCGTCTTTGAAGGACAGACAGAGGACAGAGAAAATAGAACATGCTCTTACGGCTGCTGAAACACTGACAGGAATAATTTATGCTTATGCCTTGATTAGAGGCAGAAAAATCAGCGACATGAATGCTGCAGGTTTGAAAAAGAGGTTTAAAGAAAAAAGTTTTGCCCAGAATTGTAACAGGGAACTTATAAGAGAAATAGAGAAGACCGGCAAGAGTCTGGATGAACTTTTCGAGTTGTCAATTAATGCTTTCAAGAAAATAAAAGAAGAGATAGGCTTGGAATGAGACATTACTGTTTCGCTGACTTCACAGCAATCCAGAATCTCTGGATCGCTGTTATATTACATAATACAGCCAGCAAAACTATTACATAAGTGAAATAGGTAAGTGAAAAGTTTGCCAGCATTATACCGATGGCGAGCAGAATCAATCTTTCAGGCCTTTCCAGTAAGCCTCCGCGAATTTCCGTTTTACTCAATTCTTTCTCTTTTGCTGCTGCCTTTGCATAAGTTATGGTCATGGAACCGAACATGTAAAGAGCTACCCAAAAATATGAGGGGAGATAAAACGAAGGCAACGCGATTAGAAGCAAAGCCAGTGCTATTATACCCTCCATATAGCGGTCAGAAATGGTGTCATAATAAGCGCCTAGCTTACTTGCTTCTTTCCTGAATCGCGCCACAGCGCCATCCACAGAATCAAGGAAGGCTGCTACTATGAAAGTCACTAAAGCAAAGCCGAACTGGCCTTTAATTAAGAAGTAAGCGGTCAACAGAGTGAAAAACAGCGCAATTACAGTCCAGGCATTAGCACTTAGACCAAGCCGGCTGAATATTTTTCCTGTGACCAGTGAAAATCCTGTGAGTTTTTCACGATTTTTGTATAACGTAATATTTACCACCTAAATAGTAAACTGTGTTATTCAGGTTATATGACATAACGCAGTTTGCATATAGATAACTGCTAATAATATATTACAAAAATTACATATTTATCTATATATCCACAACAACCCTCGCATACCAGCCCTTTACACGCTTTTCCAGAACAAACATGTGCATGGTTATAGCCTTGAGGTCGTTGCGCAAATCATGCTTCTTCCGGTCTATCTGTTCGCCGCACATTATCGCGGTTAGTGTTTTCTTTTTTTCATCAACCTTTACGATAAACCTGCTGAATAAAAGACCTTTTGTGTCCTTGAGATAAATCAGTTCGCCCAGAAAATCGAATAGAAGATTCTCCAGGCTGTCGGCAGAGAGCTTGATTGTTTTTTTCATCCCGAGCTTTACTGTCTTGGGATTTACCATTATGTCGCTGGCAGCTGCAGCAGACTCTTCAAAAAGCTTGTTCAACGTAGGCGCTGTCACCTCGAAAGCTATGTCTGCTATGGCTATGTCTGGGAGAAATTTGAATGACATGATTATCAGTTTAGTAGTTCAAGCTTTAAAACAAATAATTAGATTTTGTTCCAGCCCTTTTTCTTGAACTTGCGAAAGACACCCTTTTTGTAGGACTTGTATTTTTTCTTTTTCCGTTCGAACGATTCTACGTCTGTCATGAATATCATCTTTGATGAATTTTGGTACCCGCAATGAAAGACGTCTCCACCAATTTTCTTTTGGAAGGCTTCGACTGCTCAAAATCAATATGTCTTGCAAAGTTATGAAGTTCTGCCGCAATTTTCGAATCTTTGTCAAACATATATAATTTCGCTTTCCCTTCTGTTCTTGTATACTTCAAAAAACCTTTCTTTGAAAGTTCTGGAATTAATCCTTGCAATGTCCTATAACTTACATTTGTAGCTCCTGATACATCTTTTATAGAGTAATCCCAGAAAGAGTGAATTCTAAAGAAGTCTAATACTCGATGAACAGGCTTATCGCCGAATATATGCACAAGTCCCATTTGTATCACTTGCAACTTATACATCTTAGAACTATTTAAAGTTAATATAATTTATATACACTATGAAAAAACTTTCGCATATAGAATGTGAGATATTTATAATAGACTATCTTTTGTCGCATCGATATGTAGATCATAAACAAACAACATTTGAAATTATGGTGAGACATGTGCCAACCAATGACAGAAAAATTGCGAGCCATTCCTTAGAGAATCTTATAAGAAAGGGTTTTATTTCAACGAAAAGAAAACATTATGGAGTTCATATTTCTCTAATTCCTGACAAGCTCGGTGAAATAAGAGTATATTTGCACTCTCTAGAAAATCAGTAAAAATTACAAATCGTTACGAGCACGTTTATGGCCACGATGCTTGTAAGAATGTGTAAATTTAAAATCTTACTTCTCTTCTAGTTCCTAAATTTTCAATGTCGTGATATCTGGCCAGAGCGTAAACCTCAAACAAATTAGTGACGGCACCATTAGTTGAATCATCCACACATTGTCTTGGAGTCCCTTGATTATGTCTTGATTTTAAATATCTAGAAACTTCTTGCCATGCTCTATTCGTATCGATTCCAGCCGTTGCCAACCCATCACTTATACCATCAAAAATTGATGCATGCCATGGGTATTTATCTGGATGCAGTCTTTCTACTCTGGAAACCCCTTGGGCAATAACATCCAACACATCTGCCGGAATTTTGCCTCTTACTAGAAAACCAGTTATTCTTTCAACATCGTCATAAGGAATTCCAAGAGCCCTCAAACCAGACTGGTAGTCCCTTATTCTTGGCTCGCTTTGCCATTCACCTATTACGTGTCCTTCACCATATCTATACTCGTAAAAACTACCAGTTCCAAATCCCGCTAATGCGCTTATCGCTTCATCTCTGTCGGCGCTATCATCACCTGAAATCCGTAATTCTTCAAATCTCCGTTCGTTTGCTATGGTATCTAGCTGAACTCCAAGCGCACCTCTTTCATAACTAATAGCACGATCATGCGCTCTTCTCAGTTCTTTGACTTTTTCTGCATCCATAACTACGTGATATTCTCATTGCTTATAAAACTTTCTATTATGACTACCAGTAAGTAATTATCTCATATTAGCAAAGTGAAAGAAAAAGCATTGATTTCACTATTTCATCGCTTTTGTGAAAAGTCTAGGATCTTTTTATAAAGCAGATATTTAAGTTTATACTTTATTAATTATACAAGGAGATAAAAATGAGTACAAAACTAAACACTATGATTTTCGTTTTGGCAACTGCATTTTTTGTATTATCAGTAATAGTCTCAGCTTCTATGATAATTCCAGTAAATGACAATGCAAAGGAAAATGCAAATGCCCCTGAGAATTCTCCTGTAATAGGGACGAACTGGGATTTAGAAAGAGTAGACTTTATACATTATGTAAAACCAGAAACTCCTGCAAAGCCGGTAAAAACAGATGTCTGTTATAAACTTATGGGTGTGAAGTGGTCTTCATTGCCTGTAAATTATGTGATAAATCCAACTAACCCGCAAGGATTAACTGAAAGTTTTGTAACTTCTGCCATTGCAACATCAGCTGAAACGTGGGATGTTTCTACATCTAAGGAACTTTTCAATAATTTTTATTTAGTTAATTATTCCGCAAAATATGGAGTTCAAAACTTTCAAAATGCCATTGCTTTTGACGACTATCCTAATAATGACGTAATAGCAGTTACATCAGTATGGTTCACAAGGGTAGGAAAGCAAATAGTTGAATTTGATCAACTATATAACACAAGATTTGTTTGGGGAGACTCAACTAGTGTTATAAATCAAACAGTAATGGACTTGCAGAACATAGGAACCCATGAACTTGGACATAGTGTCGGGCTTAGCGATATATATAGTACAGCATGTTCAGCAGTAACAATGCATGGCTATTCTGGATATGGGGAGACTCAAAAAAGAACGCTTGAACAGCCAGACATAACAGGTCTACAGAAAATGTACGGTGTATAATCTCTTATTTCTTAATTTTTAGTCTATATAAAAATATTTACTTTTTCAAAGCATCTTTGTAATTCTCTTCTACTTGCTGCCAGTTGACAACATTCCACCATGCCGTTATATATTCGGGTCTTCTGTTTTGATACTTCAGGTAGTATGCGTGTTCCCAGACGTCTATGCCCAGAAGCGGCGTCTTTTCCAGGTTCAACGAACTTGTCTGGTTCGGAGTTGTCATTATTTCGAGATGTTTTCCGTTCAGGACAAGCCATGCCCAGCCGCTGCCAAATACGCCGGCAGCTGCATTGCTAAACTGCTCTTTGAATTTGTCAAAAGAGACAAAGGTTTTGTTTATTGCCTCTGATACTTCGCCTGCCGGGCTCTGCTTCTCAGGAGACATTATCTGCCAGAAGAAATTGTGATTGACAAAACCACCGCCGTGGTTGTGCACAGCGACGCGTATTGATTCAGGTATATCAAGCATGTTTTTGACTAGCTGCTCGGCAGTTCTTTTTTGCAGTTCCGGGTGTCCTTCCAAGGCCGCATTAAATTTGTCAGTGTATCCCTGATGATGTTTCGTATGGTGAATGTGCATGGTTTGCTCATCGATATAAGGCTCAAGCGCATTATATTCATAAGGTAGTTGCGGAAGTTTGAATGGATATGTCATATTTATCATCTCCTATTCTTCATCGGTTGGGTCCCAACACATCCTGAAATTTTCATTCAGGTTGTCGAGCTTTTTAACACCAATGGAGTTTATTTCAAAATTGAAAACGTCTAAATTTTCTTTTTGTCTTTCATTATTAGCTGATTTTGGTATTACAATAACTCCTTTCTGCAAAGACCAGCGCAACATTATCTGAGCAGGGGTCTTATTATATGTCTTTGAAACTTCTTTTATGATTTTGTTGGAAAATTTTTTAGTTCTGGCAATGGGACAATAGGCTTCCAAGGCAATACCTTTTTTTAAACAGTATTCAAGAAGTTCTTTTTGATACAAAAATGGGTTAAATTCTACCTGATTAACAACTGGTATTGCTTTTGAAGATTTCATCAATTGCTCAAGATGTTTAATCGTAAAATTACTAACACCAATGGATTTGCACTTTCCCTTCTTCTGGAGTTTTTCAAAAATTTTCCAGGTTTCCAGTCTTTCGTCAACAGGTGAATGAATCAAATAAAGATCTACAAAGTCCAGTCCAAGACGCTTCAAACTCGCGTCCAAGGCAGCCTCCGGATCAGCGTGCTCATCTTCCCAGATTTTGGTTGTTACAAATATTTCTTTCCTGGAAATACCACATCTCTTTATGGCTTTGCCCACGGCCTCTTCATTGTCATAATATTTCGCTGTGTCAATATGACGATAGCCAAGTTTTAGTGCAGAAAGTACTGCCTCTTCGCATTCTTTTCCTGTCAAACGCCATGTGCCAAGACCAATTATCGGCATTTTTCTTTTATCGTTTAATGTAATTGTTTGCATGTGTATACACCGTAAACAAAAAATTTATGCTTTTCCCAGTGTTTTCATGCCAGGTTTCCAGTCTATTGGACAAAGTTCACCAGTCTGCAAAGCCTGCAGGACGCGCAATGTTTCGTCAACGTTTCTTCCTATACTAAGGTCGGAAACAACCTGATAGCGTATAATTCCTTCAGGATCAATTATGAAGGTGCCACGATAGGCAATGCCCTGGTCCTCTTTTAGGATGCCAAAATCCCTTGTAAGTCTGTGGGTTGTATCTCCAATAATAGGAAACTTTACCTCAGGCAGGTCACGCTGGAACCAGGCCTTGTGGCTGTGAACGCTGTCAGTGCTGGCGCCGATTACAACAGCATTAAGTTTATGGAAATCTGCTTCTTTGCTCGCGAAACTTCGTATCTCCGTGGGACAAACGAAAGTGAAATCGAGCGGGTAGAAGAACAGCACGACCCATTTTCCCTTGTAATCGTGAAGCTTTACTTTCTTGAATTCGCCATTAACGTATGCTTCTTCAGCAAAATCAGGAGACTTTTCACCAATATTCATAGAAACCACTTCCATTAATTAGGGTCAAACCTTTTAAACGTATTACACTGTGATAGTTTTTAGCGAAATACTTTTAAGTTCTATAAGAGTTGTAAAGGTTCCTAAAAGCAAGAGACTTTACACTTAACCTTTAATCTGCTAAAATACTCAACGCCTTTTTTTAACAGGTTTTTTTACATGCTTCTTAACCGGTTTGCATACGTAATCATTTCCTGTATGCTCCTTGTAAAACGTTTCATAAACACGTTTCGACAGATCCCTGATTACAATCCTCCTTTCCCAAACCCACCTATCATAGGATTTTTTTCTGTTAGCGTCAATAGTTTTTGTCCTGTCTTCTACAATAGCTGCAATGGCGTAAGGATATTCTTCTCCGTTGGGTCTCTTGATTAAAACAAGTGCGCTGTCAGAAACCTGGCCATATACAGTACCCGTTTTGTTGAACTCCTCGCTTGTATCACAACCACCTGTGAATATTCGTGTATTTTTGGTCAGACCAAGATATTTTAGCATTTCATCCGAATAGGGCAATGTGCGCGTCCATAGCATTCTGTAGTATTCTACCAAGTCTCTTGCTGACGTCATGTTTTTGTAAGTTCTTCCGTTGTTCTTTCCTTTATCAGGTATGAATTCCCTTATTTCTGTTTTCTTAAACTCTGGATGTCTTTCCATCAGCATTCTATGAGCTGCATCTGGCGCTGATTCAACAGGCACTCCCAACCCGTAGCCTATGTTTCTGATAACAGTATTGGCTGCGCTATTATCACTTACTTCTATCATATTCCGTAAAATATCCCTATCCATCCAACCGTAGATAAGTTTTCCTGATTCTACTAGGTCAAAATACAGGGACATGGCAAAAAGCTTTATTGTAGAAGCAGCCATTACCTGGTCGTCTCCGTTCATGTCTATTACATCCGTGTTATGCTCTATATCGTGAACCAAAAAAATCACCTTATCATCTTTTATGATGTAGCCTCTTTTCTTTGCGGCTTTGAGGTAGTCTGAAGAATATTCCCTCAGTGCTTCTATAGCGCTCGCATATTCCGGAGATACAATAGAAACAGTAGCATCTCTAGCCTCACTGGTTACCGTATATCGTGGCTCTTGAATTTCAGCCTGTTGCATTGTAGCTGTATTAATGAATAGGGAAGCTGCTAGTGCGGGCAATAGTCTATTCCTTAACATTAACTCAACTTTTTATGTAGTGTTTTTAAAACTGACTTTTTAATCACTCTAAAGTAATGTAAGTGTATTGTTTTTTAGTGTTATTTTAATTTAAATACCATAAAACCAATACTTCAAAAACGAGGTGATAAAATGGGATTGGTAGTAGTTTCAGCAGCTAAAGAGGTAATAAAGAAGGCTGAAATGAATTGCGGCGGAGACTTCTGTGATGCTCTTGACAAGAAGATAGAGGCACTGATAAATGATGCAGTCGCGCGTGCAAAGAGCAATGACAGAAAAACTGTGAGACCAGGCGATCTGTAAATTTTAAAATTATTTTTCTTTTAATCTTGTTTTATATAATTTTTATTTAATCCTCTTCTATGATTCCAAAAATTACGGAAATGCTCTTTTCCGGACAACATCAAGATAAATTCTATAGATTAGGCGTAGTTCGAGTTGGCGAAGATGAATACCTCCGTAGGATTGTAATAGACAAGTACCTAAGAGTTGTTGACGACTGGGCACACCAGAGATACAAACCACTTTCTAATGTTACACCTCTTACGAATCCTATAGGTAGGTTTGTATTTCATTTAATGGAACGATATCTTCAGCACAGAGACGCAAAAGTATACCGAAAATTTATGGAAGAAGTCGAGAGATTGAAAAAATTATAATAAAAAAGAAAAAAATATTATCTTATTTGTTTGACAATTTCTTGCCCTTAACGAAAGCCCAGAGCTTCTTTGTCATTTCGCTAGGTGCTATAGGCTTGCTGCCAAAGACGTCTTCAACAGTTTCTTTCCTGCCCTTGAAGTTTATCGAATAGCCACCAAAAGCTGGTTTCTTTGCCATTTTTGATTCCTCCTAATTTATTTAGCGAACATTTATTCGCATTAAGCATCAACATGATTCACATATCTTCTCAAACAAGAGAAATCCAAGCATGGCCCAGAATCGCGCCGAATAAAGTCACAATCAGGACCACAGCCCCAACAGCTATCATGTCTTTGCTTTCCATATTATAAATTAGCAAATGGCTGTTTATAAAGGTAAAACCGGCGTTTACAGTGGCATTTCCTCAGGTTTTTTAGTACTTTCAAATCATGTTTATAAAGATTTTCGAAATAGAAGAATAAGAATAAAACACGCCCCCTAAAGGGAGCGGAATTCTGAGCTACTGATTTTCTATGTAGTGGATAGCTGTTTCACGATTCACGTCTCCCATCGAGCGATGGAAATATCCATCGCTTCAGAGTTCGCCTCCCCACAGGACTTCCCTCAGTTCTGGAAATTCGGCAAAGAGAAATCTTGCGCTTGCTCCTTTCATGAATTGTGCCATCTGACCAAGGCTGTATCTTGCTCCAATGTCTATGGTCATGTGAACATGGTTTGGCTTAACTTTAAGTGATACCAAATCGAATTTCCATTTAGAGGCAATTTCCATCAGCAATTCTGAGCAACGGGAGGCGAGAGCCTCGTTGCGAAATATAGATTTCCGATATTTCGGCACAAAAACGATGTGAAACATTGCTTCTCCATAGCTTCCGCTAAACGACTTCATACGATGAACTCCTGGAGGTTGCACTAGACGGACTAGCTCTAACTAGTCCAGCAACCTCCGTTTTACTTATACAGCAAAGAAATAGATTAGCGCAATTCATCCGCCTGCTGAAGCAAGCGGAATTCTTGCAGACTGATTACTTAAAATTAGGAAAAACTTAAATGTGGCCAGCCTGCTCTTCACGGTTTATTCTCACACCTGAAGGCGCGACAAGAAGCCATTCCTCGCCGACTCCAGCCAGATCGCCCTGGAAGACAGCACAGGACGTCTTTATCTTTGATATGCAGTGTTTTAGCTCGTCGACGTTGTTTTCGCGCATATCCTTTATGCGGGCTATTACAATATTTCCTGTCCTTACTTTCTTAATAATATGATCAGAATCAGCAAGGCTGTCCAGCTTTTCTATGAATATTTTTACCTTTTCTCCCTGTTCAACATCAAGGGGAATCTCTGTGAACTCTTCTATTTTTTCCTCAGGTTCTGGTTGTTTTTTTCTAAAAAATCTGCTGAATATTGACATTTTTGTTTCACCCTTCTTTACAACATAAGTAAATTATCTTCTTAAAGCTTTCATTAATTTTTTCGCCAACAATTTATTTCACTGTTAACAAACTGCGATAAAATTTGTGATTTTTATGTACTCCATTCGTAATTGTTCATTTCCCGCGTAGATTATAAGAACTTTTGACACTTATAATGAGAATATGGCGATAACAAATCTGGGCATAAAAGCCTCAAACCGGTGCATAATGTGCGAAGGTAGCCTGGAAAAGTCCAACATGGGCAATATCTGCAACACCTGCAAAGACAAGATGAAAAAATAAGCTAATAAATAGAGATGAAAAATATGCCAGAATATATTTGTGCGGGATGCGAAAAACCAATAAAAGAACCTGATGGCGGGATTCGTGCTATTGGAACAGATTTATATTTTCATAGAGAACAATTTAGCGCAAGTATAATTAATCCTGAAAACGGCAACAGCAATTTAGGTGCTCATACTGGTTGCATTACAGCCTCTATGCCTTTAGGCATCTGGTTGACTTTTCATTAGCTATTGAGCCAATAAAATAATTTCTTCTGATTTTAATGCTTCTTGATATTAATTTTATATCTAATTTTTGTGACACTATCTTCCAGTTCCTTCACTACTTTCTCAGGATAGCGAAACGAATAAAAGAGAGAATTTTTCAAACCGTGGGCAGGCTCGATTGCCATGGTCTGCCAGAAAACATAGCGTAACGGCACAACAGCGCTCTGCTTCACATCAATTTCCCTGATTTTTGGCAGTATTAAAAGCACAATAATTCTTAACAGGAATGATGTCAAAAATACTATCTGCAATCCGCGGAACCATAACAAGCTGCTGTTTTGCACCGCCTCTGCAATCATAGCTCCTGCCAGTGCACCAAAAACTACACCAAATCCGGTGAAGAAATTGTGATTGGCAACGTACTGCGGGCGCTTGTTTGCCGGTGTTACGTCCAGCAGATAATTGAAAACTACCATGTCAAGACCAGCCCATACAAAACTATCAAAAATCTTCAATGCAGCTATTTCATAGATGTTTGATACAAACAACCACATTAACGGCGTAAAGCACCCAAAAAAACCGGTCACAACCAGTATTTTTCTGGATCCGTATTTGTCGACAAAACGACCCCAATATTTGTAGGCAAAGATGCGCACAACTGCTCCTAGTGTGGTAAGCACAGCAAACCAGAAGTAATTTATCTGAAGATCCTTCAACATGTAAACGGTATAAAACGGCGCAGCTATTTCCACGGCGAAATTCATGAAAAACAGGTAAATGGTAAATATGACAAGAGCCTTGTTAACGCTAAGTGATGTGACCAGCTCGCGGGGCTTGAAACTGAAGGTATGTTTATAAAAAAATACCCGTTTGAATTGCGGCTCGTACATTCTGATAAAAAAGAAGATTGACACAATTCCGAGCAGAACAGCCACTATGAATATCATGGAAAAGCCATATTCTGCGACCACTATACCAGCTAGGATTGTTGCTACTATGCTTGCTATTCCTGTAAACATGTTACGCATGCCAAAGTAGCGACCGCGTGTCTTAAGGGGCACAAGATCTCCCATGAGACTAGACCATGCAGGTGAACGTAATCCGGCAAAAAAGGCGATAAAACCCATTAGAATTATGAGGATTGTGACAGGGTTATCTAATGATAGAAACGGCAAAAGAATTATTGGAATCCACAGTAAAATCTTGCTCATCACCTGCGAAAGCATCCAGATGGACTTGCGCGGATAATATTCAGTGAGTTTGGCACCGGGTATCTGGGCAATGGTGTTTGCGAAGTTCTGGACAGCATTAAGAAGCCCTATCTCAGCATTCGTGGCCTTCAACTCAAGTGCTAATGGCGTGATGAAGGTGTTAGTTATGCTGGATGCCGAAGCGTTAAACACGCCCTCACTGGTCGAATTACGAAGACTTTTTTTGACCTTTTCCTCCTCATTATCGTGTTTGATTTTTTCCTTCATGACAACTGGTCTCATCTCTATTACGCTCGGTAGAACTATTTTTTTCGCTGTTTTTGCAGTGCTCTTTGCGGGCTTTTGCTTTTCATCAACCATAAACTGCTATTACATCACGATTATCTAATAAAGATTTCTCTGTTATTACCACTAAGTCCCTAATTTTTAAATAACGCTGTTAAATATACTCTCTATGCAATGTTATTGTTACAGCTTTCTACAGCAGAGCGATTAATATGAAGACAAAAATTTTATTGACGCTAGCATTTGTTCTATTTGCAACGGTAGCGTTCGCACAAACATCGGATAAAATAATACTTGTTTCCGACACAAATTCAGTTGACATGAACATAGCAAAGGCTGCCGGAGAGAAGGCAGGCATACCGGTTCTTGTTCTGGAAGACGGAATACTAAACAACGACCTAAAAAATAGCATTGCAGACGTAGACGCAAAAACTATCATATTAGTAGGTGGACCGTCTGTGATAAAACCGGAGATTGAAACAGAATTACAGAACCTGAACTATAATGTTATTCGCTTATGGGGTATGGAAAGGACAGGAACCGCCGTAGAAGTTGCAAAGTACTTCTGGCAGGGAGGTTCAGGGTGTGTTGTTATAGCAGACGATACAATGAATAACGAGGATGATACAGAGACTCAGACAGAAGCATCAACGCTTGCTTCAAGCGGCAAATGCCCATTTCTGCCAGTTCCAGAGGGAAAAATACCAGCAGAAGTGCTTGATATTTTAAAAGACCTGAACGTGAGCGAGGCAAAATTTGTCGGCTCGTCAAGCTCCAGCGAATTCAGGGCAAAATTTGCAAAGCTGCACATGAAGGAAATTATAGGTGACAAAAACAAGATTAATGATTATGTTGCTTCAGAAGTGGAAAACACTACAAAAAGAGATGGCGGTAACCTTAAACTTAATATAATAGCAGCTCCTCAATGGAAAGATATACTAGGGCATGGAGGTCATGCAGAAAAGCATACAATTGTCCGGATTGTTTCCAGCACTGACGCTATTTCAAAACTCATTGAATTAATAAAAAGCAAGAACATAACAGACGTGCGTGTGCTTGGCTCGCCTGCACTCTCGGACAGCATAGCAAGCGCACTGGAGGCACAAAATATAACTGTAAAGAAAATATCCGGTGAAAAAGCAAGTGACGTAGCAAGAAATGCAATGAAAGAAAGTCTGCTGAAATGGGAGGAAAAAAGGAGAGAGGCAGCGGCCAATGACATAGCTTCAAGAGAAAAAATAAGAAAAAGACTTTATGAACTCCTTAATAAAATAGAAGACAGAATAAATCATCTTGAAATAGAGATAACACAGCTAAATGCTTCGGGAGCAAACCCTAACAAGATAGCTGATTTGCAAAGCAAAATTGATGATGCCCAAAGTCAAATTAGCGCAATAAAGACCTATATAGATAACAATAATTTTGAAACAGCCAGACTAAGAATGGTTAAACTACTCGGTGACATAGAAAAAATGAGATGGCAATACAGAGCTGATATAAAGCTTGATGTAAATGAAGACTTGAGGGATGAACAACATTCATTGGAAGAAACTCAAGATAATGGCGACGTATCTTCGATACATTCAAAGCTTGCTGAATTAAGAACCAAATGCAATTCTACATCAATAGAAACTATTGTGGAAAAAGCAACGTCCCTTAAACAACCCATACAAGCTGCCAAGTCCTCTGGTGACTTTACAAATGCGTCACAGCTTGCGCTGGAAATGCGGGATCTTAAAAAACAAGCAGAACACCTCAGCAAATTATGTGAAAAGCTTGGAGTAATAGAGAAACGCCTTCAGCACGCTGCTGAAAAACGCGTTGAGAGAGCGCAGGCAATAAGCAAAAGGCTTGGAAGAGATTAATAAATGTCATTAATTTTTGTTTACATTACTAATCCTAACAAAAAAGAAGCAAAAAGAATAGCTACATTCTTGCTAAAGAAAAAACTTATCGGATGCACCAATATCTTCAATATAGACAGCATTTACTCATGGAAAGGCAAAATATCAGAGGGGAAAGAAGTTGTTCTTATTGCCAAAACAGAAGGCAAAAATTACAGCAAGATAGTAAAAGAGATTGAAAAAATTCACTCCTATAAAATTCCTTGCATAATAAAAATACCAGTCAAGGCAAACGGAAAATATGATAAGTGGATAAAAAATAACATAATCTAGGCTTTTCCTAATACTCTTTTTGTTGTTTTGAAGTGTTTTTTTGCTACAAAATCAAGCACTTCTTCTTTATGTTTTTGAATTAGTTCTTTGCCCGCTTCTTCAACATGTGTGGCGCCCTTTGGCAAACTATAGCCGACTTCCATGGAAAGCTTTTTCAATGTCTTCAGGAATTCTGCTCTAGCTAAGACGGAAGCAGCTGCCACGGCCATGTCACTCTCAGCTCGTATTTTCTGGTGTATCTTAGCCTTTTTGCCGCGTTCAAATAAAGCTGTCTTGAGAAATCTTTCATCGCCGAATTTGTCTGTTATGACAAAGTCGGCGTCATTCTTTTCCAGAAGGTTCTCTATAACACGGGCGTGGCACCAGGCAAGAAGCTTGTTCAGACTTTTGAATTTCTTGTAAAGCGTGTTATACTTCTCAGGGGAGATTTTTACAATATCATGCCTGCATATACGCCTTATCTGTGTTGCAAGCCGTGTTACTGCAGAATCAGAGAGGTGTTTTGAGTCCTTTACGCCCAATTCTTCCAGTCTTTTCTTTTTTTCGTCATCCAGAAGAACACCGGCTGTCACGAGATAGCCGAAGTAATCACCCTTTCCTGCCTCGTCAACGCCAATCCATTTCATTTTGCGGCACCTTTATTATCTAAGAATTTATTGCTTAGAGAGTAATAAATTCTGGATGCTATGCTGGAGCATTGAAACTTTTCCAGCATATCATATTTATACAGTCAGCATTATAAATGATATTATGGGAATTATTGACTTTCTCCTAAGAAGAAGTACTGCCTACAAGCTTAGAAAAACTTATGACAAGCTCCGAGAAAAAGCAGACAGAATACACAACATAAATGAACGCATAGAAATACTCCGTATGCTTGACCAGCTTGATCCGTCCATTGTTTCCTTTGAGGAACATCAGATGTCACACTATGAAAAAAAGAAGACAAAATACTACATAGAGTCTAATATGAGAAAAATAAGATTTTTGATGGATGAAACCAAGAAGAAATCCAAAAAAGACAAGAAAGGAAACTATCTTAAGGATGGAAGTAGAAGTATTAGATAAGCGTCAGGTTTGTTTTCCTTGCGCGGTGCGGTCGTAAATATGATGAAGTTGTTGATAGGTCGCTGTTCATTGTGCAAAAAGATACGACTAGTAGACAAATCAAAGGGCAGCAATGTCTGTTTTGCGTGCAAGCAGGTAAAGAAAAAACACTAAATTCTTCTGCGTTTTAGTTGTTCTCTGAAGGCTCTTACGGCAGACGGCCATGCTTCTATTTTTGCAAGCGTGGATTCAAACGCTTCTACTGGTGCATCGTCTGTCATGGCCACGTATACTATGCGAAAGTCTTCGTCAGACAATATATCATCAGACAATGTGCGTATATCGGCATTTATGTGTCCAAGCAATCCGTGGTTTTTAGGTTTTACTGTTTTATACAATACCTCCAATGCCTGTTGCATAGAAAGGCGGTTTCTCATCATTTCTCTGAAATGCTGCAGTTCTGATGCATAATTAGAAATGATGTCGTTTTCATCATAAATGCCAAATTCACATATCCTTCGACGCGCAGCTTCTACACACTTTTCTGCGGTCTTCTCACGTCCTGTTCTTACAGCACCAGGAAAACTTTTTTCGTGTTCTGCAACAACTAAAGATGTACCCAACTTTCTCTCACGCTGGCTGCAAGCAGCATAAATAGCAGTAGCGTAAAGAGAATTAAAGCCATTATCATTCTGCTGACAGAAACTGAGGGCTCTTTCAGTGCAGTCAGCGCAAATTTTTGACATAGTTGACCTTAATATATATGCTTTCTCAACATCGGGTGTTCGTTCTACATCCGAGTTATCTTTTCTAAACTCATGAAATCGTTCTAATTTATCACCAGCTTCTCTTACCTGGATACTAGCGTATATGCCGCTAGTCAAAGGCGTGGAATGGTGTGTTAACAGCCGTAACATACCACAATTATCAACCAAGTAACTCATTATTATGCCTCTATTTTAACAACTGATTAATAGTATCATTTGGTATAAAAAGTTTTCGTTTAACAATTTACTATGAAATACTGGAAACCTTTACTGATAGCAGGCGCAGCAGCTCTATTGGCAACAGCAGCAGAAGCTCAGATCAGAAGGCCGCCTCCGCAAACGCAAGTACATAGAGCTGTGCCAAGGCAAACAATGCCACGGGTTGCTAATCCGAATGATTGGCGCAGGTTTGATTCCGGTATAAGAAGAAATGACAGAAACTTCTCTTTTGCTTATTACAGTGGTTCGCCTTTTGGGATTAACGGCATGATTCCATACTATATGACCGGAGGGGGCATGGTACCAGGTTATTTTTATGGTGATATTTTCTATTCTCTCTGCGCCGGACCGCGACCATTAACAAGATGGGAAATAGTAAACCAGCAATGGTATAATATTTCAAGATTCGGTCCGACAATCGGCGATCTAAGAACCATGCGCTACAACATGGCAATGGGCAACCCCTATGGTTATCCACCTTCTCCAGAGGTTGTAGAAAACCCGGTAAATGAAGACCTCTCAAGAGAAAATGAAGAACTCAGAGAATGGAAACGACAGCATGAACTGGAAGACGCTGAAAGGCACGGCTATGAACGCGGCAGAGCAGAAGTTTGTTGTGAAACACAAGCACCAACACAACCAGTTCAGCCTGCGGAGCCAGCACAAACAGATAGAATAAGGCTTCCAGTTGAGTACAGTGGTGGCGTGGCCAAGGTGCAGTACGCCGGAGTTGCAAAAGATTTCTATAATTTTGGCTTGTTCGAAGGTCTGCGAAAGGTTACAGATGGCGATACAAATCTCGTAGCTTTTATTGAAGGACCTTATAGATTGGTTGTAAGAGATGGAAATGACGGTATGTCCAATCTTTTTTATGTTGATATGTCAGGTTATGAGAGTTGCATGAATGTCGATGACCTCATTGACAAGTTAACTGCTAAAATACCAGACGGCATCAATATAGACCAGGCTAAAGTATACTCGGCAAGAGCATTTGTTGATATTACTAAATCAAGTTATTCTGCGTGTACTGCTAAGTAAAGATGGAAGCAAGGATTAGAGTGCAACTCTCAAATTTTTTCTTAGTTGTAAACAACTTTAGAAATGTGGTCTTCTTTATAGATCTTTATTACATTGTCAACAAACGTGTCTATTTTTGATTCGTGGGAAACCAGAATTATCTGTTTCAGGCCGAGCTCTGCTATTACATCCCTTATTCTATCAAGCTGTTCGCTGCTGAAGCCATCTGTCGGTTCGTCTAGGATCAGAAGGTCGCGCGTTTTTATCATGTCTATCATGCTGTTTATTACTTTATTGAGAGCAAGGCGGTATGCGAGTGCAACAGCTGTTTTTTCACCGCCTGAAAGATTTGTGTATTCTGTTATATAACCATTTTGCTCTATCATCGGTGAAAAATTCTCATCAACCCGGACGGAAAACTGCTCACCCATCAGTATGCTAAACCACTTCTGGAAGAATTCGTTGAAAACCTGCTGCAGGGCTGCCATTACATGTCGTTCTATTATGTCCATGAGCGGTATAAAATAAACGTCGAACCAGTTTATCAGTTCGTTCAGATAAATTATTTTTTCCTTTGCTGCCCTTTTTTCTGCTATTTCCCTTTCTACTGATCTGAGAAATCGGTCAATATCATATAACTGCTGCTCACAGCGTGATTTTGACTTTTCCGTCTCATTCCTCGAGCGGTTAATGGTGTTTATTTCATCCTGCAATGAGTTATAGCTTTTTTCAAGCTCTTCCTCGTTTCCTGCTTGATTCGTAAGCGAATCGAGCTCGCTGCGAAGCGCTACTATGTCAGCTGCCAGAGAATTGCTTTCTGCTTCCAGCTGATTCTTTCTTGTTACGTACTCTTGCAGCAATTTCTTCTCGTGCCCTATTTTTTCGGCGGCCTGAAGACGCTCCTTTAAAAGAGTTATTTTTACCGACGCAAATCCCATGTTTTTCTTTAGTTCCTCACATATGCGATTCTTTTCGTCAAGATGCTTACGAAAATCTGCCGGGTCTGTAACACGCTGATTGCAAAAACTGCATATGCCATTCCTGAGCACGCTTTCAAGACGCAGCTGCTCGCTTGATACCACTGCGTGCTCGCTTACGGCTTTTTCTTTTTTCTGTTCAAGATCTTTTATTTCTTCATGAAGTGCAACTGCGTCCATAACCTCGTCAGAAACAGACAATGACGAAATTTTGTCATCCACTTCGTTGATGTCTTTCTCGATTCTTGGCAAACGACCTGCTTTTATTTTCAACTCGCTTTCAATTCCAGCCATTTTACGCTTCAAAGCATACATTTCATTCATTTTCTTTTTCAGCGAATCGAAGGTGGACTGTTTTTCACTGATGACAGCGTCTATGCCAGAAATCTCAATTATGTATTTATCAAGAAGTATCATTAATCTTTCCTTTTCTGTTTCTCTTTCCTCTTTTTCACTCATCTTCTGTTCAAGGTCCCTTGTGAAAGCCTCGTTCTCACGCTTCATGCTGCGGAGTTCAGACATGAAAAGTTTCGCGTTGTTTTTTATCTGTCCGTATTTGTCAACGGAAAATATCTTTCGCAGAGTTTCTAAACGTGATTCAGAATCAAACAAAATATCCTTCATTTTTTCCTGGGGTGTGTAGACAGTATAACGAAACAGAGGCCGGTTCTTCTTCAATACTTCCTGCGGATAGCCAAAAAGTTCGAGAATTTTTGATTTCAGCTCAACGGGCATAAGTTCCTGCTCACGACCGTTTATCGATATTATTCCACTATCCTGGGTAACGGAAGCTTTTGAACGCTTAAGGGTTCTCATCAAAACAATTTTATTGCCTTCCACTTCGAAGGCGATCTCTACACTTCCGTTGTTCTTTCCATGCCTCAACAGGTCTGTTCCCTCAAGCTCGCCTTTTCGTAATCCAAAGAGGGCAAAATCCATTGCGAGCAATATGGTTGATTTTCCGCAGCCAACATCACCAGAAAGCAATGTTGAACCTGATGGAAATTCTATCTTCTCATCCAGATAACTGCGTATATTTTCAAGATGAATTGATTTTAATAACATTCTAATCACCGAAAGCCCATTTTGCGGCTTCTCTTAGCCAGTTTCTCTTGCGTACATAAACAATATTACCTTTTTCCTTCATTTTTCTCAAAATTTCTCCTCTTCCCCCTGCTAAATTTGCACTGTCTGAAACTTCTTCCGGATAGAAATGGTGGATGTGATAGAATCGCGAATTTGCTACTTCACCTGCAAAATATATACGCAGAAAATCATAATCAGCGGGTTCATAAGATCCATGGCTCACTACAACACCAAGATCCACGGATTCCAGTCTGTCATGTGTTGACTCCATATAGTCAATAAGAAATGCCTTCTGCAGTTTCGGATATTTTTTTGCAATTAGTCTAGCGACTCTCCTTACTTCCCGTACCCTATCATCCGACACACCCGTTTTCATAATTCAAGCAACCTCTTTGTATTCTCCTTTATTTTTTCCTCGTAGGTGACATTGGTTTCGTCCTCACCCTTTTCTTCTTTCATGACATTCATCAAGCTCAGCAAAATATTTCCTATATCCTTTTTTCCCAAGAGTTGCATGTGGTCTGCATGTTCTGCAATTATCTTCTTTTCCAGCTCATCCAGGTTCGCAATATTCTCAACAGCCACTTCTTCCATCTCGCTGGAAGAAAGTTTGCTGATGTTTTTCTTCATAATTATGGCGCCTAAATCCGATGCTTTTGACGCAATGAGCTTGAAATCAATATCAGAAGGCTTGCCATTCTTCAGCACGCCATGAAGCTTTACAAGAACAACTGTATTTGTAAGACTCGCTGCTTCAAGTGCATCAATAACACTGCCTTCGAGCTCGTTAGGCGTCTTGTCTGTCGCATCCTTCTCAAGAAGAAGCGTGTCAAAAAGTTTTACGCTTCTCCAGCTTACGTCTACATCTTTGCCATTTTTTTCAACGATGTAAAAACCACTGTCATAATTTTCCAGTTCATCAAAACTTGTAGGAAAAAGCGGACCTGGAAAAGCAACTAGCCCTCTTACGGTTTCATAAACCTTTTTTATGTGTATGTGTCCTGTTGCATAATAATCAAACCCTCCGGGTAGCAGCGAAACAGGAACATATCTTGACCCCATCATCGCATTATGCTCGTCTATACCACAGTGAAAAACAAATACCTTATCACCTCCTTCTTCGGGTATGTTGATTTTTTTGAAAGAGTCAATTTCAAGAGAGCCTTTTCTACCAAATATACCTGTAATCTTTGTGCCCGTCTTTACATCGATTGTAAATTTTAATCTTAATTTTTCACCATCTTCCTCGTATTTTGCAACATCTATGACAAGGCCGGCATTTTCAAAAACAGACAACATCGTCTTGCCTGTTGGCGAATAATCGTGGGAGCCTGCAATAAGATAAACAGGTATGCCAGCTTCACGACATTTATGAAATATTGCGGCTGCGCGACTCAATACATCGACGCCGGGCAATGATGTATCAAGGAGGTCACCGGCAATAATTATGAAATCAACATTTTCTTCTATGCACTTGTCTATTGCAGTCTCGAAGGCGACCAGAGACATATTCTTCATTTCAGGGTGGCTGGACCAACTGCCTAAATGGCAATCAGCCATATGAGCGAACTTCATGGCTGATAATAGCCAGAAAAAATACTTAAGAAGTAACTATAGAGAAAGGTTCCTTCTAAGTAGCATACCATAACTTCTCTAATTTTCTAAAGACATAAGCATGGGTTTGCTTTCGTCTTAATTGTGTTTCTAAGTGCATGTGCAGATGCTCTTTTCGTCTCAGCCATTTTCGTTCATTTTAGCCCAAAAGTGCAAAATTCTGCGTTTTTGGCCACCTTTTAAGTCCTAACGGCGATAGTGCATTGTTAAACCAACCGTTGCTAAAACGCCTGTTAAACATCTGTTGCAATCGTATTCTTGCCAGAAATGGCTTTATTCTTCAAAATTTCGGGGGTTATTTCTATGGATTTAAGGTTTAAAGAGAAGAAAAAGGTCGCCTTTGGTACATATGGGAAGAGCACTGGAAGTTGGCGGAGCTGCGGCCACAGAGGTTATACTTCAAACGAATGGTGTTGATAATGTATACAGAGCATTTGGTCCTGCCGCGCTGGGAATACCGGTCGGGGCGTTTCTTGAATATGTAGCAGGTCCAGTTCATGAAAAATTTTCAAAGAAATATATAACAGAATTAGAGTAGCTCATTATAATGCGGTCTTAATAACTAAGAATGTNNCTCTTCCTTCCATGCTTTCCTTTACTTTTGCCGCTGACATACCTCTTTTGTAAAGACGTACAGCGTACATTACATAACTCTTTTCAAAACGCATACGCGGCCATTCCTTGGTGACTTTTTTTCCACACTTCTTGCAAAGATAGAGCTGCTTCCTTCCAATATTTGTTTTACGGAAGCCTCGCTTTACAAGTTTTTCATGAAGACATTTCATAGTAATTATTTACTAACCCAGAACTAATTAAGTTGCCTGAATCAGAGCTCAACGAGTAATCCTTGCGGAAAACTGTAGCAGATCCGAAGATCTGTAACTTTAGGGCGAAGCCCTATAGCCCGAGATGCTCTCCAGACAGCTCTAAAAATATATTATTACGTCTTCTTTATATATACGGCTTGAAACGTATGCAGTTGAAATCCATTGTATAAGCTTTGTGATATTATATATCATAATGACAACCAAAAAAGAAATTCCTACTGTCCTGAAGATACTCAAGAAAAAATCAAGAGAATTTACATCAACTGCACTTAATGATATAGCTGAAGAGAGAGATCCTTTCAAAATTCTTATCTCCTGTATACTTTCGCTTCGCACTAGGGACGAGACAACAGCGCGTGTAAGTAAGAAACTCTACGAACTTGCGGACAACCCGAAAGATATGGCAAAATTAAGCGAGAAATATATAGCAAGAACAATAAAATCAGTAAATTACTACAAAACAAAAGCAAAAAGAATTAAGGCAATAAGTCAGCGCCTCGTGTTGGAATTTAATGGTCGTGTCCCAGATGATATCAATACGCTGCTTACTTTCAAAGGGGTTGGGCGTAAGACAGCAAACATTGTCATCGTTTATGGATTCAACAAGCACGGCATACCTGTTGACACTCATGTTCACCGCGTATCTAACAGACTAGGCTGGGTAAATACAAAGACGCCGGAAAAAACCGAGGCGGCTCTGCGCACACTGCTTCCGAAACTCTATTGGATGGACATTAATGACCTGTTCGTCCAGTTCGGCCAGAACATATGCAAGCCGATAAATCCAAAATGCAGCGAATGTCCGGTAAAAAAATACTGCAAATACTACAAAAGTTTGAAAACTAGACCATTAAAAGTAAAATAAAAAGAAAAATAAGAAAAAAATCTTATACGATTTTTATCATGCCGGCGCTGTAACAGAGCGGACACTTCATAGTCCTGTAGGACCACTCGAACTCACAGCCCCTGCACTTCCAGGTTTCGATATGGGTTTTGATGTATTTGCTTTTCTTTTTTCTCGCCACTTTCTCAGCCTCAAATCACGAAGAAATTACATTTGAATTAGCTAATATATATGTTCAAGGTTATATATAAAGTTTGTCGGCGAAAAAACTTTTGGGATTTCCTGATTAATCATGAACTATCCCATCAACAAGAGCAGAAATAGCTCCTTTAAGTTCCTCAACATCGCCTGTCTGGTAGGCAGCTTCAATATCTCTGTATAGAGGCGCATAAAATGCATCGTGATTAGAAAATTCTCTTCTAGGATGAACTTCTTCTTCATAGGTCCTAAATCTCTGAAAAATTTCATATAGCTGGTCCCTTGGCAAATCTACCAGAGGAAATTGAAATGTAGTTCCCATGAAAAGTGCAAACCTGTCAACAAATACATCGCCGCCCGACCGTGGCATGTCAAATCCCCTGGATTTTGTTACCGGGTCTATATAATCGCGGGAAACTATGCCCCGCAGTTCAGAATCTGTGTGTCCAGTAACAGCTCTACAAAAATCTGCTTTGTAAAAAATATCTCCTGCCATAGAAAAAAGATTGCAGAAAAGTATTAAAACAAACAAACTGATTGGGTATACACTAATTAGCAGTGCCTGATATTTATAGATTTTTCCTGAACTACGATTCTTTCCAGCAAAAAAGTGCTTTTATACTTTCTATCTAAGGGAAAAACAATGAAAATAATTGTAGTGGCGGGCGGCGTCATATCAGGCGTCGGCAAGGGGATTGCAACTGCTTCTATCGGCAAGATTCTCCAGCAGTACGGATTCACGGCAACGGCAGTCAAGATTGACCCTTACATAAACTGCGATGCCGGCACCCTGAGGCCGACAGAACACGGCGAGGTCTGGGTTACGGACGACGGCGGCGAAATAGACCAGGACCTGGGAAATTACGAGCGTTTTTTGGATTTTGACATACCGAAAAAAAACAACATAACAACAGGTCAGGTTTACAAGGAACTGATAGACAAGGAAAGGCGCGGAGAATTTCTGGGCCAGACAGTTGAAGTCATACCTGAAGTGCCGAACGAAATCAAGCGGAGAATCAGGGAAGCGTCAAAGAAGCCAGACGGAAGCGAATATGATTTTGTTCTTGTCGAGGTGGGAGGTACCGTCGGCGACTACCAGAACATACCATATCTCTTTGCCACGAAGAGTCTTGAGCTGGAGATGGGATGGGAGAATGTCGCGCACGTTCTTGTCACCTACCTTCCTGTCCCAGAAAGCATCGGCGAGATGAAAACCAAGCCAACGCAGCAGGCCATATACATGCTTAACGAAGTCGGCATTTTCCCTGACTTCGTCCTTTGCAGGTCCAACAAGCCGCTGGACGATGTCAGAAAAAAGAAGATACAGCAAAATGCCAACGTAGATGCAGATCACATAATATCCGCACCTGATGTCAAAAATGTTTATGAAGTCCCGCTCAACCTTGAAAAAGAGGGACTGGGCAAAAAAATACTGAGCCGTATGAACCTAGAACCACGCAGAGTGCCTGACTGGTCCTCATGGAAGGGGCTTATTCAAAAAATAGAAAATCCGGAACGTAAGATAAATGTGGCCATGGTTGGAAAATATATTGACATAGGCGACTTCTGCTTAACGGATTCCTACATTTCTGTCAATAATGCGCTGATTCATGCTGGGGCTGTACTATCCACGAACATACACATAGACTGGATAGATTCCAAGATGATAGAAAAACAGGGGCTTTCTGTGCTGGACAAATACAACGGCATAATTGTTCCTGGCGGCTTTGGCGCGAGTGGTGTTGAGGGAAAAATAGCCGCGATAAGGTATGCAAGAGAGAAAAATATTCCTTTTCTCGGGTTGTGTTATGGCCTTCAGCTGGCGGTTATCGAATACGCGCAGAATGTCTGCGGCATGAAAGGCGCACAGACTACAGAGATTGATTCAAAGACGCATTATCCTGTTATAGATATACTTCCAACTCAAAGGCAAATCCTTGCAGAAAGCAGATATGGCGCGTCGATGCGTCTTGGCGCCTACGCAGCTGTTTTAAAAGAAGGCCGCGTTCTTGAGCTTTACAGGAAGACAGGCCGGCTTCTTGCTGACCTGAAAAGAGTAGAACAACTCAAGATTACAGAACCGTCAAGGCTTGGTGTAATAGGAAGCGAATATAACATAGTACTTGAACGTCATCGCCACCGCTTCGAGGTCAACCCGGAATTTGTAAAAAAGATTCAGGACGCCGGGCTTGTTTTCTCGGGCTTCCACCAGCGCGAGGACGGCACAAAACTCATGGAATATATAGAGCTGCCGCAGCACAAATTCTTCATAGGCACGCAGGCGCACCCTGAATTCAAGTCAAGAATGGACGACCCATCACCAGTATTTTATGGTTTTGTGGAAGCCTGTCTGAAGGACTAGGAAAACGTCAAAAGGCAGCTTTAAATATTTACCGTTTTCAAAGAAGAAGCATCTTTATTTATGCTAAAGAGGTGAAAAGTTAATGAAAATGAAATACGACGATGATGAAGACGACGATGAATGGGATTCGGACGAAGACGACGAGGAAGGCGGAGACGACGACCTCGGCGACGAGTAAATATTTTATTTTTACTGTTCCACTAATTCTCTTTTTTATTTACCTAACTGCGATTCATAGTTATAAATATAGGTTCAATGAATATTGTGATATCAGGATACTAGGAAGAACTTTATTCTTCATGTACAGGTGAAAATAAAATTTTCACCTTGTACCACATATATAATTGTGTTATCCTAATAATAGATGGTATCCTGAGTATGAAAACAGAATCAAAGTGCCAGAGATGCGGCTTCAGCAAGCAGAGCAACTATGGCAATGAAAAATGCCCAAAGTGCGGTGCATTTTTACGGCTTGTGCCGCTATGGTTAAACGGCAAATACGTTTTGTGATGTTAACTTTATATACTACTTAAGAGTAATGATATATTAGGTGTGATTATGGCTAAAGAAAGACCTAGAAAAACATTTGTGGTTCTTAACGTACCCGAACTTAGCTTTATTCCTAGTTCCGACAGAGAAGGGACATCTGTTTCACCACAGGGCACTCTCACAAATAAAATATTCAAATACAGGGGTGAGTCAGGACGTATTCTTTATTCAAAACTTATTGACAGATATGGAATTGATGCTCTTGTAATGGGAAAGGCTGAATACGAAGCGCAAAGGTCTAAGGATTACAGACGTGGGACAGCAGATAGTTTTACTTTAGATACGCCACAGGAAGGCAAGAAACCAGAGCAAGGCGGCTTATTTTAAATAATTTCATGTTATCTTCTCATTATGGAAGATTTTCGCTACAGACGACTGGCTGCTTCTCCACGGAAGATAATAGAGATAAACCCGGAGAAAGACGTGCGCATACGAATATTCGGCCGTGTCATTGACAAGAGTGACGGCACAATAGTTGTGGATGACGGTTCCTCGACGGCGCAAATAGTCACTGATATACAACAGATAGACGCCGAAGGCGTCATGCACCCGTGCGAGATAGACGACATGGTCGTTGTTTTCTGCCGCGTTCTGCCGCTGGAAGACGGCTATGAGCTACGGGGCGAAATTATACAAAACAGAAACGGCCTTGACATGGGTCTGTATAAAAAGATTTACGAAGAAAATTGATGATGGTTATGACAAGCAATCGTGCTATCCTAACGGCAAAACACATGGACGGGACAGGACCAAAACTAACATATGGCAAGTTGCCGGCAGGCGGACCGGATTTCATCAGCGAAAGGGATTTTATTGCTTTTGTGAATGAAAATCGCGTAAAATATTGGACATTTGAGGAAGTGCCTGGCATATACAGAATACTTGAATTTGGTGAAGTGAATGTTTGAAGCGAAAATTGACGAAATCGGGCTGCTAAGAGACAGCATTGCCACTGTTGCCGAACTTATAGACGAGGCAGAGCTGCACATAAAGGAATATGGCGTGCAGATGATCGCCTCGGACCGGGCTGTTGTTGTCGTTGTTGATTTTTATATGACAAGGGACATGTTCAAGGAGTACAAATATACAGAAGATGCCAGAATAGGCATAAACCTCCAGAACCTCTTACAGATATTGAAAAGGGCTGGGGAGACGGATTCGCTCACCATTAAATTTGCAGATGGCAAGCTTGACCTGACGCTAAAGGGCGTGTCAACCAGGAAATTCGTGCTGCCTCTTATAGATATTTCACGTGAGGAAACGCCACCCATAGACAAGCTTGACTTTTCCTCTTCGCTGATAGTAAACAGCGAAATACTTGGCAGCGGCATCGAAGACGCGGAGCTTATAACAGATTCGGTAATATTTACAGTAAGAAAAGACCAGCTTACGATGAAGGGCGAGAGTGATTCTTCCTTTACGCAATTAGACTTAATGAAAGGAGAGGGCGGACTTAGAATAACTGACATTGGCGAACCTGTAAGGGCACGGTATTCTTTAGACTATTTGAAAAAGATTGTAAAAGCAAAGAAATTCTCACCAGAAGTGAAGCTTTCCATGGCTAATGACTATCCAATGAAGTTGCAGTTCGAGGTTGCCGGCAAGCTGCAACTTGGATTCATTCTAGCGCCAAGAGTTGAAGAGTAATGTGGACACCAGAGGAAATTGCAATTTATACAAAAATGAGGCCTTCTTCTATCGAACACATATACAGGGCAAAGCGACTCTGGGCGGGCAACCCTGAAGCTAAGGCAGAATTTCTTGGTCAATATCTAACGCCAACAGACCACGATGTTGTAATGAGAACTGCTAATGCCAATGGAAGAGCTGCTGCCCTGCGCCAGATGGAAGAAATGGCAGCTCCTGTTCTTTGCTGACGTTCGCAACTTCCATATATCAGCAAAAGCACGCTCCTTTTCCAGCTAATCACCTTTATTTACCCCAAGGAACATAGGTTAGTTATATAATGGAGGTGCGGTAATGCCAAGAGGAAATGTAAAAGCAAAATGTAGCTGCAATCTGGGCTTCATGGTAGTAGCTTGGATTTTGATGGCTCTGGGCATCTGGGCACTTGTAGGGGGATTTGCAACACAGATAAGTAGTGGCGCACCCACAACAGTAAATGTTGTGTTGCTTGGCTGGTATTTCCTGGGTGTTCTCCTTGTATCACTAGGCAAGATGGCCAAGTGGAAAGCGTGCGGCAGATGCACTGTGCATAAATAAAAAAGGCGTTTTTTTCCTTTTTTGATTTGATTTTATTTTCCTCATTTTAACTAATTAGGAGAACGAGTAAGTAAAATGCGAGGTCTGGTTCTTGATTGCTCATGCCAAAGATTCTGTTGTTCTAAGTAAATAGCGACTTAATTTGATTTAATCGTGATTTAAGAATTCATTGTTCCCTAAACAATGAATTCTGGATGCTATGTTCTTGGATTATGAAGAAAAGAACACACCATTTTAATAGATTTCTGTCTTACCCTTAGCATGAAGTACGCTATAATATTGCTCCTAGTTGCGCTGGCATTTCTGCTCTTTGTGCAGAACGGCTATGCTGCCTGCTCTTACAGCAGTGAGGCGCCTTGTAAAAGCGCTAATTGCTTCTGGTGCGACCGGTGCTTCAGCAACCAGCAGGGTCTCTATAACCAGATAAACAACTACGGCGCTGACCGGTGCGTTGAATCGTCTTTAGCTTGTACATACTCCTGCTCAAAGACGTGCGGCGCACAGTGTGAAACGAATACGGATTGCGCGGCAAATCTTACAGATACGTACTGTAATTATAATGCTATTTGCTCTGTATGCAACTGCGTCTACCAGAAAGCTTACTGTCCCAAGGCAGGAACCCTTAAGGACGGAACATGCTACTTTGGAGACCGCCAGTGCGGATTTTCCGGCTGTTCCATAAGGTCGTGCCAGCTCAAGAGCAGCCATGTCTGTGATCCTGACAACGGCTGCGTATCCTGCGGCCAGTCAGACTGTGGAACGAACGGAGAGTATGTTGAGGAATACAGATGCGTGAATAATGATGTTTTTGCCAAAAAAGTCATCTACACCTGCAATGCTACTGAATGCCTTTACACGAAGAGCGACACCTTTACGGAGAAATGCAACAATGGTTGCTCGAATGGCAAGTGCAATGACGAGTTGTGTAATACAAACGGCGTGCTCTTTGACTGCAACCGGCTGGACGGCTATTATAGCCGCTTATGTCAGGGCAATGAAGTATATGGAACATACAGGAACTATTCATGCATTTCAAATGAGTGCCAGTACACATCAGCCAATATAAAACAGGAAACCTGCGCAGAGTGCATGAACGGTGTATGTGTCGAGCCGGCCCAGATAGTATACCTGAATTATACAATAATCGGCAATTCATTCACTAACGTAACAGGCATCAAAACAACGGCTATGAAGATAGTAACAGCAATAGTCGGTGTTGCGCCATCGAATTACAGCGGCCGTCTTTACAATGGGTTCTTCTTTGGCTCAAATGAGATAAAAATAGCTACGGAGCGGGGAAAAAACGGCAAGATATATTTCACGGTGAACCGCGCCAATAAAATGGGAAAGCTCGTAGTCCAGGCGGGCAATGACATCTTGTTTGCCTCAAAAACCGCAGCAGGCACATATATTGTACCATTCAACAATTCGGCAGACATGTTCATGTTTTATACAACCAGCTCAGGCTGGTTATTCTACACGCCTTCAACATATGACCTCAGCAGAATAAGCGTATCTTATGACTAAGGCGGAAGCATAGATAGATTTTCAGTATCAATTCCTTTTTTCACGTTTGATTATCTTTTTATCTATACTTTTACAATTTTAGCCGAAGGGATTGTAGTATAACCTGGTAGCACAGCAGTCTCCAAAACTGCCTATGGGAGTTCGAATCTCTCCAATCCCATTAGACATCAGATTGGTTGAGCTCTGGCACCATTAAGTTAAAAGTACAGAATTCGGAAACAATTCTGCGCTTAAGATAGTTTTAATAACTGACAATTAAAATTACTGATTATGAAACGCACTACAATGCTCAGCAACGAGTTCCTTGAGCGCGTTGCTGCGGGCCAAAAAGTATTTGACTCGATTGAACTGCATTATGTAGATTTTGATGGCAGAAACTTCAGGGGACTTACCATACGAAATGCAAAAATGACGTTCACTTCGATGCGGCATTGCACATTCGAAGATGTTACTTTTGAGAATTGTGAGTTTTTTTTCTTTGCCTTCGGGCACAGCACATTCACTAATGTGCGCATTATCGGATGCCAGTTCGATTATGGCGGTTTCATCGAGACCATTTTTAATAACAGTAAAATGAATCAGACACGGCTGAGCTGGACTATACTTATTGACGCACGTTTAGGCGGTCTTGAAATGGAACAATGCACAGAATTCAA
>DUFR01000023.1:0-3251 GCA_013331845.1 Candidatus Aenigmatarchaeota archaeon | reverse complement strand
AGCCCTTACAAGCATAAAGGAACCTACGATCAAGACAAATCGAAATACAAGTAAAGTGTGTGGAAGTTTAAAGACCCACTAAATTCTTTTTGCCTTCTCCGATCCCACTTTTTAAAATTAGCTTTAAATATTATAACCATTATAAGTATCTTATAACTGTTATCAAACAAGGTGATATGATGGAAATAACAACCATACCGGTCAGCAAGGAAGTCAGAGACCTCCTGAAGAAAGCCGGTCGCAAAGACGAAACCTATGACGACATACTCAGAAATCTCCTGAAGTCCGGCGAGATCAAAAAATTCTACGACGAGATGGAAAAAATCCTGGAAACAGAGGAGTTTGTTCCTCTTGTCAAAGTTTAATGTTCTTTTGTCCAGGACCGCTGAAAAAGAGTTCAACAGCTTAGACAAGCAAACGCAGGAAAGAATCCGTGGCGCGCTCAAGGAACTTGAAAACGACCCGTTTCAGCCAAGGCCAAAGGCAGATATTAAGAAGCTACATAAGATGTCAAAGCATGAATTCTACAGGCTTCGTGTGGGAAATTACAGAGCAATCTATGCAATAGAAAACATGACAATCAAGGTTACAAGAATAATACCAAGAGGAAAATGCTATGACTGGCTTGAGTGAAGCTTAATCAGCGTTTCTTCTTTCTGGGTTTTCTGGTTTGGAAGCTTCTCACAATGCTGCCGAGCTGACGCTTGAATCTGCCAGCTGCCGGAGGTTCTACTGTTATGTCAAGCCGCTTTGCCGGTCCGCCGGCAGTCAGGTAAGGCTTAATCTGCTCGTCAGAGAGACTGTATGCTGCCATGAAGTCCTCTTTTCCTATGGAAAGCAAACCCCTCTCAGCCAGATCGTTTGGCGAGTAGTTCTTCATTACTCTCATGGGATCCACTGCGTCGCGTGGAGTTGATCTATAGGTTGCACTGACACCATTACCCGTATAAGAATCAGCACCCTGGCCCTCAAAAAGCCCTTTTATGTAAGTCTCGTACTTCTTTTTCCAGCCTTCCAGATAGTTTCCCAGATCCCTGGCTAGCCTTGCCTTCTTGAGACTTCTGTCAAGCACTGCCTTTGCCCTGCCTGGCTTTAACTCAGTCATAAGCTAAGATATGACGCAAATTTATTAAAAATAGCCCCAAACGATGTAACTACCATTAAGTGATTTCAAAACAGAGCGTATTTAAGCTTATGTTCCGGTTGTAATGCTTAAATACTGGGCAAAAGCTAAGAGTTATAGGTGTAAAAAATGAAAAATACAAAAGCGGGGGAATGGGCATACCTTGTATCCGTTGTCATCGCAGTTTTGGCCGGTATTGCGGCTGCTGCAGGCTTCGGAGCATCCAGCTGGGTAGCTGTGTTGCTCGTGATATTAGGTGCTGTCGTCGGTCTCCTGAACATATCCGAGAAAGAGACTACAGCTTTCTTGGTTGCCACCGTAGCTTTGGTAGTTGCTAGCCTTGGTGCTAGTGTCAACGGCTTAACAGGCACTTTCAGTGTCCTTAACGTCGTGCCAGGCCTCGGAACGCTGATCAACGCAATCGTTGCTAACATAGCAATATTTGCAGCTCCAGCAGCGGTCATTGTAGCTGTTAAGGCTATAATGAATTTGGCAGGCAAGAAATAGATTAAGGCAAAGCAAAGGGCGGGGTTCTTAGGAGCTCAAACCTGTGCTTGGTTTTAATCGTGTGGTCAGACCGACTACTAGATTTGGGGTTTTTTCCTTTTTCTTTCCATTTACTTTTTTAACTGTTCTTTTTTAGGACTGTAGGTTAATAACTATACCTAATAACGTAGCTTACTTGTAGAAAAAACGTGTTGCTATGGTCGTGTATATGACAGTAGCTAAGATGACTATGAAAACTATGTCTGAAAAGACTGCGGCATTTGGTATGTTATAGGCAGCAGGTAGCTGGGCTAGAACAGCGGCGGCCAGACCCCGCGGCGCCATTGTCCTTATCATATTCTTTTCCGCATGTGTTAACGTCATTCTAAAAGTGCTTATTTCTGCAGCCACAAGCCGCACCAATATCAAAGCCACTGCAACAGCCAGACCGTATATAACATAAGTCGTATTAATGCTAACTATTATTCCCAGATAAACGAAGAAGAAGGCTCGGATGAAGAATGATACCTCGTTCTGGAATGTTCTCTGAAGCTTACTGAAGCCAAAATGTTTCTTTGTCTTAAGCATAGTCGAGAATGCAGTGCCATTTCCCAATACAAGACCAAAGGCTAGCGCACCTATGGCGCCTGAGCCTCCGGCAGACTCGACAAAAACATAGAGGAGGAATAAAAGGGCGAGGGTAAGCATGTAATCAAAAGGTCTCCCACGTAACTTGTCGAGCGTAAATAACCAAATAAGCCCGACAAAAAGTCCTATGACAGCACCTATGGAGAAAGCTGACAGTATACTTTGAAGCGGTGATATATGGTTTCCATTTTGTGCTATGATATTTATCAGAACTATGGAAACGACGATAACGAGCGGGTCAGTAAAGACTGATTCAAGTGTGACTATCATTTTCGGCTGTTCGCGCATATGAAGTCTTTTCACAATGGTTATGACTATGGCAGATGACGTGCCGCCAACTATTGCACCAAGAAGCAGACCATAGAGCCAGGTGAAATTCATCAGATAAACAGCAACCGCGGCTACTGCCAGTGTCGATATGACCATGCCAAGTACTGCCATCAATATACTTCTCGGAAAAGAGCGGACCATTTTGTAGAAATCCATGTTTATGCCCGCGTCAAAAAGTATTATCAGCAGGGCAAGAGCTGCCAGAAAGGGTGAGATGGAAACAAAAAGAGTGCGGTCAACGAGATTGAATACCGGGCCTATGATAATGCCAAATATCATGAGCCAGAAGACGTCGGAAATCCGCGTCTTGTCAAAAAATATGTGTCCTACATAGCCGACTACTATAGTGATACCGAAAAGCGCGAGAATGCTGAAGCTGTCAAGAACCATAAACTAATTTGTTCTCGTATGGTATAAATATGTTGCCCAAACAACCACGTATGACTTTTTTGGATTTTCGTTAGCTTTTTAAGTCACAGCATTAAATTTAGTCAGTAATGCCACCGTAGCTCAATCGGTAAGCCCTTTCTTAAAAAGAAAGCGCTTGCGGAAAGAAACATAAAAATCGCTTGCGGAAAGAAGTGTGTTTGTGAGAAGAAGGGGTTCGGGAAAGAGCATTGGTTTTGTAAACCAAAGGTTGGGGGTTCAATTCCTCCCGGTGGCT
>DUFR01000018.1 GCA_013331845.1 Candidatus Aenigmatarchaeota archaeon | reverse complement strand
GCAAATCCAGAGCCAGGGACAGAATGTGGATGAGGCAAAAACAGGCGACAAGGTTGCCATATCTATCAGCGGTCCTACCATAGGTCGACAAGTAAAGGAAAATGAGACTCTTTATACGGACATAAACACCAATGAGTACAAAGCGCTTAAGAAGAACGAAAAGTTCCTCTCGGCGCCGGAACTCACTGTTCTGGAAAAGATTTTTGTGATTAAAAGGAAAATGGATCCACGATTTGGGTTGTAATTACTACAGAGACGTGAAAAATTTCACTTGAAAGCTTTATAATCAATTGCGGTAGATAAGTATTGAATGGTGTATTAAAATGACAGGTCAAGATTCACACGCATTGCCAATAGGACAGCAGCGCATAGCAGTTATGCCTGTCGGAGATGTATATCCATCTCAGGTCGCAGCAGAAGCAGGCTGGACAGATTCACTTGTTCTGGAATCTGGAGCTGCCGCACCTGTAAGGATTAGACACGGCGCGTATGAAATCGTTGCAGAATCCGGTCCGGTTCGCCTTGTTCGAGACACACCTTTAAGGCGATACAGACAAGGCGTTTAGATACGGAGTACGAATAGAAAACGTGCCTTTTATTGATAGGGCTGTAAATAAAAATAAAGAAGTTCGTTCTTGTTTTTAGCAACAAAAATAAGGGGAAATTCATGTTAATTTAGTTAGAAGAGATTTCAGAATGTCTTCTTAGCAACTTCAGAAGTTTTCCTGGACGAANNGCGAACACATTTTTTCATGGTGTTTCCTGTGGCCATCTTTGATACGGATTCTTTCATGGAAGCATCATATAGAAGATAAATTTTTTTCTTCCCTTTGCCGAGCAGATAGCCGGCTTCAAAGCCAACGCCAAAGCTCGTAAAAGATGCCTCGGCTATTATGACGTCACAATCCTCGATCCACTTCATGTCGCGTTCAAAAACATATTCCGGACTTTTCATACTCTCGTCGAGGCGCGCTGTTTTTGAGAGAAGATGTGTAGTAAGAATCTTGTGGCCGCGGTTCTGAAGAAGCATGGCAAGATTGCTGACTAACTCAAACTTCTCGCGGTTGCCGAGTACGGTAAAAGCAAGATAAATTTTCATAATAGTAATGTACATCTGGTTTTTAAAAACACGTGGATAATAGTTTATTATGATGTCTAAAGATGAAAAAAGAAGGATGAAAAAGCATTTTCTTGGAATTGCCAAAAAATGTGAAAAACAAAATTACAGTATACAAGCTGCTGATATCTACAGAAGATACTATCCAAAGAAGGCAAAAAATCTTTATCTGAAAGTCGCAAAGGATTGCGAAAAAAATAAACTCTATATAGGAGCTGCGGAGGCTTACGGGCTTGCGGGAAAAATGAAAAAATCAAGACAAATATGGAAAACTTATGCGGGAGAACTGAAAAAAAAGGATCTTCCGACAATTGAAAAGGAAATCCTGGAGAAGGCGACACCTCATGACCCTAAAAAGGAGAAAATAAACAAAGAAGCTTGGAAAATATTATCTCTTGTAAAAAAGCTTGAAAGAGAAGGCAAATTCTCAGAAGCACAAAAATACCTTATAAGAGCTGCCGAATTCAGGGAAAAACACGGTGAATTGCGCGCAGCCGCATACCTATATTTTGACGGCGGCGATGCAAAGAATGCTGAAAGTGTATGGAAAAAAATTATACATGAGTAGTTATCTCCTCATGCAAGTCACGAAAGAATATTCTTTGTGATCTTCCCGCATGACTTCTTCCCAGTCAATGATATCTATTTTAGGAAAGAAGGCGTCGCCGTCCACTTTCCGGTGAATTCGTGTTATTTCCAGTCTATCTGCCAAAGGCATAGCCTGTTCGTAGACAGACTGGCCGCCAATTATAAAAGTAAATTTGTGATTTTTGCAAGTTTTCAATGCCTGCTCCAGCGAGTTAGCAATTAGGACGCCATCGGGCTTGTAATCTGTCTGGTTTGTTATTACGATATTCAACCTTCCTGGCAGGGGCTTGCCCAGGGATTCGAAGGTCTTGCGCCCCATTACTACTGAGTGCCCCATTGTAAGATTGCGAAAATGCTTCAGGTCTTCTGGGATATGCCAAGGCAATTTCCCTGAAGCGCCGATCACGTTGTTCTCAGAGACGCCTGCTATGATTACTATTTCTGACATGCTCAAAAGTTGGGTCGGATTCTTTTTAACTTTAATTAAACTAACATCCCAACGACGTACAGAAGGAATATCGTCGTGATAAAGTTCAATGTTATGAAAGAAAAGTAACCGGGCTTCAGGCCGCCCAATACAGACACAGCAGCTATGGATATGATATGATAAACAATCAGCAGAGCTATGCCGGCTGTGAAAATGCTTCCAAATGCCATCAATGATGCCAGAATACCAACAACAGCGTTGGCTAGTATGGTAAGCGGCATATATTGTATTGTCCTGATTCTCATCAAATGATAAACAACAGCAACTATAATTCCCGCCCACAAACCAGATGCTGCGCCAAGAGTATAGCCAGCAACAATGGAAATTGTCGGCAGTGAATCAATTCCTATAGTATAGTGCCTGAAGCCTTTGGAAACCAGCATTATTGCTGCGTTAAACAGAATACCAAAAATTATCAGTTGAAAGAAATTCATTACTAGACCGCCATGGGTGCCTTGATTGCTGGATGGCTTTGATAATTATCGATTCTTATGTCATCCATCTTAAAGTCGTCTATACTTTTTACAGAAGGATTGAGCCACAAGCTTGGCAAAGGAAACGGCTCGCGAGAGAGCTGCTCCCTGACCTGCTCGAAATGGTTCTGGTAAATGTGCGCGTCGCCCAACGTATGCACGAATTCACCTGGCTTCAAGCCCGTAACCTGCGCTACCATGTGCAAAAGGAGCGAATATGAGGCTATATTAAAGGGCACACCAAGCAGCATGTCACAGGAACGCTGATACATCTGCAAAGACAGTTTTCCATGAGCGACAAAAAAGTGAAAGAATGTATGGCATGGCGGCAGGGCCATCTGATCCAGCTCGCTGGGGTTCCATGCATTTACTATTATGCGACGGCTTGCCGGATCTTTTTTAATTAACTCTATCGCATTGCCAAGCTGGTCAATTTCTCCTTCTGGGCTGCGCCAATGACGCCATTGGACTCCGTAGACGCGTCCCAAATCTCCGGGAAACTTTGCCTTAGGCTTCCAATAATCTGCGTTCGCGTTAAGCGTCCATATTGTCTGTTTTTCCGGATCGCGAGTGCCGTGCAGCAGTTCTGCTAGTCGTCTTTCGTCACTGGAACCTTCTATGAACCAAAGCAGTTCGCTGGCTATGCTTTTCCAGGGCATCTTCTTTGTGGTGACAAGCGGAAAACCATCTTTCATAGCGTAGCGGAACTGCATGCCAAAAACAGCTTTTGTGCCTGTTCTTGTACGGTCGTGCTTTAGGGCACCTTTTTCAAGTATGTATTTCAGGGCGTCAATATATTGCTGCATAGGTTAGAATTAGAAACAAAATATAAAAATGGCTGGCGGTTTAAATTCTTTTGAAATTCATTAAATAGATGAATTACGAGGAGATGCTTGACTGGCTATATGGCCTGAGGCGCTTTGGCATAAAGCCCGGATTTGAACGGATATCAGAAGCGATGGAAAAGCTTGGAAACCCCCAGGACAAATTAAAAGTAATACACGTCACGGGCACGAATGGCAAAGGCTCGGTCTGCGCGATGCTGGAAAGCATATTGCGAAAGAACGGGTGCAGGGTTGGCATGTTCACCAGCCCGCATCTTGTTGATTTTCGCGAACGGCTTCAGGTAAACCGGGAACTGATATGCAAGGAAGAAGTAATGCGCATTGTAAACAAAATAAAGGGAACTGGCGTAGAATTAACTTTTTTCGAACTGACAACAGCTATGGCGTTCCTTTACTTCTATGAGCAAAAGGTTGATTATGCTGTAATAGAGGTTGGCATGGGCGGCCGCCTCGATGCTACTAACATCTGCAAACCTGTTTCAACGGTCATTACTTCCATATCTTTGGACCACACCCAGTGGCTTGGCGATACACTAGACAAAATAATCCGCGAAAAGGCAGGTATAATTAAGGAGAAGGCGCCTCTTTTTACCTGTGTTGACAGCAACATCATTAGAAATGTGTGCACCGAGAAAAATTCGCCTCTTTTCTTAGTTAAAGACAAGGCAAACACAAATATGAACGGCTTTTTCCAAAGAAGCAACGCAGGTCTGGCTGCAGCAGTTGCAAATTATATGAAAATACCAAACGGCGTAATTCAAAATGGTCTTCTATCGGTTAATTGGCCGGCAAGACTGGAATTTATTGAAAAAAATATTCTGCTTGACTGCGCCCATAACCCGGAAGGCATTGAAAAACTAACAGAGTTCGTAAATACTCTTAATTATGACAAGCTTATTGTAATTTTTGGCGTGATGAAGGACAAGAACTATCAAGAAATGCTAAGCAAATTCCCCAACTGTAAAATTATACTCACAAAACCGAAAATAGACAGGTCTGCAGACCCAGTTGACCTTAAGAATTTTTGCAATGATGCTGTTGTCATAGAGGATGTTGGAGTTGCCTATGAACAGGCTAAAAAGATTGTAAACAAAAATGATCTAATAGTAATATGCGGCTCCTGCTATCTGGCGGGCGAGCTGCTTGCTTATAAAAACAAGATTCCAATTCATCCTATAATGTTCATACAATAGGTGAAAAAATGAAAACCTTGAAAGAAGCTGACCCGGAAATTTATAATATAATCCAGCGTGAAAAACAAAGGCAGATGAACGGGCTGGAACTAATACCATCGGAAAATTTAGTGAGCGAAGCTGTTCTCGAGGCGATGGGCTCTATTCTCACTAACAAGTATTCTGAGGGCTATCCTGGCAAGCGGTACTATGGCGGCAATGCAATCATTGACCAGGCTGAAACTTTGGCTATAGAACGTGCCAAGCAGCTGTTCGGCTGCGAGCACGTCAATGTCCAGCCGCTTTCAGGCTCTCCTGCTAACATGGCTGTTTTCTTCGCGCTGCTTAATCCTAGCGACACGTTCATGGGTCTTGACCTTTCGTGCGGCGGTCATCTGACACATGGATCACCAGTCAGTTTCTCCGGAAAATTATTCAAATGCATTCCTTATTTTGTAGATAAAGAAACAGAGCTGCTTGATTATGATGCAATCAAAAAAGCAGCAATTAAAGAAAAACCAAAAATGATTCTCTCCGGCCTCACGGCATATCCGAGAAAGATAGACTTCAAAGCTTTCGGAGAAATTGCTGAAGAGGTTGAGGCATACCACTTTGCTGATATTGCCCATATAGCAGGCCTTGTTGCTGCTGACATGCATCAAAGCCCTGTGCCCTATTGCGATGTTGTCACAACAACCACGCACAAAACACTTCGCGGACCGCGCGGCGCGATAATCATGTCTCTGACAGAGGACAGATATCATGACAAATACCATTCAGACGCGACAAAAAATCTTGCCCAGCTCATCGACTTCAACGTCTTCCCGGGTATTCAGGGCGGGCCGCATGACCACACAAACGCCGCAAAGGCCGTGGCATTCAAAGAGGCGTTGCAACCGCAATTCAAAGAATACTCAAAGCAGATTGTAAAAAACGCCTCTGTTCTTGCTGATTCACTGATGGGTCACGGATTCAGGCTGGTGACAAACGGAACTGACAACCACCTTATGCTTGTTGATCTCACCAATAAAAACATATCAGGAAAAGAGGCTGAGGTCGTTTTGGATGAAATTGGCATAATAGTAAACAAGAACACGATACCGTATGATCCAAGGAAACCATTCGACCCTTCGGGAATTCGTTTGGGCACTCCTCTCCTGACAACGCGCGGCATGAAGGAATCAGAAATGAAAAGTATAGGTGATTTCATAGCAAAAGCGATAGAACACCGGCAAGACAAGAATATCCTGGAAAATATACACAATGATGTATTGGCGCTGTGCAAAAGATTTGTATTTTACAAATGATTTGATTTTCATTCTAGAAGGCTAATAAACATTTCTATTCTAAGATTAGTAAGTGATAAAATGAACGAGTTTGATATTAGAAAACCAGACACAAGTAAAGCCGAGCTAATCGAATGCAAGGACAACGGGTATGAAGAAATGGACCCAATAGGTTATTTTTTAATAAGAATAAACGAAGGCAGATTGGAAGCTGGCTTGTGCGATTATGAAAATGTAAACGTAGTCAAAAAAGTATGGATAGGCGACAAGCCACAGGATGTTTACAGGCAAATCACCGAAGATATACAAGAAATAATGAAAGACCATGTTGGCTATCTTGCAAAGGAACTTACGCGTGCATGGATATGCATGAAGCTGGACGTCAAGTTCGTGCAGGACGGCAAAATGGACGGCACGTTTCCTGAAGTGGAATGGATCGTGAAGAAATAACACATTATTATAATCCATTTTTAAGCTTTACTCACAACTAAAAATAGAAAGACGTGAATGCATGACGCACTTTGTGCGTCTTTTGACTCGCGTCATTCACATATAGCCCGGCTGGAAAAACTGGGGAGTAGCATAAAACGTTACTTCTAGTCGGGCAGTCTATCAAAAACGTGGTTAACACTACCCTGTGCTTCACCATACTTAAGAGGTGTTAAAAATATGGCAACATTCAAGTTCGTAATAAGCGACGGTAAACGCAGCTGGCAGATAGAGAAAGACCAGAAGGACGCGCCGGTTCTAGGCAAAAAACTGGGCGAAGTTCTCGATGGGGCATTCCTCGGCCTTGACGGCTATGAACTGCAGATTACCGGAGGCAGCGACAAAGACGGTTTCCCGATGCGAAACGACATAGAAGGGCAGATGCGCAAACGCTTCCTTATAACAAAGGGCGTAGGATTCCACACAGATGTTGAAGGCCTAAGAAAAAGGAAAATGCTGCGCGGAAACCTTGTCGGAGACGACATTGCACAGATAAACTGCAAAGTTGTCAAGCAGGGAGAGAAGCCTCTAGAAGAAATACTGGGTAAAAAGGAAGCCAAGGAAGAAGTAAAAACAGAGTAATAATTATAGTGAAAAGTCAGGTCAATTATACTCTGTTGCAGACGTGACTGTTTCAATTTAACAGAGGTGATTCATTTCAACCAAAAAGCAAAAACAAAGGAAAAAAGTGCACTGATTCCTGAAATTAACATTGGTCTCGTCGGACATGATTAAAGATTATCTTTATTCACCGCAAACGTTGACCATGGAAAATGCATAGCAATTGAAGAGCCATTATTATTAAACAATGAACTATTCGATGGGATAACCTTACTGAATGAAAAATGCTCTTTAATAGAGCCAGAAATTATTTCTGATAGCGAACGCTTATTTAATGTGCCAAATCTTCGCGTGTTTTCACTTGATCCAAACTTTGATCTGACTTCTGTGTCGGCAAATGTATTTGTCCAGAATTATAAAGGAGGGATGATAGAAATAGTAACTAAAGATGGGAAGCGCCTGAAAGCCAGCCCAAAGCATCCCCTACTTGTCAATAATGGATACGAGATAATATGGAAGAGCACAGATGAATTGAAAGAAGGCGATTTTATAGGTGCCTTGAAAGAATTGCCAGAAAATCCGGTTTTGAAAGACCCTGTACCAGATTGGCTGGAAAAAATCGAAAAAGAATGCTGGGTTGTTACAAAAGAACGCGCCAAACAATTAGAAGAAAAAACAGGGAATTTCAGAGACTTTAGCCAGCTTTCCGTATCCGAACTGAATGAAATAAGAATCTTGAATAAAATTTCTTGCAATAAAATCCAAAAAGCATGCAAAGGAGGAAACGATTACTTCTCGGGCTCTTTCAAGAAAGGCAAATTAACAAAAGTCCAAAGAGAGAACCTTATCGAATTCTTTTCTACTATGAAAACGTACATCCCAGAAGGTACAATTATAAACTGCAAACATAAGTCACAGAGTTTTATTGAAATTGCCGATGCAGGGTTTAATGATGAAATAATTCGCTTCATAGCTCTTATACTTTCTGAAGGCTGCTTAACCAGCAATAATGTCAAATTTTCACAATCAGAAAATGAATTGCTTTTGGATTTTTTGAATATTTGCTCGACCCACCTGAAAATTAAGGCTGTTTATGAGGGGCAATTTGATTACGCCATAAGAAATAAGGCGCTTGTCAAATTTCTAGAAATCAGGTATGGTCTGCAAGAAGGGAACTCTTACAAATCTTCCATACCAAAATGGATTTTCTCGCTTCCTAACAAAAAACTTTGTGTTTTCCTGCGATCTTTTTTCTCCGCCGAAGGCAACGTGAATGAAAAAAGCAATCAGATAGCATTGATCCAAGCGAATAAGAAAAGCATCTATCTTATTGGATATGCGCTGAAGAAATTCGGTGTATCGAATTCCATTCACCCCACATGGAAAAGGGCTACTAATTCCAACTCCCCTAAAAGGGAATACTGGCAACTTTTCATATCCGATTCTAAGAGCCTTCGTATCTTCCAAGAAAAAATAGGATTTGACTTGCCCTACAAACAGATCAAATTAGAAAAAATATGTTCAAGAATCCAGAGATGTAAAAAAACAGATCATGTTGTTCCAATCAAATACAAACTCTTGTCGGATTTATTTAATGCACTTGGCTTGGAAATCAAGCGAGAATATTTGAAAAAAGAATGCAAGCAAAAGCCAAGCTGGATTTTCGTATACCGCGATTGCAGAGTCAAAAATGCCATAAGCGAAGATAAAATTCGTGAGTTACTAAGCTCCTTTTATAATCGTTTAAAAGAAATGGAAAATATAAACGTTTCAATTTCAGAAGAATTTTTAACCCGATGGGGAATTTCACAGCGCCGTATCGCAAAAATATCTGGCACTTCTCCAAAAAAAGTTTCGTATGTCCTTAGAGGGTTAAAAATTGACAGCAAAGATAATACCTCAATTACCAATGCCATACTATCCGAATTCGAAAATTGCAGAAAAAAAGCCCGTGAAATTTTTAACCAGTTGAATGAAATTGCCCCAAAAAATATTGAATGGTGCAAAATCAAGTCTGCAAAGAAAATAGAATATTCTGGCCCGATTATAGATTTGCAAGTTCCAGGATATCATAACTTTGTTTGTGGCATGGGAGCTCTAATCGCTCATAATACTTCTCTAACCCAGGCGCTCACGGGAAAATGGACGGACACTCACAGCGAGGAAATAAAGAGAGGTATTACCATAAGGCTGGGCTATGCTGACGTGACATTCTATTATTGTGAAAAGTGCTCGTCCTATGCAAATACATTAAAATGTCCCAAGTGCTTCAGCGATGCAGAACCCAAGCGCTCTGTCTCATTTATAGATGCGCCGGGCCATGAAACGCTTATGGCCACGGTACTGTCTGGTGCGTCATTGATGGACGGGGCTTTGCTTCTTATCTCCGCGGATGAAAAATGTCCGCAACCGCAGACAGCAGAGCATCTCAAGGCTCTGGATGTTGTGGGAATAAAAAACATAATCATAGTGCAAAACAAAATTGACCTTGTTTCTGAACAGAAAGCTATTGAGCATTACAAGCAGATAAAGGAGTTTGTCAAGGGCACTGTTGCTGAAAATGCGCCGATAATACCTGTCAGCGCGATAAACAATGCAAATATTGATGTTCTTATAGAAACCATTGAAAAAAACATGCCAACGCCCGAAAGGGACACGACCAAGCCGCCAAAGTTTTATGTGGCGCGCTCCTTTGACGTAAACAAACCAGGAGCAGACATAAACGCGCTCAAGGGCAGTGTAATAGGTGGCTCGTTGACGCAGGGTGTGATAAAAATAAATGACACCCTGGAGATACGCCCGGGCGCAAAGATAGGCGATAAATGGACTCCACTGAAAAGCAAGGCTGTTGAAATAATCGAGTCAGGACAAAAATTGAAGGAAGCAAAATCAGGCGGCTTGGCAGCCATACAGCTTGATCTGGACCCGGCTTTATCAAGAGGGGACGGGCTTGTGGGCAGTGTAGTGGGACACCCGGATAATATGCCGCCTGTCATGGAAGAGATGAAGCTAGACATAAAACTTTTTGAAAAGGTAATAGGCGCCACGGGTAATCAGAAAATAAATGCTGTGAAAACAGGCGATGTCATCATGCTTACAGCTGCCATCGCAAAGACCGTAGGCGTTGTTGTTTCTGCAAATAAAAGCGTGGTTCATATAAAATTGAAGCTTCCGGTTTGCGCTGACAAAGGTGACAAAGTAGCTCTTTCAATGCAGGTGGGCGGAAGATGGCACCTTGTAGGCTATGGAATCGTAATTTGATTTTTCATTGCAGGATTTATTCGGATTTTTTATAGTGAAACAAGTAAATAATTGAGATACTATACACTTGTTTCACATATAGCAAACAACGAAATAATATATTATTCTATTCGTTGTATTGCTATAAAACAGGACAAAATAAATTCTGCCTCTTCTTCTATTGAAGGCAGTTTTGTTATTATAAGAGTTTCAAGACTCTTCCATGCTGTTTTCTTCTCCAGAATTTTCCTCACGAATGCATCCATCCTGAACTTCGGAGCCTTTTTCTTAATCAGTTTCATGTTTATTACAGTCCCTAACTTTAACAGAAGATAAATATCGTGAACATCTCTAGGCTTGTTCCTTCCATATATTGCAGATACCTTGTTTGCTAGCATTTCTTCAGGCGAAAGGATAACTACTTCGACCGGAGGAACATCCGGGTATGGCGAATAAAGTGTCATCTCTTTTACTTCTTTTGGCTTGTCAAAAAGAATCTCCAAAGAAATCATTATTTCGCGCTGGTGGGAAGGAAATGACAACGACATCTTGATGAAAAGCATGTTTTGTGTCCTTTTCTTTTTTAAAATAGTGCAATTTACTCCTAGAAGAGAAAATTCCTTTATCAAATAATCTGCAAGGTCGCCCGGCACTGGATATGCGTATGCATCTATGTCTTCTGAAAACCTGTCGCCTTTAAGGATTTTCCATATTGCAGTGCCGCCTGAGAAAACCATTTTAGGCATTTTTCTGTAAAGCAGATGAAGTAGTACATCCTGCAAATAATCTTTCCATATCTGGTCTATCAATCTTAATCTTCTCATATGCGCGTATTTCTTTACCTCTTCTGCTGTGAGCATTTAATCATCTCCTTTATTTTATTCTTGATTTTTTCATTTCCCGTCAAGTTTGCATATCTTTTCAAGAGTGGTGCATTAGAAATTTTTATCATATCAAAAATTTCTTCTTCGGGTATATGACCTATATGCACGGCGTCTATTATTATTTTCTCTTTATTTGCAACAGGTATTCTGAAATTTTCTTTCCATATAATATTTTCATAACCAAACATCATTTTAGGGTCAACAGCGTGAAATTTTATCACAGTCCCTAAAAAATCGACTTTTCTGGCAAATCGTTTCCTGGACGTTACAACCTCAACAGCGAACGGCACTTGTGTAGTAAGATTTCTTATGCTCATGGCTGTCCAGAGAGAAAGATAGCAGGGTTTTGTCATATGTGCAGCGACGGCTACAGGGTCGTCCAAACACGTGTACTTGCCCCTTTCTATTCGCCTTATTCTTCCCTGTTTGGCTAGAAGATGAAGCAGTTTTTTTGAATAGTTTTTTGGAATTCTTTCATTGTGCAAATCTTGTGGCGTGAAAACAGGCTTTCTGAGCACCCGCTCCAATGCTTTCTTATATTTTATCAGAGGCATATGTATAATTAGATGAAAAGTATTTAAATATGATAGTTACCAAAGAGGGTAACTAACATAGATAGATTTATATTTTGATTAAATGCGGATGTGCGGACGATGGCATCTTGTCAGTTACGGCATCATTATTTAGCGTTCGACTGTGTCGCTGCTTCATTTGTTATGGAAGCTATTTGACCGCTAAGGTCGGTTTCATTGCCGTAAGAAACTAGTATTTTGTCCAAATCCTTCATGAGATAACTGCCGAACTCGCTACTTGGCTGGCTGTTCACATACATCTTCAGCTTGCTGTTCCCGTTGTTGCAATACCTGACTCCATCTATGGAAAGACATTCAGAAGTCATTTCTATGTTCAGGGTGCCCAGCATGTAACCAACAGTCATGCCTGTTGCATGTGTATGAATAACATTCCCATTACTTTCCTCAAAGTGCACCAAATTGCTTCTCAGCTGATACTTTGGCTGGGAAAAATCCACCATCTGGCCGTTTACGTACATCTTGAAATCCTGATGGGTGTGTGTCGAGCCTACTGACCCTAAATTTACTGACCC
>DUFR01000041.1:21749-29103 GCA_013331845.1 Candidatus Aenigmatarchaeota archaeon | reverse complement strand
TCTTCTAACTAGTATGCCACTATATACTCCACCACGCGTTTCATCTTACAGTTTAAAAAGATTTTTGTGACCATAATTGCATGCTTCTTGAAAAGTATTCTCCTAAAAATACGAAAGACCTAATAGGCAATCCGGCTGCTATCATGGACATCAGGAAATTCCTAACCAGCTGGAAAAAGGGCAAGGCGCTGCTTGTTTACGGACCAACCGGAAGCGGCAAATCCACAGCCATAAAACTTATAGCAAGGGAGCTTGGTTATGAAGTCATTGGGACACATGCTGATGAGGAAAGGTCAGCTAAGGGTTTCTTTGAAGCGTCAATGCAGCGCAGCGTTTTTTCGAGAAAGAAACTACTTCTTTTTGATGATGTCACCGCTGGGTCATTGAGAAATTTCTCACAGCTTATTGAAAAAAGCGGACATCCCGTAATATGCACAACAGACGATGCCTATCAGCTGCCTACTGCTTCCAGAAAAGTATTCAAGCTGTTAAAATTTGACAAAATAGGAGAAACAGAGCTAGTCAAATTCCTTGAGGCTGTTTGCAGGAGCGAGCACATCACGCTGCAGCACCGCGAATTAGAGCAGCTTGCCAGAACGAGCAATGGCGACGTGCGTGCACTGCTTATAGATCTGAATGCATTTCGGCTTGGCCTGAAATACTCTAATCACAGGGATGCAGAGGAAAATATATTCAACACACTAAAGATAATATTCAAGACCACAAGTATTCAGAACTGCAAAATAGCTCTTGATAATTCGGAGAAGGACGGCGAAGAACTTTTCTCTTGGCTTGAACAGAATGTTCTTGAGGAGTACACTGACACTAATTCCATAGCATCTGCTTATGACTATCTTTCAAAAGCTGATATTTTCTATTCCAGAATTATAAAACGCCAATCCTGGAGTCTGCAAAAGTACTTTTCAAATCTTTCTGTCTACGGGGTTGCACTGGCCAAGGAAAAGACCAGCGCGCGCTTTGTTTCCTACAGACCGCCTGTTTTTGTCAGGAGATCAAGTAATGTACTGCTTGAGAATCTTGCCAAGAACCTGCACATTTCAAAGAGACAGGCAGCTGCCTATATCCCACTCATAAGAATGCTTTTCAAAAAGAACAGAAACATATGCGAAGAGTTTGGTATGGACGACAAGGAAGCTTCTTTTATCCTTGGTGAATAACTAAGGTGAAGACTCGCTGGTCTCCACTTTTGACCATAATTCTAGCTGAACTTTCCTGCTATCTAAAAACCCCTGCCCTTGCAAGCAGCTCAACGTATCTTTACGATTCGTGATAACGACAACTTACGCTCCGAGTATTTGCGAAGGCGAACTCAGGGTTGTAAAGTTGTATATCATACCGTTTTGTGAAGCTACCAGAAGGTCGACATCAACGTCATTTGTTGTATCGCAGCTTTTTATGTTGTATTTAAGATAGAAAAAAATGCCTTTTGATGCCAGTACATTGACTGCTGTTGCATTTAATTCATTAAGGTTTGTGCTAAGGTTTATACATGTCGGATGGTCATCGGTTACAGTGTTCTTTATTATGTTATCTAACTGTACGTTTATACTTTTGAAATAAAAGATATCCGCTGTTTTTGCAGGCGAGGAAGAGTCGACAACAAAATAATCCTTTAACACTAGCGAAATACCTAGAAATACGCTTGAAACTACCACGGCTGAAATGATGAACCACTGACCTTTCATTACCGATCCCTTCTCTCAAATACGACTGACGTTGTAAGACGTTTTTGTGTCAAGGTCTTAACCAAACGACGCACTTCGTGCGTCAGTTAGCGCCATCCCAAAAGAATAGGCGATCCTAAAACCTCGTCTTCAATATTATTCCCCTATTTGTAATATGTTTCTTTTGGCTTAAGGGTTTTCTTTGCCAAAGAAAAGTCTTAATTACCCCATTGTAATGACCTGGGCGTGCGACGTTTCACCTATTTTCAATATCGATGAAGCATTCACGAACTTTTTTTCTATCAGTATATTTATTATATCCTTGCCGACGGCATTTATTATTGTTGCCTTTTTTGCAAGCTTTATGGCGTCAGCAGCGCCACAACTTTTACCTTTGTAAAAATCAGATATAAATATTTCTAGTTCGCCGTCGCTAAATGTCTTGCCCAGGATATTCTCGTCGCAGATTGCAAGCAGCACATCTTTGCCCTGCTTGAGTACATTATAGGAGAACATACTATCACATTTTTGCCGTGCGCTTTGCCCCGCAGGCTTCACATTTGACAAAGGTGTAATTATCAACTTTCTGCAATGCAGTGTCGGGTTTTCCACATTCCTTGCATATTACAAGATCACGGACATATTCCTGGATGCGCTGGTTGATTAGCATGGTCGGAACTTTTGACTGCAATACAAGTTCGTTATTTCGTATGGATCCTGGAACAGCCAGTTCCTTGAACATGTATTTTGCTATTTCTGCTGGTTCTCGTCTCAGGGCTTTTGCTATGTCAACAAAGTTCCTTATTACAGTCTGTTTTTTTCCAGGCTGAACAGACGCCACAGGTATTTCAAACCTGGTTTCTGTTCTTGCTGGAAGATTTTTCCTGGCTTTTTTGAGAAGATCTTCATAGTTCATTCTTTTCACCCATGTACTTTGTTTTTGCAGATTTTATTGTTCCTGTTACACCAATTATTTTTACTATACATTTCATTTCACTTACTACCGATATAAGAGACAGCACGGTTCTTACCTTTTCCACATGGTCGTGACGGCATTTTATCATGCCGATCTGTTTTTTGCTGTCATAAGTATTATGCACAAACCATATATTTGCCTCGGAACCCCCAAGCTCACCGAGAAATTCCATGGTTGTTGTCCAAATGGTGTTAACCAGGTCGCTATAGACTACAGGCTGGTCTGATATAACTTCAAAGACGAGATAACGCTTCGGGGGCCGCATGCTTGGCGGTAATATTTTTGGTTCCATAATTATCATTCCTTTTTCCCCGTGTAGCGATTTATGATGCTATTTGAGACATTTTCAAAGGATTTTTCCGCATCAATGTTAAGCTGGTTTGAAAGCCGAAGCAGCGCAAATAAAAGATCTCCTATCCCATCCTCAAAGACATCTTTTTTTTCTTTAACGATTTCCTTACGTTCTTCCTCATTTTTGTATCTAAGATGCCTGCTCATCTCCAGCAACTCTTCATGTAGGTGATCGAATTTGTCTATGTTTGGCTCGTCTTTCCATCCATTACTTTCTGCAAACTTCTTTACAATATTCTGGGCTTCGCTTATTTTCATTCTACACTAACTCCTTCCAGCCTCTTTCCTGCCATTTTTTCCCTGTTTTCCCGGATAATCTGCTCTGGTATTGTTGAGGACGTTTCTATTGACTTGCCAAGCTCGAGACCAAGCAGATGTGTCAGCGCAGCAAGCTCGCGGCCCGATCGCATGCCCCAAACTGTCACAGCAGAGGAAGAAGAGACTATTTTTGTTTCGTACTTCTTACAAAGTTCTATGTTCTTTTTCATTGCTGAAAGCACATATATACGGTTTCTTTTGTAACTTTCGAGAACTTCGCGGAAGTTTATTTCTATAGCTACGTTATTGTCATGGGCTGCACGCACACAAATGTGGTCAAGTCCGCTATCTTTCCTGCCAAGTTCAGGGTGGCACAGCACATCAATAAGAGGATTTTCACAGGCGGCTCTGTTGACATCGTAATCGCCACCATGAACCATGAGAATTTCAGCTTTGCTGCGCGCTTTTTCGGCCATGGCGTTCAGTTCATCGGGCTTTGCAGCTTTGAGCATAATTGATGAAATAAGGTCAATGCCTTCAATCTTTGGCAGGTTTTCTGTGACAGGATAGTATCTTACTATACCTATTCCTGACAATTCAAGCCTTTTTGCCATCTTGGCAACATCTTCTACACTGTTCTCGCCTATGGAAAGGCTTGTGTGAACGTGTAAGTCATAGTGTGTCATCTAACCACCCGGACTTCGAAATCTTACATTCCCGATGAATGTGAGACGCTGCAAAGCAAGGCTTTGCCACGTCTTGACCTGCCCGGTAATAATATTGAGAATAGAAAGCTTTTAAGTAACAAAAAACACCTGAGGAATTTACCTTAATTTACACATAGCATGAAGTCAAACCCTAGAAATCAGAGTCCGCGGCTCTTTTTGCCGGCACTGGTCAGGCCTCTAAAAGCGCGGCGCCTCTGGGTTGTAATCCAGTTAATGCTTTTGTCAGCTTTTATCACAGGATGATGCTTATCAACAAGAATAACTTCGTAATATTTGTATTTTCCGTCCTCGCCAACATAGTAGCTATTGAGAACTTCCAGGTTTGGAAACTTTCTTACAACGCGACGCTCGGCTATGGCTTGCTTGTTTTGCTTTGTCGTAAAGAACAGACCCATGCTTCTTGTTTTATGACCCTTATGTAGAGTAGGTCTTCGGCGGCCGCCTTTTTTGATTCTTGTGCGCACTATCACGTAGCCTTGCTTTGCCTTGTATCCAAGTGAGCGCGCTCGGCTCAGCCTTGTCGGCTTGTTCAGTCTTTTCATTACAGGCTGTCTTCTCCATAGTTTTGCACGGGGAGAAATAGCTTCTAATTCGCTAACGGTTTCCATGATATCAATTGTTCTAGTTAGACTATTTAAATTTGTTACCGAGGAGCTTCTTATGAAATGCAAGAGATGAAGTTGTCCAATAGAAAGGTATTTATGGCTTATTATGTAATAATTATTAGATGATAATGACTAAAAATATGGTAATTCATAGAGAACTACGGGAATGTAGACGATGCGGATGGAAATGGTTTGGCAGGAAAGAAAAAACATATTTATGTCCAAAATGTCATTCGGCATTGTGGGCTATTCCAAAGGGTAAATAATATGCTAATATCCTATAAATTTCGCTTATATCCGACAAGGGAGCAAGAGCAAAAGTTACAGTGGACTCTCAACAAATGTAGGTATGTTTATAACTTTTTGCTCAACGAGTTGAATCAGCAGAAAATCATTGACAAGGCACAATTACAAGAAATGATAGTTGATTTGAAAAGAATAGAACCAGATTTGAAGGATGTTCATTCAAAGGTTTTGCAGTATGAAAATTACAGATTATTTTCCAATTTGAGAAGCCTGTCGCAAACAAAGAAAAATGGTAGAAAGGTTGGGGGCTTGAGATTCAAAGGCAAAAATTGGTTCAAAACTTTCAGTTACAACCAGAGCGGATTCGCTATCATGCAGAACCAGACAAGATACGACAAGCTGTGGTTGTCAAAAATCGGTGAAATTCCTTTCATTATGCACAGAACTATAGAAGGGAAAATAAAACAAATCACAATAAAGCATTGTCCTTCTGGAAAATGGTACGCTTCAATAATCGCTGAAATCAAAGAAGAAATCAAGCCAACAGAAAACACAAACAAGGTTGGTATAGATTTGGGCATAATGAATTATATCTATGACAGCGATGGCAATCATTTTGACAATCCGAGACATCTTGACAAATCCCTGGAAAAATTACAAAAAAGGCAAAGACGATTGTCAAGGAAAAAGAAAGGAAGTAAAAATAGAATAAAGCAGAAAATCGGTGTGGCACGAATCCATGAAAAAATAACAAATCAAAGAGATGATTTTCTGCACAAGCTTTCGAGATACTATGTAGACAATTACGGTTTCATAGCGGTAGAAGACTTGCAGATAAAAAATATGGTAAGGAATAACCATCTGGCAAAAGCAATTTCTGATGCGTCATGGTCAAGGTTCATCCAGATGCTGTGCTACAAGGCTGAAAGAGCTGGTTGCACGGTCGTGAAGGTTGAGCCAAGAAGAACAACACAAATTTGTTCAGGTTGCGGGAAAGAAGTCCACAAGGAACTTTGGGACAGAACGCATAAATGCAACTGTGGATTAGAAATAGACAGAGATTATAATTCCGCAATAAACATACTAAAAAGAGCACTACTGTCGGAACGACAGGAATATACGCCTGTGGAGATTGAGCCTCTACTCAGCGATGAGCAAGTTCGGTCAAAGAAGCAGGAAGCCCCTTGCGAAAGCTAGGAGTAGTTCACATATTTAAAGGTAAGTATAAAAATAATCTAGAAGTGGTAAAAATGCATGCTGCGATAAAACTCATATTAGGTTTGATAATTTTTGTCATTGGTATCTATTGGTACCTCCCAGGCACTGCTGTAAGCGCGTTCTTCGGCAGGAGCGCATTCCAGGCATTTCTCGCCGTTTTTGAAGGGCTGTTTGGATTGTTCCTGATACTGATGGGTCTGATAATTGCCTGGATAGAATTCGAAGATTTGAAGTGGGAAAAGAAGGAAAAGAAAAGCAAGTAATTCTGTTGTTATTTCTCAAGGCTTTTCTTGGAAAAGACTCATTAGCTTTAACTATTTTTACTGACAAAAGAATGCCATGCGAGCTTCTGACATTCCTGATGAAATGCGGCGCCTTATGGCACCTAAGATGACTAAGGAGTTCTACGGGCCTTCGCCTGGGATTTTCATCGGTGCTGAAGGCTACCCAAAGGTGAATGCAGGACCGCTGGGCATAATGGAAAATAACCCATTGTATGATAATCCCGCGTCCTGGCTCAATCTTAGTTACATGCAGATAATATGCATGCGCGCAGCCACCCTACGCGCCAACAAGAAGGAGAACATTTTTTCGAAGGAGCGTTTTGTAGGCGACCTTCAGGAAATCTCGCTTGCTTCGCTACCTACGGAGGTAGAGATGATTTTTTCCAAGAAGCCGCTTTTTAGCATGGACTTTGACAGGATAACACAACCTATCGGACCTTCGGCAAAACTCGAAAAGCTTCGGATAACAGAAAATCCCAAGATTGATGTTAAAGTGGAAAAGGTTGCTGCAGACGAACTGAAGGCTAATGAAGCAGCACGAATTCTCTACTCTACAGGCATTGATGTTTACAAAATAACAACAATTTTGTCCTCGGGTGCACTTGGTATAGATAAGAAAATGGTGCCTACGCGATGGTCCATAACAGCCACGGATGACATAATTACCAAGTCGCTTCTTCATGACGTCAGAACATACAACAGTATAAATGAAATCATGGTTTTTGAGTCATTCAACCTCGATAATCGTTTTGTTGTATTAATGATGCCAGGCAGCTGGGAATTCGAGAATTTCGAGTCCTGGCCGCGTGGCAGCCAGTGGTATGGACTTGAGGAAGAGTACGAGCCGTTTGCAGGCCGCACTTGTTATGCAGAGAAGCAGGCAGGCGGCTATTATGCTTCCCGGCTTGGCGTTGTTGAACATCTCCATAAAATAAAAAGACAGGCACGTGTTGTTGTTTTCCGCGAAATATACGAAGGATATAGCGTGCCTCTAGGAGTCTGG
>DUFR01000041.1:0-21730 GCA_013331845.1 Candidatus Aenigmatarchaeota archaeon | reverse complement strand
TAAAAAGATTATTTACATAGTTTTATTACAAAAACAAAAAAAACGGGGGCTAAAACAATGGTAACTTTCGAAACAATAAAAAGCGAAGAAATAAAATTCGGCAACAGCAATTTCCTGGAGATTGCCAGAAAGAAAGCAATATCGGAAGAAGGAGAAAACACCTTTATATCCATAAGCCGCGGCTTCATAACACCGTCCGGCGAGAAAAGATATAGGAAATCCTTTACGGTTCCTCTGGACGAGAACGTAATAAAATTCATAGCAGAGAAACTCAAGGAAATTTAGTCCGAAACTATTTTTTTATTTTTGGAGATTATAAAATGGAACTTGAACAGGCTATAGAAAGAGCTAGGAACAATGAAGACGTCAAGAAACTTACGGATTATTTTTTGTGTTCCTGTCACGCCTGTATTACGGATATTAAAAAGGATATAGCAGAATGGACCTTGTTTTTCTATAACCCTAAAAAGAAACTCATGATTGACTGCTTTGTAAATGATAAATTTGTTACCGTGGGAGAGGAAACCCCACCCATTTCAGCTATAGAAAAACCCGACTTCAATGAGTTAAAGATAAATGTGAACGATGCTCTTCAGACGGCAAGAAAGAATTTTAAGAAAAATACGGCCAGTATTATTATAACGCTACACCAAAAGGACAATTTTTTATGGACAATAAGTATTATTGCCCCTGACATGACAGCAACTATTTTTGACATAGATGCAAAAACAGGCGAAATCATAAAGGAAAAAGAAACAAGCTTGATAAGGAAAATGTAAGTAAATCGGGAAGCGGGTCGGACTCTCATGACTCATGAAATTAAGAATAAAACAGCTTTCTACGTTCTTAACAACTAAACTACAAGGAAGTATAATTTCCTTCTCTTGACCCTTCTTTCTTCCACACGGCCTTCAGCAATAAGGCGCACGAGCCTGTCCTTTAACCTCTTACGACCACGACCAATCGTCTTGTTAAGTGACTGGATTGATATGCCGTCTTTTGGTATGGTTGTTATGATAAGTATGTCAATAACCTCGCTTTCAAGATCCACTATTGATCTCAGAAGTGCTGTCCTTCTCTGGCGTGCCCATAATGGCAACCTGCGTTTCTTCAGTAGCAATTTTGCGTTCAAAAGACGTAGCATGAAGTCAACACTGTTAAGCGTGTAAAAGTAAGTATTAACATCCTTCAGAGTTGCGTTGAGCTTGTTCTGGCTTCTTGATAGTCTGTTGAGTGCAGTATGATACTTTTTCAGGCTGCTGTACTTTTCATCCAGAGTAGTTATGGTCGTGTTGACATTCTCTATGAGACCTGTTTTTTCAGCAAGCTTACCCAGTTTGTTGCTAATCTTTTCAATGGCCTCTGAGTTGTCCACAGAGTTCATGGATGCAACCTTTTCATTTATCTCACTCAGAACGTCTGCTGTTGCGGAGTTAATGCCGCCCAGATTTTCAATCTGATCAAGAATACTTTTGTTGTTAATGTGAACGTCATCAAGCTTTTCATCTATGCGGTTCATAAACTCTGTATTCCTCACGGACAAGCTGCCTAACTTTTCTTCAATGCTGTCCAGCTTTATTTCCTGAGGCATGCCGAGCTTTTCTATGATTTCAGCGCTCATAACAGAAAGTTCGCCTACTTTGTCTTCAACACCACTGATTTTTCTGGAGGTTGAATCGTGCAGGTGATCAAGCTTACCGTCTATTTTTTCTACGGTTTCAATAAGCTCTGCGTTGTCAGAAATTCTGTCTATTTTGTTTTCAAGTTTGTTGAATAGTGATGTGTTGTCAGGAAGATTACCTATTTTTTCCTCTACCGTTTCAATGAGTTCTGTATTGTCCGAAAGTTTGTCTAATTTATTTTCAATTTCATCTAGCTTTTCTGAGTTTACATAAGAAAGCTGGTCAAGCTTTGAATTTATATTATCAATTGCAGGACTGTTGAATGTTGATATTTTTTCCTCGACTCTTCCCAGAGTTTCGGCATTGCTGGCATACAACAGACTGAGTTTTTCGTCAACCCTTAGCATGATTTCTGAGACAATGTCATGCTTGCTCTTTATTGCTGCTATGGATTCACGTATTTCATCTATATCATCACCGCTGGAAACATTATCGAGTTTTCTGCTGATCTGATTTAGTACATTAGTGCCATCGAGAGAAATTTCTCCGATCTTTTCATCGAGCTTTGTTATAATATCGGAAAGTGCCCTGCTTTTTATTGCAAGTGTATCTATGGATGCGTGTATTTTATCAAAAGACTCGGTACTGCTTGCTGCCATGTTTTCTACTCTTTCGCCGGTTTCTGCGCTGCTTACAGACAGTTCACCCACCTTTTCATGCATACTTACAGAGACAGCGTCGTACTTGCTTTCAACGGCGTCTATTGAGGTCTGTATGTCTGCAAGTATATCGGCAATGCCCTTTGAAAGCGTGTCCAGCTTTTCCTTCACTTCAGTGTTATTGGATTCTGGTGTTTGTGACGCAAGCATTTCTATTCTTTCCATGGCGTCAAGAATTATTGTGTACCTTTTGTTCACAGCACTTATGGAAGACAGCATGTCAGAAAGTATGTTCTTTATTTCGTCAAGAACCTCGGTATTGGCAGGAATTGACATCTTTTCTATCTTGTCTACAAGAGCTTCAAGTTTGATTCTATAGTTGTCGCTCATTACTTTGGTCTCTATTAGCTTCACCGCTATCCTTTCATCACTAGGTAATTCTTCATCTATACGTAGTAAAAACTCATCACTCATAACTTTTACTTAAAAGGGCAAAGGTTATAAATTTATAATTAGGCCAAATTTCGTAATTCAATAGTAATTTTTATGCATTACGCAGGTGCTTAATATGATGTCGACGAGCATATACAGTTCCTGGCAGAGTCTTCAGAAGCAAAAATTCGTGGAGATGAAGAAGCATCTAGGCAGTACGGTAGATGAGATATTTCGGGCAAAACTGGTTCTTGACATAGGGTGCGGTTTTGGGTACTTTGAGAAGAGCTTTAAGGGGAAATTTGTAGGCTTGGACAACGACCTTACGATGCTAAGAGGCAACGTTGCTATTTTTCCGAGAGTTTTTGGTGATGGTGATAGGTTGCCGTTCAAGGACGAAGCATTCGATACGGTTATATCCATAGATACGATGCATCTTCTCAAAAACAATGATTTTTTCCGTGTGCTAAAGCCTGGCGGAACTGTGCTGCTTTCTGTATTTTTCAATAATGATAACTACCTGGACAGAAGAGATATGCTTTTGAAAAAAGTAAAAAACATGGAAGTCATAAAAGAGTTCGATATCCTAGGCAGAGAGAAAGAGTTTGTTGTAGTGGTGCGGAAATGAAATGCCGAAGATGGGTATCTACATCTCTTTCAGAACATCTATACCCAGCAGGCGCAGGCCGTTTTCCAGTACTTGCATAACTGATTCTACCAGAGCGAGCTTTTGCGATTCGTCTTCAGCACCTATTACATGCACGGAGTGATAAAACTCGTTGAACTGCGTGGCAACTTCAAAAAGATAATTAGCTAGCAGATTTGGTTTGTACTCAGCCGCGGCTTTTTCTACGGTCTCGGAGAACTTGGAGAGTTTTTTTATCATATTCGTCTCTTTTACATCAGTCAACTTTCCAACTCTCCCGGTCTTTTTCGATTTTTTCAGTATTGAGTTTGCACGCGCATAAGTGTATTGCAAATAGGGTCCTGTATCACCTTCAAAACTGAGCATCTGGTCCCAGTCAAATGTGTTGTCCCTGGAACGGTCACGTGACAGGTTGCTGTACTTTATTGCGCCAAGCCCGACTTTCTGAGCAGCAATTTTTTTATTCTTCAGTTTGGGGTTCTTCTCTTCGATGATTTTTTCCGCCAGTTCTATTGTTTTTTTGATAACATCTTCCATGAAAATTACGTTGCCTTTTCTTGTTGATATCTTGCCCGTAGGCAGCGATATCTGGCCTACATCCACATGAACGCATTCACCCTCTTTAATATAACCAAGCAGCTGGGCTATTTTGAAGAGTTGACGAAAATGCAGCTTCTGTTCAGAACCTACTACATAAAGACGCTTCCAGAAGTGAAATTTCTTTTTCTGATATTTTATTGTTGCGAGGTCCCTGGTCATGTAGAGTGTTGTTTCATCTGACTTCTGCACAAGGGCTGTTGGCATGTCCTCGAAGGTGACCACAACAGCAGACTGCTCTTTTTTGGCTATGTTCTTTCGCAGCACTTCCCCTACGATATTTTTGGCAATGGGTATGTAGAAACTCTCGCCAATGAAATAGTCGAACCTGACTCCAAGAATCTTGTAGAGCTTGTTGAACTCGGACATACTTACATTTACAAACCATTTCCAAAGAGTAGTGGCTTCTTTGTTTCCTTCTTCAAGACGCCTGAACCACTCACGGGCTTCATCTTCCAGTTTCGGGTCCTGCTCAGCTTCTTTGTGAAAGCGTACATAAAGAGAAAGAAGCTCCTCTATGGGGTTTTTCTCTACTTTAGCCTTGTCGCCCCATTTTTTGTAGGCACATGTCAGCTTGCCGAACTGTGTTCCCCAGTCGCCCAAGTGATTGTCACCGATACATTTGTAACCGAGAAATGTGTAGATGTTGTACAACGCCTGGCCGACGATTGTTGTGCTCAGGTGACCGATGGTTAGCGGCTTTGCTATGTTCGGCGACGAGTAGTCTATGACAACAACTTTTTTGTTTTTCCTGCCAGCGCCATAATTTTCCTTCTCCTTAAGTATTATCTTTAGTGCGAGCGGTGAAAATTTTTTGTGATTAATGTAGAAGTTGAGGTAAGGACCTTGGGCTTTGACCTCTCCGACAAGTTTTTTCTCTTTCCTAGACAGCAGCTGCTCGAGCTCTTTGGCAATTTCCTGCGGGGCTTTTTTCTGCTCTTTTGCCAGCGAGAAGCATGGAAAGGCGAGGTCTGCATCCACACCTCTTGGAGGCAGCTCAAGCCTTTTGCCGTCGAGAAGATTTTCGCATTCCTGGCGGAATTTATTGAACATAGAAATAATTAAGCGCTGATGCTTAAAAGGTTAGCACCGCTTTTTGACTATTGATTTTCTTTCAGATGCGACTATTGGCTTGACTACCTCGACATTCTTCGGGAACTCTTTGCCGCGTAGAAGGAAATTTTTTTCTGCTTTCGTGGCTGAAAAGGCTTTCATGAGATGTTTTTCAGCTTTTTCAACATCGAAGTTCTTGCAGGAAAAAATATCTACGGATGCGAAGCTTTGTGCAACAAAGGTGTGGATTGTTATGTGACTTTCTGCTATGAGCACAAAGGCAGATATGCCGCCCTGGTCAAAGCTTCGCTTCTTGCCCAGCGGATTTGATGTAAACTTATTGACGGCAGGCTGGGAGATTTTGTGCATACCTATCTTAGCCGGTAGTTTGTCTAGTAAATTATAAATATATTTATCATCCAGAAGACGCGTTTGATCGCATCCGTACAGGTCAAGGGTTAGGTGTGGACCAAAACCAATAGATACTTTTCTGTCCATCTTATTATCTACATTTCTCCTTTTTTCCAGTAAGATTATTTCTTATGCGGCACTAGTATTTAAAATTATTTATTTTTCATGAGATAGTTTCTCAACATTTTCTGCTTGCGGGGAAGGGTTTTTGAAGTTTTCTATGCGCAAAAGTACTATGAAAAACCCTAGAGAAAGCATATTCAAGGAGTCCGAGGAGCCTAAAGGCCTGTACGTGAAGGGCTATGATTTTTCCAAAGAACCTGACATGAAGAGCTTCATAGACAGCTATTCCTCGACCGGCTTTCAGGCATCGCATCTTGGCAGGGCAATAGAAATAGCCCAAAAAATGAGAAAGGAAAATGTTACTATATTCCTTGGCTACACGTCCAACATGATTTCATCTGGCGTGCGTGAATCTATCCTACATCTTGTAAAAAATAAAATGGTCCATGCTATTGTTACTACAGCTGGCGGCGTTGAGGAAGACATTATAAAAACACTCAAGCCTTTTATTCTCGGCGACTTTCGACTGGATGGTGCGCTGTTGCGCAGCAAGGGCATAAACAGAATAGGCAACATACTGGTTCCGAATGACAGGTACATAGAATTTGAAAAAGTGTTTACCAAATTATTGCGGGAACTTTATGATGAGCAGATGAAGAACGGTAAAATTGCTATACCAACAGAAATTTGCCGACGTCTTGGCGAAATGTCTGATGACACATCTGTGCTTTATTGGGCTGCAAAAAACAATATACCTGTGTTCTGCCCTGGGATAACAGACGGCTCGATGGGAGACATGATATTTTTCTTCAAATCAGAACATCCGGACTTTAAGCTGGATGTCACGGATGATGTCGTAACGCTGGAGGATATTGTCATGGATGCCAAGGAAACAGGAGCGATAATTCTCGGCGGCTCACTGCCTAAGCATCATATCATGAACGCTAACATGATGAGGGAAGGCACAAAATATACCATATACATAAACACGGCTATGGAAGGTGACGGTTCGGACTCGGGAGCAATGCCAGAAGAAGCAAAGAGCTGGGGAAAATCTGCTGCGGACAGCGACACGGTAAAGGTCCAGTGCGATGCAACTATTGTTTTCCCGTTGCTTGTGGCCGGCGCTTTTGTTGATTGAGTATGAGAATTATTCCTTTGCTTAAGGTTTATGATATACGAGGTCATCATTTAGTTGACATAACTAACTATCTTCATGCTCCGGATACGGCAAGAGAAGATTACAGAACTCGAGGTTATGGAGAAGATTTCGTGAAAAACCAAACTAGAGTTTTCGATGATTTTATTTCTGGTAGTGCTCTTATACAGCTTACGGCTGGTACGCTGGATGCTACTTGTTTGGCTAATTGCCAAAGATTCACAATAACTGGGTGCGCAGACCAACTTCCCTGTGAAGGAGAAGATGCAGAAAAAGTTGATACGCAATTAGCTGGATTCTTCCTTCTTAGAATCGGAGAAACTTACTCTTTCCCTCAAATTGAATGCAATTTAAGAAATTTTTATGCAGATCAGCATAGCATGTGAATTAGCGCACGTTCTTTATAGAATTTGACATTCCTAGCTTGTGAACTTCTTTGTGTCTGAAGCAGCTTGTTAAATGATCGTTAACCATTCCCGTTGCCTGCATGTGTGCGTAGCAAATTGTTGAACCGACGAATTTGAAGCCCCTTTTCTTCAGATCAATACTCATCGCGTTTGATATTTCTGTCTTTGCAGGTAACTCTTTGAGGTTTTTAAACTTATTTTTTATCGGCTTGTTGTTCACAAATTGCCACATGTAATCGCTAAAAGAACTGAATTCTTTTTTGACTTCAAGAAACCTTTTTGCGTTGTTTACTGTAGCATCTATCTTGGCTTTATTTCTTATTATTCCAGCATCTTTCATCAGTTTGTTGATATCTTTTTTTGTATATTTAGATATTTTTACTGGGTCAAATCGGTGGAAGGCTTTTCTGTAATTCTCCCGTTTTCGCAGAACAATTTCCCAACTCAGGCCTGCCTGAACCCCTTCCAGAACCAAAAATTCGAACAGTTTTCTATCATCGTAAAGTGGCACGCCCCACTCCGTATCATGGTATTCTATCATCAAGTCTGACTTGGCCCATTCACATCGCATCATCGCCCACTCCTGATTGATATGACATCGCCGTTCTTTAGCTGGTAGCTAGCTGAAATGTTTCTTCCTGTCCTTGCATCTATTGCTGCCACGAACTTCTTTCCAATGTCTTCATGCACCCTGAAAGCAAGATCAAGGGCTGTTGCTCCACGCTTCATTAATATGGCATGGGGCAGCACATTATTTTTGCTGTCAGAAAATTTGTGTTCGTTCTCAACAGGATAGACAACAATCATGTCGAGGATTTTGAAAACTATGGTGTCTATTATTTCCTGGACTCCTGTGGAGCCGTGTTTCTTCAGGAGGATGCGGATGAAATTAAGCGCGGCAAGATGACGGTCGTCTAGTTTTTCTAGCAGCTCAAAGTCTGCTGCGCCCGGCGTGTACCTGATGACGCCTTTTTCGGCAGCGCGCCTGAGAGCAAGCTCGGATTCTGCAGAGCATGGGAACAGCTTAAAACCAAGGTCTGAAAGACGTTCAAGGTTTTTCTCTGAGCTGGATATATCCATCTTGTTTGCAGCCAAAATAATGGGTTTGCTTTTTTGGCGCAGCAGGCGGACAAATTTTAGCAGATCATAATCATCAGAGCCAGAGCTAATTCCGGTTTCATGTAGTGCTTCCTCAACTTCCTGTAATTTTATCCCCAGACCGGATAGCTGCTTGTAAACAATATCAGACAGCTTTTCCTTTGTTGCCTCAATGCGTTTTGACATCGTCTGAAAGTTTTTCTTTAGTATACCAAGGATCCAGTAGTCTATTTCCTCTTCCAGAAACTTTATGTCATCCTTCGGGTCTCGGCTGCCTGCGGCTACTTGGTTGCCGGATTCGTCGGTGGAGCCGGACATGTCGATAACGTGAATGAGTGCGTTGGCTTCCATAATATCTGATAGAAACTGGTTGCCTAGGCCCTTTCCCTTATGGGCATCAGGCACAAGACCTGCTATGTCAATCATCTTCACAGGCACGAAGCGCACGCCGTCTATGCATTTGGAGTTTTGGGCGTTGCACTGAACGTTCAGCTGCTTGCAAGGACAAGGGACACGCACATAGGTAACGCCCTTGTTAGGTTCGATTGTGGTGAAGATACGATTGCTTATCTCTGCGTCCACAAGNNTTTAATAAAGTTTCGCATAATTTTACTTTTAACTATGAAGATATGTAAAGTCTGCCTGCAAAGCAACATACTTTGTTCTGCCTGCAGCAAAAAACTTGACAACGGCGAGATAAAAGAGATAGACGTGAAGCTCTCGCGGGAACTGCACAGAATAAACAAGAAACGGGATACTGATCTAGACTTTTTGAGTACTGTTCAGGATGGCGGCAAATTGTTTGTCGTTGTAGATGGCAAGCATGCAGCAAGATTCATAGGACCTGGCGGACGGAACATCAAGAAACTTTCACAGGATCTTGGCAAACAAATAAAACTCCTAGAGAAGACAGAAGGCAGCGACAAGCACGTAATAGAAAAACTCATAGGAGCGCCGGTTATAGGGATAAATAAAATTTACTCAGACATCGAGTCGTACAAGGTCCGGGTGGAAAAAAGGTATATGCGCCAGGTGCAACCACTGACGGATGTGGTTGGCAAAATAATCGGGAAGAAAGTTAGTTTTGTATTCGAATAAGACTTTTCTTTGAAAAAGAAAATCCTTAAGGCAAAAGAAACATATTATATAAAAAGTGGCTTGCGGTCAAAAATATATTAAAAATCAGTATCGTCTTCCGCTAGCTAGTCTCTCAAGATTCTTCAGACGCTCATTTATGGTCTCTGTCATGCTGCGTATGGCAGCGAGCTGGCTTTCTATCAGATTCAATCTGTCTAGAATTTCATAGCGGTCGCTGTTTTTTTCCACAGGTTGTTCTGGAAATCTTGTGTCCACGGTGCTAAAACCTGGCGGCTCTTCAAAACGGCCAACAGGTTCCTCAAACCTTGGAACTTCCAGAGACCTTTCAATACGCCTTGGCGGGAAGTCAGGTTCAGGCGGCGCGAGAAGGTCTTTGCCGACTACGTTTGACCTTATATCCTCATAATCATCGTAGTTTTTATGCATTCTGTTTTTCAGCCAACCCATCATAATTAATCCCTATTCATAATTCAGCTTTTCCAGTATAAAAAGGATATTACTAAGGTGGGAGCAAGTCCTTATTCATGTCTTTATTTTTACTCTTCAGCTTTGTTTATCTTGAACTTGTTCAAAATAAAGTCACGCATTTCGTAGATGTTGTCCTTTCCCATTTCAAGATAATTGCGACGCTGCTTATAGTAGAAAGCGAGATTGTAGGTCCACCAGAAACCCCGCTGGATGAAATTACTGAATTCATATTTTGTTTCCAGCGTGCCTTTTATTTCGACAACAAACCAGCCTGTCTTCTCTTTGGAATGCTGGAAACCCTGTACTATAACACGCAGATATACTGTTGACCAATTGTCCTCCTTACGTTTGCCCATCCAGACGCCGTAGAACTCGTTTGGATCAGACGAAACATCCCACCTTATGTCTGTTTCCAGCAGGTCTTTACTAGGTATTTTCATGATGTTTTTTATCATGTCTGGTGCCATGCCCATTATGACAACCGGCTCAGTACCAGTGTACTTTATTTTTATGCGGTCTGCTGGCGCTATAAGATCATCAATGATATTCAGTTTGCCCATAGTATATTGTATTGCATTTACAGTATTTATAAAACGAGTTGCTAAGTCGGGAGGATTGGCAACTATAAAATTAGTACGCTGAAATCCTGCCCCTTTTAACTATATTTTACGCCGGAGGACTTTCACGCAAAGTTTCGCCAAAATGCTTGACGCTGGATTCCATGGAAGTCAGCAGCTCTTTTCCCAGATTAAGGTATTCCATGCGTTTGTGCTGGTAGAACATGTTGTGCCAGAAGCGTCTCAACATTTCATACATGAGGTTCTGTTGCCAGATAGTATCCTGTGGGTATTCTGTGATCAATCGTGGTTTGAGTCTTATTACGGCTTTGCCCTCACCGTTTGCCGTCGCGCCTTTTAATGAGACTTCTACGACAATATAAGAATAGACATCGAGGACTTTGTTTACTTCCCAATCAATCTCGAATTTTTCAGATTCCTTACCTTTTTCCCAGCTGTAGTTCTTTTCCTGTACATATGCATCGGGCACATTGAATACAGTTCTTATTAACTCGTTCAGCTTCTTGTAGAACTGCTCGGGATTTGGGCCTACATAACTGATTCGAATGTCCTTGATGGGTTCGAATATATAATCCCATATCAGAAGCTTTGTCCTTGCCCATACCATTCTCTACACCTGCCAATAATTCACTATCTAAGAATGCATTTTTTTGAAAAATGCATTCTGGATGACATGTTCCCATATGCCCATGATTTTAGTCATGAATTATAAGGAACATATCATAATTATACTCACTGCTTCTCTATAAATTGATTTTGTAGGCAAGCGCGAAGAATGCCTTGCTGCTTTGGGTGTGTGTGAATTACCCGAGCGCTGCAGTTACGCAAAGTTATAGCTCTACAAGGAAATAGTTAATACTACTTCCTTGTGAGCTATATGCGAACCCATAAAACATGTTAGAGTTCTTTTATGGGTTCACTATAAATATTACAAACGAACAATAATGGTTTATGGTATTGGACATAATAGTTGCAGCTGTTCTTCTGGCGTTTGGAATTCTTAGTATATGGTTCTCTTTTGAAAGCGATCTTAATGACAAAAACCTTATTCTTGTATTGCTAGTTGCCGTTGCGGCTATTATCGCCGGCGGGTGGATAATAATTACAAAGCTTACTCTCGCGCTGGTACTTACAAAACTTGCCGGGCTTGTTCTTGCAGGGATAGGACTGTTCCTCATAATCGGCTTCCCTGACGTCAATCCAGACTACCAGAGAGTGGGCATGTCAAAGGCAGGCATATTTATCGGACTTATTCTGCTCATAATAGGTGCCTATCTCCTGCTTTTCTAAGGTAAGTTGCAATATCTGGTTAGTGCTGCCTCAATGGTACGCTATATAAAAACTGACCCTGACTTTTACCTATACAGTGCTTGAAAGCAATTCACCATTCTTAGTAAAGAAAACTTTATAGTCACCAGAAGGAATAACAGATATTACACCTATGACGACCATAGGCGAATACATATTTACAGGTATGAACATCAATGCTCAGGAATTTAGTCCTGAAATAGATATTAGTGATGTTCTACCTGTAAACGCACAGGGCTGAAACCCTGTGTCATTTTACAGAAAGGAATGACAAATATGGGAAAACCAAAAGAGGAGAAAAGACCAAAATGGATTCTTGAAAACCTGAACAGAAACGCCCTCAAGGGTGATATTCTTAATTCAGATTTGGTTGAGAGAATGTCCAGAGCCGGTGCAAAATGGTTAGGCCATGCCATAGCTGCAGGACCTTTTGAGGCACATATTTCGCTGGATTTTACAGGATCGCCTGGTTCAGTTTCAGGCATTTACTACAGCTTATGTTTTTGGCTTAGAAAGTGGGAATATCAGGTGCAAAAATCCGACGAGTGGATAGAGGTTTCTCCTGTCCACGCGCAATATTATCAGCTTACCCAGAAGCAAAAGGAGGAGCTGGAGGGAAAGATAAAACAGGGGCTTGTTTCTGTTTCACAATCTGTAGCAGATATGGAACTTCTCATGCATGACAGAAGGCGCTATCACGAGTTTCTTCACTATCTGGGCTACAAGACACCTAAGGAATGGATGAAAACTGACGATAAGACTGAAAAGGAACACAATCATCCGGAAGAGGAAATGGACGACATTTGTCTTGTTGGTGGTGACAAAAGGGACAATCTGATAAAGAAGAACACGGACAATCACTCACTCAAGGCTGTGTTCATTGACCAGGTAGATATGCATACCGGCGAGGGCATATCCATGAGAAGCATAATCAGTAGATGGCCTACACTTATAACGGATTTCATCAAGATGGCAGACAGCGACATGGACCCGGACAAGGTAAAAGACAAGCTGGATGTTTCAAAGGCAGAAGCTGTTATCCTTATCACAAAGAACAAGCTCTATCAGGAATGGAAAAACATATTCGGGCCAGAGATAAAAAACCGCTACGTGCGTATACATGAGCTGGTAAAAGCTCGACAAGCATCGGTTGAGCAGTACAAAGAGTGGCTCAAGCCCTATGTTGCCAGGCACAAGCTGATAAAAGAGGGCTTGGCCAGGGAAGGTAATCGAAGAAATGCCACAACGTTCTTCATAACAAGCGGTGGGACAGCTACTTCTTCTGCGGAGATAGTTCTCTATGTCTGGAAGGACTTCATAGTGCCAGAACTATACAAGGGCGGAAGCGAGGACATGGCAAAGATAACAATGGGAAAGCCAGGCGAACGGCAGCTAGAGGTTGACGATAAGTGGACAAAACAGAATCTTATTTTTGGCAAAGAATTTGGCCTCATAAACGCATATCCTTGGATAACCGAAGAATGGGTTCAGAAGCAGAAAGAAGATATGTTCAACGACGGATGGCTTACGATTCACAAGCCTTACTATTCGTTTTTTCAGATAAAAATAATGAAGACAGGGCTTCGCATGCCGACTGGCGAGGAGCTTGAGGACGGCATATTTGATGTCAACATGTTTTTCATGACGCAGAACGTAGTTTTCTGCAAGCTGCTCGAGCTTAAGGCAAAGCAGCAGGAAATGGAACATCACATAGACAAGCTTCTTGGTGTCTATAAGTCGCCTCAAGGCAAGGTGCCCACTTATGCGGTGAAAAATGAAAGCGCAATTTCCAAGGTGCTTGACAAATTTTCCATGACATTTGAAATGGCGAAGCGCGGGCCCTATGAGCGCGACTTTGATGAGCGACTGACAAAGGTATGCTTTGCACGCTGTGCCGGCGAGCGTTATGGTCCTATTGTTGGCTACATAAAAAAGAAGATGGGAATTCCCGGCAGCTAAGTAAAGGTGGAACAGACGGGGCGGTTATTGCTGTTACTGTTCAGATAAACAGGTGAAAATATGACTTATACGGTTGGCATTTCGACGGGCTTCTGGCGGGTGGCAAGGGACCCGGCGCTGCTTGGTTTGGCGCAGAAGATAGGCGGACTTGGTGCCACAGGCGGAATACGATTTGTGCAGATAGACCTGGAATCTGTAGCAGAATTTCATGAGCCTGAAGTCAAGGAACAGATAAGGCGCATGAAGGAAAAGCTGGACATGAAGTTTGTCGGCCTGCACGGCGAGATAGGCGAGCTAATGGCTCTGGACTCGGCGGAAAAAAGGATATGGGACCAGACTCATATCAGGCTTTGCCAGACTGTAAAGTACGCGGCAGAAATGGGATTCTTTTTTGTAAATATTCATCTATCGAACAAACAGCTGATTTCCTTTACAGAGGCGCAGCACCGCACGCAGGGCTACTTTTATCCTGTGGTCGGACCGGACGGCAAGGGACTGCAGAACATCGTCACGGAAGCGAAAATAGAAGAGGAGGCAAAAAAACACTTTCCCGCACATACCATAGGCAGAAGCAGCACATTTAATGAAGAGTCACAAAAAGTAGAAGATGAAAAAATGAAAGAGCTGCCACGTTTAGTAGAGGAGGAATACCAGAGAAGACTTCAATCATATCCAGATATTGATGAAGAGTCAAAAAGGGCCCTGAAGGAACGAGTCAGGACTGAAACACAAAATCAACTAGTTCAGCAAATCAATCAAATCATAAGAAGCGATGATTTCCAGTTCAAAGTCTGGCTGAAACTGAAAGAAAGCGAGGCAGAACGATACCAGCTTGATGACGGCGAGTGGGGCGCGTATCACCTGGTTGCCAAATGGATGAAGGAGAAAGGTGACCCGTTCTGGAACACCATTGCAGGAGGCAAGGAACCCGCAGAACTTTATTATGAAGACGAGGGTGAAAATAGATTCTGCGCTGCCGTGGCTTCAAAGTACATAGAAGGTCATATGACACTCAAAAACCACTATGCAAATAAAAGATTCCTTAATGGCATGAGCATCAAGGAGTGGTGTGAAGCCAAAAAACTTTACATGCTTCTTGAGAATCCTGAATCAGGCGAGGGCGCTGAAGGGCTCTACAGACTTTTCCATCCAGACCACTTCTACCATACAATTAAAAAAATCAATTCTCCCTACATAAAAGTTACCATAGACTTTGAGCACATGGTTTCGCAGCAGCTGAATCCCGACGAAGTGCTGCCTCGTCTTCCTGGCGACTTTGGCAGTGTTGTTCTACTGTTTCATCTAGGCCAGCCGGTTCCTTATGGAGGAACAGCTCACATACCTGTTTCTCGCGGCTCGCTGGCGCAGGAGCAGATTTACAGATGGCTCTACTGGATGAAGAAAAAAGGATGGAGGGATGGCTACATAATGTTCGAAAGGGGAGGCGGCAGGACAGGAAAGGGCGCGCTCCCACAAGAAGTTTTCGAAGATACAGTCACGGCGCTGAGATGGATTGTGACCTTTCTTGACAGGGACGTCAAGCCAGAAGAACTGCCGCCTGAGTTCTATGGCATATCGCTGCAAAACGAGCCTGTTTTCAAAAGACAATTAGTTGCTATGCGGGAACACGCATGGGATCCGCTTGAAGGCTTGCTTTCAGTTCCAGAGGAGAAACATACATTTCTAGGCAAGTCTGCTGTGGATAAAGGCAAGGCACAGGAATGGGAAAAACGCAAGTTCAGATAAAGTTCTATTAAATTTGGCCATATTTCTTGTGCGCAGCTTCTGCAGTCATGATTTCGGTCACTTTGATTATTTTATTTTCTTCTATAACGTAGAACGCCCGGTAATCGCCAATACGCATACGATATGCCGATTTTGATGCACCTTTTATTTCTTTTTTGTCGCCAGAACCCTGACCTGGATAAGGGGATGTCTTCAGGAGCCTGAGGGCTTCTTTTATGTTTTCTCTTCGGCGCTTGTCAAGGGAATCCAGAAATTTCATGGCATTTTCCTCTACAAGCACATTCCACATTCAGTCCAGCCCCACGAATTTACCATTTTTCGCTATCTTGTGCTGTGCTGCGACAAAATTTTCACTTTTTCGCGCTTCCTCGTAGAACTCGACAAGTTTTTCGATAAGAGAGTCATATGTGTCGCCCATAGTTCCCATACCTTTTAGCATGTCTCTTGTTTTTTCTTCAACCTGAATTGTAGTTTTTGCCATACATATAACTACTATAGTAATTATATAAAGTTATTTGTTACTATGCCTGGGAAAATTCTACAAATATATACCTTAGCAAAATAGGATCGTAATTTTCTGAAAGAAGCACTAACTTTATATATGCTACCTTGAAGTAATACTTGCGTTTCTATGAATCGTATTATTTATAGGAACGAAAATGAATGTAAATGTGATTAAAAATGGAAAAACAATCCTCCACGGATCTAAAGGCAAAGAAAAAGCAGGAGCTTTTCAGGAAAAAACAGCTTGCTCTTGCCAACCGGTTCAAGGACGAGGTTCTCAAGCAGTACAAGGACATGGTCAAGGCTGTTGTGCTTTTCGGTTCGCTGACACGCGGCGACTTTCATGAGAAATCTGATATAGACATGCTAGTTATCATAGACGATGTAATGGCACGGCTCACTCCGGAGATGAAGGACGATCTGGATGACAGGCTTTATGATATTGCAAAGAAAATTTCAGAGAGCATGACGGTGCAGCCTGCTTGGATGCTTAGCGAGTTTTGGGACATGGCGCGCATCGGCCATCCGCTGCTCTTTACCATAGTGCGCGACGGCTGGGCACTTTATGATACAGGCTTCTTCATACCTGTCCGCAAACTGCTGGAGCTGGGCAAGATACCAACTACTTTGGAAGCTGTGGAAAAATTCATGGAGACAGCGCCGCAAAAAATCAACCGCGTTGAAACAGCAAAGCTCTACATGATAGCCGAGGACTTATATTATTCAATGCTCAACAGCTCACAGGCGGTTCTTATGTATATGGGGCTTAACCCACCATCACCAAAGCACACACCCCTGGATGTCAAGGAACATCTGGTTGATGCCAAGCTTCTTGAGGAAAACTATCTGAATGACCTGCAAAGTGTTATAGAATTCAGGAAAGCTGTGGAGCACAAGGAAGTCAAGGATATAGCAGGACAGCAGCTGGATGATTTCATACAAAAAGCCAAGCAATATGTTTCGCGCATGGAGCAGCTTCTGATGCAGCTGCAAAAAAAGAAAAAAGAAACAATAGTTCACAAGAACTATGAGGTCATGATAAAAGCGGCTGTGGCTGCGCTAAAGAAGATAGAAAAACTGCCGCCTGACCCCAAGGACCTGCCACACGCAGTAAATGAATATCTTATAAATGCAAAGCGCGTTGATCCTTACTTTTCCGATGTTTTCAAACGGGTTATCACAATGAGGAAGATGCTGGACGAGGACAAAATAAACGAAATACCGCAGAGGGACATAGAACTAACACGTGAATATGTCCGCAGATTTGTCCAGGATTTAAGACCTATCATAGAGCCTGCTCCAAAAATCGTCAAGAAAAAGAAGAAAAAGTGATCATGTGATGCCAGTTAGGTGCGGTTTTATGCGTTATCAGACAGAGAGGGCACGGGCAATAGCAGACATAAAGAACGATTTATACGACATGGGATTTCTTCTTCGTATGTCCCAGTCAACTCTTCGTGGCGACATACGTGAAGTGAACAGAGCTGCAAGACGAATCAGGGCTAGCGTCGCACCATATTTGCAAAAATTTGATGAATATCCAAATGTACGCTCCCTTTTTGAAGGGGCTGTGAAAGAGATAATTGCTGATTACCAAGCGGCAGCAGAAAGAAACCGTAGTCTGCGCTGATTTTCCCCCTGGTTTTACTAAACGTTTTATACTTTTCGTTAATAGTAGGATTTGTGATTATATGAGCATCCGGAGATTTGCAGGAAGTGTTTTCATGCTTTCAACCATGGCTCTGCCTACCGCACAGTCGCCTTATAAGAAACCCGTTATAGCACAAACGGACAGCATAGTGGCGTGCGCACATGAGAGAAAAATTTACTACGATCTTAGAGCCAATGGTTATGGCTTGGATATGGTTGTCGAATTTAACACGTCCAGAATACCTAAACGTGCGTTTGTTGCAGATGACATAGAACGAGACAACTATTTTATTAATTTACACCTTAAAACCAGACCGTCTATTGTGACTTTTGTTCCGCGCGATTCCAAAACATTCGATACTTTTTCAGAAGAATACACGTTAATAAACCCGGAAAACGGCCAACGGAAACCCTTTTAAGCTTTCACTTATAAGTAATAACAGGTTTTAACTATGCCAGTAGAAGTAACAGCAACTAATCCCTTAACCTTTCGACATGATGATGGAAGAACCGAAACATTTCGAGGTTACAGGTTTGACGAAGACTCAGAAAATGTAAGAATAACTAGAACATCTGGTTGTGCTGTTTATCCTGTCGGTACATTTAATCATAATGCTAGTATAGATATATATTCGGCTGTTGCGGGAAAGTAATAGTAAATAAAATGGTGAATAAAAATGGGATATGAATTTCATGTGCACGGGCTGTGGATTCTGGGAGCGCTGTCATTTTTTGTAGGCACGCTCATAGCAGGAAACCTGGAATGGGTTGAGGGCACTACAAACGCTTCCTTCATACTTTCTGTGATAATTGCGTTCCTGTTCATACTATTTGCAGGCGCACTGTGGATTTCTGCAGCTGTTAATGCGAGACAGGAGCAAAGATAAGTGATAACTAAGACGGGGCTTTTTGGCCTTTGTATTTTTGCTCGCATCTTTCTTTAGTAACTATAATCTATGCAGAAATAACATGTATGATTAAGCTGCCGCTACCTTTTCATCAATAACTTCTGTCTTGCGGATTTCTATGCTGCCTACGGGATAGATCTTGCTGCAGTCTTTTTTCAGTTTGTGCTGCAGGTCACCCTCTATTACGGAATTAATAAAATCTTCCAGCTTTGCTTTTTTGGCAGCCTCTTCTATCAGGTCGCTGGCTAGCTTGCGCGTATCGTTCTTTGTTGAGCTGCCGACACGCTTTATCAGCATGAAAACTGTCTTTACTCTCACATGTACACCGTCCTTGGTCACAACTTCCTGAACCGCATCAACGCGGCGGCCATGACGCTGGACCATCCTGTAAATGCGTTCGCGCATGCATTCGTGACCCACTAATTTCGTATGAGCCTTGTTGCCGTCTATGGAGCTTATCCTGATCCTTAATTTTACGAAGAATTTTGAGTAATTTCTTGAAATATCAATCAGACTTACGTTTAATGTCCTTCCAATAAGTTGTTTCGGGTCAGCGGCCAGCGTTTCGCCTATCTGTTTGCCGCCGAACATCTCGGGCGCCATTACTTCGTACCATATTTTTTTTACTGCCAAATAAATCCCTTTCTTTCCAAAGAAAGGTCTTTATCAAACCCCAAAGAAAGGAGAATGACACAGACCACAGTCTTCGTATATTATTTATCAACCTTACTTAAGTGAGAAGTTTTAAAAAGGTTGATTATTGCAATGAATGTAGTTCAATACTACAGCTTTAAGCCGTTTATAATATTCTACATCCTTGCAAAAATACTGCGACTTTCAGGTCGCAGATATTTAGCCGTGAAGAATATCCCAATACTCTGGGAAATTCTGGTAAAGTTCCTGTCTTGTTAAGTCTTCGGGGCCTTCGTAGTAGAAAACTATCCATGGCCATCTCCCTTCGAAATCTGGTTTTATTGGCTGCACGAAAAAATCAGGTCTTAGTTCTGTTCTATTGGCATGAGGCTTCCAATAGGGCGTTGCCATTAGTACCCTAGTATTTCTGTCTAGTGGTTCTATGTCTCCGTCTAGCAGAACCTTCATCATATAATCATCATTTTCTGCATGCATGGGAAACAAATAAGTTTCATCTTCTTTTGCAACAGCGTCAACTCTCTGAAGTCCGTTTCTCATTATATGGTGAAAGGAATGCCATGTTCTGCCGCTGTCAAAAACATCATCCACACCGCAAACCGTGTCATAACGATTTCGCCTAAAATGACGCATTAGTTCCTCCATGTTATAGATTTCAATTCCCTGAGATTGGTTTGATGCCCCTTCATTATAGGACTTGCCTGATGCAGAATGTGTGTGGAGCTTGTAACCATAACCTTTCAGTGCACCGGTAAGTGGAGCTGCTACGGTCGTACCACCTCTCCAAATACCAACAAACGCATTTGGTGTATATTTTTCAGTGCCAGTATCAAGCTCGGCTTTTTCGTGCATTAGTCTTGCGAGTCGCAGAGAATCGGTCACAACTTTGTGAGGATCGAAGAAAACTTTGTAAGTTTCCACCATATTTCAAATAAAAACCCAAATTTCTTAAAGACAGCCCTTTTCTAAAGAAAAGCGCTGGCGGAAAAGATTTCGCTTAAAAAGCATCGTAATTATAATTCTATCTATGCTATTTGCTAAACTGGCCGAGCTCTACGAGCAGCTGGACGCCACGACAAAGAAACTGGAAAAACGGGATATACTGGCGGACTTTTACAAAAGATGTGCCGATGCGGATTTATACAGGGCCGTGGTGCTTTCCATGGGAACTGTTTTTCCCAGAGGCGAGGAAGAACTTGGAATAGCCAGCGGCATGATAAAGAAGGTAGTGGAGCGGGTGTCGGGTGCTTCGGAAAAGGATGTAATGGAAAAGTTCAAGGCAACGGGCGATCTCGGCTTGGCTGTGGAAAAACTTATGGAAAGGCGGAAGCAAAAATCGCTTGCGAAAAAGGAACTTACCATAGATCATGTTTTTGACAATCTTCAACGACTTCCTGGCATAACCGGAAGCGGCAGCCAGGACCAGAAAATATCACTTATTGCTGAGCTACTCTCATCAGCCAGTCCAAAGGAAGCGCGCTATATTGTTCGCACCGCACTTGGTCAGATGAGGATTGGTGTTGCTGCAGGAATTGTTCGCGATGCTATAGCTAAAGCATTTGACCAGAATCCAAAGGGACTGGAAAAAATCTATGACGTTCTTGGGGATTATGGTCGCGTCGCAGAGCAGGCAAAAAAAGGCAAGCTGAAGGCAAAAATACAAGTTGGGCAGCCGATTCGTGTCATGCTTGCTGATCGGGCTTCTGATATACAAGAAGCTATGACCAAGTTTGAAAAGCCGGCCGTGGAATTTAAATACGACGGCTTTAGAATTCAGATCCACAAGAACGGCTCCGACGTAAGCGTTTTTTCACGCCGCATGGAAAAAGTCACAAAGCAATTTCCTGATATAGTAGCCTTAGCAAGGAAATACATAAACTGCAAGCAGTGCATAGTCGAGGGCGAAGCAGTTGCCATAAAGGAAGGAAGACCACAGCCTTTCCAGCTTCTCTCGAAAAGAATACGACGCAAATATGATATTGAAAAAATGGTCAGAGAAATTCCGGTACAGATCAATCTTTTTGACCTGCTGTATCTTGATGGCGTTTCCTATATTGATGAACCGCTCACAGAAAGGTGGGCTTCTCTCAAGAAAATAGTAACACNNGAAATACTTGAACCACTTGACCTTGTTGTTGTAGGAGCAGAGTGGGGTGAGGGTAAGAAGGCCAGATGGCTCTCTTCTGTCATACTGGCAGCCTGGAAAGGAAACAAATTGGTTGCAACAGGCAGGATGGCTTCAGGTTTCACAGAGGAACAGTTGGAAACATTAACGAAAACACTGAAGCCGCTTATAATCAAGGAAGAAGGAAAAATAGTTGCAGTCAAGCCGGTTGTGGTAATAGAAATCGGCTATGAGGAGATACAGCGCAGCCCGAAGTATGAATCAGGATACGCCTTAAGATTTCCAAGATTGCTGCGGCTCAGAACAGAGGAAAAGAAACCAGAAGACGCGGATACGGTGGCGACTATAGAAAAATTATTCAAGATGCAGAGGGGACGAAAATGATTCTTGTTACATGCTATACGAGGAATGATCTTGATGGCGCAGCTTGTGTTTATGCTTATGCTGAGTTTCTCCAAAAGAAAGGTATAAACGCTGTGGGTGCAATTTTTGGAAAGCCTCACCGAGAGGCGCAGTTTGTTATGGATAGTTTCAAGATTAAAAAATTTCCAGATGCCAGCAAGGTTCTAGGCAGCCAAAAAATAATTC
>DUFR01000030.1 GCA_013331845.1 Candidatus Aenigmatarchaeota archaeon | reverse complement strand
TCATCGTCCAGATTATGACCCACAGCAAGTTTTGAAGCACCCAACTCGCGGGATTTTTTATTCAGCAGGTAACGCCGGAAAACACCGCATTTTGTGCAGAATTTACTCTCTTTCAGCTCATCCAGCGAAGCTCCTATTTCACCCTTGAAGGAAAAAACATGATGTTCAATTTCCAATGTTTTAGTCAGGTCTGTGACAACAACCATGCTCTTGTTTCTGTAGCCCTTTATGCCCTCATCAATCGTGATCGCAAATATTTTTATGGGAACTTTTTTCCTGAGCTTGTTCATGAGGTGCAGCAAAACCATGGAATCCTTCCCACCGCTAACACCAACAGCAACCTTATCGCCCTTTTTGATCATATTTTCCTTGCTTACAGTTCTTGTAAAATTCCTTTCTATCTGCCTTGTCAAGCAGCTGGCACAGTAATGTCTGCCTTCGTTTACCCGAAAATAAACAGCAACCTTACCACACGTACACTTCATTCAACCACCAGAAATAACAGCAATCAGTTCGAGGACATCGTTATCTTTTAGAGTCTCATCCTGTGCTATGAGTCGTCCTTTTCTCTTGACTAGGACAGTTTCAGGATTGATTTTGGCAGAATTGAGCGCATCTTTTACTGTCTTCCCCTTGACAATAACAGATTTCCCGTTTATTTTGACCTTCATTTTAAAGGTTACTGCTATAAACAGATTAAAAGGAAAGGCCAGCGTCGCATAACTTGGCATTGCGCCAGACTATTAGTTCTTGCTAATAGGGTGAATCTCGAACGACGCGAAACGTCCATAGAGACAACTGGTGTCCTCCGGACTTGCAGGTTCAAACCCGGAGAAGGGATATCCCTTCTCAAGGGATTACTCATCCCTTAGGTGAGAATATTATCTCATCTTGGTGAAAATCCTGCCGCTGGCGCTTATACTCTCAGGTTTGAGGTGTCTTTGCAGAAAACGGTTTTCAGCCGCAGATACGGGAAGATGCTTGGCAACTGAGTAAGAAATCTTTATATATTTTTCTTACTAGTATTACTTGGTGATAAAAATGAGCGATATTATTGGAAAGACGATAGTTACTGAAAAGGGTCAGATAACAATACCAATAGAAATACGCCAGAAAGAGGGCATAAAGCCTAACGATGAGCTATTCGTGGTCGATGCAGACGGCGCAATTGTCATAACAAGACCTCAGAAAGGGAAGCTTGCGCAGCTGTTCAGACAGGCATCCGGGCTGGTTACACATGAAGATATCAGGAAACTGAGGCGGGAAAACGAAGCCTCGCTTGCAAAGAAGATGAAAAAATGAGAATTTGCGCAGACACATGGTTTTTGCTGGAACTCTCAGACGGCGAAAATTATTCGGTGAAACTTCTCGAGGAAATAGAAAAGGGCGTACACGAGCTGTTTATACCAGCCCTTGCCCTAAGCGAATTTTTCACTGTTCTATATCAGAAAGGCATGCCATCTCTGGCAGAAAGCATATTCGCCCAGCTCATGGTGTCCAAGAATATCCGGATAGTTCCTGTTGATGAAGCACTATGCATCAAGATAGCGAAAATAAAACATTCTTTCGGCTTGTCCATATCGGACTCTTCTATGGTTGCAGCTTACAAGATAACAAATTCTGAAGTGCTGTTGGCGAAAGATTCAGACTTCGCTGCAGCGATAAAACAAAATTATCTGAAAGTCAGCACGGCGAAAGATATAATGAAAAGGTGAAATGATTATGCGAATAGATGTCCGGTTAGCTAAGAAATCCGACAAAAAAGCATTTGTTCGGCTGGCCTTGGAAAGAGATGCAGGCATGAACGACGTTAGTAGCTGTTACAAGCCTTACAGGAAGGCAATAGGAAATTCCAAATACTGGGCTCGTAAATTCGATAAGTTGGTAAAAGAAAAGCGGCTGCTTTTGGAATGTATTGACGGGAAAGTGGTTGGCCTTCTCCAGTTTAGCCTAGATTTTATAGACTATCCGGCTGCTTATGTTGAGCTTGTTTTTGTTTCAAAGTCTAATAGAAAGCATGGCATAGCAAAACAATTATTTTCTAGGGCTGAAAGGATTATTGCAGTAAAAGGTTATTCCAAAATCTTCTCAAGCACTAACCCAAGTAATAGGATTTCCCTTAGAATGCACAAGAAATTAGGCTATAGAAGATGCGGGTCAATATATGGGATAGAAACCCCATCAAGCAGGGAGATATTCGTATTCAAAAATTTACAGTGCCCAAAAAAGAGATGAATATGCAAAACCCAGAACAGAATACAGAAAGCCATCTCAATTCTGAGTATGTCAATGCCGCTGGCGCTCTTTATTTTATAATTTTAAGCCACATTACGCATCTTTAAGAACCAAGAAATACGTAGTTCTATTATGGCTATAAACTGGAAAGCTGTTTTAATAGGAGCCGTAGCCTTTATCGTCTTAGGAATAGTCCTGGGCTTTGTACATTCAATCCTGGGGCTGATAGGCGGAATACTGGGTGGCGTAGTAGCAGCCTGGTATGCTAAGGTCAAGAAAGCGAGCGAAGGTCTCGTAGTGGGTCTTCTCGCAGGCTTGATCGGTGGCGTAGTAGAAGGCATTATTGCAGCAGTACTTCTTTCAGCAGCCTTTAGTGCTCTTGGATCAACTGCGCTTGGCGCAGCGGTCGGAGCCGTAGGTGTTGTTGCAATGGCCATCATCGGTCTTATCCTTGGACTAATAGGCGGCGTAATAGGCTTCTTCCTTGTAAAGAAGAAATAGGATTTTCTTTTTTCTTTCCTTTAATTTTTGTTTATGTTTAGCTTTGTTTATTTAATCTTTAGTGCATATTTTTTCTAAATGCCGAGATGGCGGAACTTGGTAAACGCGCTAGCCTTGAGTAACCCTTTTCTAAAGAAAAGCGTTAACGGAAAAGGTAGAAGGTCAGCTAGAGGGCTTCGGCCCACGCAGGTTCAAAAAGCCCTTTCTTAAAAAGAAAGCGCTTGCGGAAAGAACGCAAGCATGGCTGGAATTTCCTGCTCTCGGCGTTTTTTACTTTTAAATTTGTAATTCTCTCGTAATTATCGTTATTTTTCGCCTAACACAATCTTTATTAACGGGTCCAAGCCATTTTATACAAAGATATACAATATCAAAAATGGAGGAGAGTTTAAAATGGTGTTAGTTGACATCTTAGGCGAACTAACTACGAATACAGTGAATTTCCTGCCGAACCTTGTGGCTGCTATAATACTTCTGGTAATCGGCTTAGTAGTCGGCAAGGTTGTTGGGAGAGTTGTCAAGGAAGTCCTGGAACGAGTAAAGCTGGACTACTACATAACCGAGACGCACAAACCTTCAATAAGCGTCGCAAACCTTTTTGCAGTCATAGCAAAATGGTGGATCTACCTTGGATTCATCACAGCAGCTTTGTCCCGCGAAGTCCTTGGCGTTACTGCTCTGTCCCTTTGGATCGCCGAAATAAACACCTTCATACCAAGAATAATCGGAGCCGCAGTCATTATGGTTGTCGGTTTCGTGCTGGCAGAATATATAAAGAGCCACCTGAAGAAAACAAACAGCCTGTATGGAATTCTCGTTGGCAAGACGTTGTTCTTCTTTGTCTTGTACGTGTCCATCGCGCTGGCTTTGCCTATACTAGGAATATCCGCAGCCCTTGTGAATAACATCCTGCTGGTAATCATAGCGTCGGTTGGCCTTGGTTTTGCCCTGGCGTTTGGTCTTGGTGCGAAGGATGCGTTTGCTGACGTTTCAAAGAGATATGTCAGAAAGCTCAAAGTTTAGGAGTTTTTTCTTTTATCCTTACTTTATTTTTTTACTGATTAGAGGAGAGAATATGTCACGTAACAAGATTTTCGAACCCGTGAACTTTTAATAATTTTACAAATAATAGGGAGTATGAAATTTGATGAAAACTTCTCCTATTGGCTTGGTTTAGTGCACGCAGACGGTTTTATTTCAAAATACGTTATAAAAGGCAAAAACCAAACTAAATACGAATTTGGTTTAGAAACAATTTCAGAAGTTTTAATAAAAGAATTTTGTAGCGGTTTGAAACAGCTTGGACGTCACGTTTCTATATTGAAAACAAAAAGAAACACCTACAAATGTAAAATATCTGCAAATTCTATAGTTGACACACTAGCGTCTTTGAACATAAAATTACGCGAAGGTAAATACAATCCACCAGAATCTGTGTGTAAAAATGACAAACTATTTGGAGCATACTTGGCGGGCGTAATAGATGGAGACGGCGATATAAGAATAAAACGCAAAAATACATATCCGCAATGTATGATAAGAGTGAGTAGTGGTTCTTTGCAGGCTAATTTGAATCAATTGATCAAACAAAAAATGAAGTGTGCCGTCTTAGAGACATTTCGGGAAGTCAATCGAAAAGGAAAGGTAATGCGATGGTATGAATTAGAATTTCTTATATCAAGGAAAAATGTCAAATTTATAAGTAGTTTTGTGTTACCTCATATTAAGTTAACATATAAAAAAGATAAAATGAAGAATTTCATTGAAAACGCGATGGTAGTCTAGTCTGGTAGGACACGACCTTGCCAAGGTTGAGACTTACCGTGTAAATGCACGGTATCCAACAAACCCGGGTTCAAATCCCGGCCTTCGCATTCGTGATGTAATGGCTAAAGTAAAGGTTCTTGTCGAGGGTTACGCGCGCAAAAGCGGTAACATCTACGAAGCCACTTGTAGCACTGTTCTTATCGAAGATGCTGGAAAAAGGATAATTGTTGATCCTGGCTGTAACGAAGCTTTGCTCTTGTCAGCACTGAAGAAAGAAGGACTTTCACCAAATGACATAGATTTGATATTTCTATCGCACTATCACGTTGACCATATTCTTAACATAAGATTATTTCCAGGAAAGGACGTCTTAGACGGAAACACAATTTACAGGGGCGATAAAGAACTGTTTTTTGAAGGAAAAATACCAGGAACTAATATTGAAATTATTGAAACTCCTGGTCATACACACGAGCATGCAACGCTGCTTGTCAAAACGGAAAAAGGAGTTATAGCAGTAGCAGAAGACTTGTGGTGGTGGGAAGACGGAAAGCAGAAAACCGACAAAAAAACACTTCTATCCTTAAAAGATCTGTATGCAAAGGACAAAAAAGCCTTGTTAAAAAGTAGAAAATTGATCTTGAAAAAAGCAGATTTTATTATCCCAGGTCATGGAAAAATGTTCAAGGTGGAAAAATAGCTCTTCGTATTAGGTAAGAGTAACCGCAGGGGGCATTTTCTATTTTTGATCCGATACCATATCCCAAAGTTTTCAAGTTACTCTATTTATTTAAATCATCAACACTAAGTAAAATTGGTAAACATGTTCTTTGCACATAGGGATAATAGGAAAAAGTCAGACCTTAGCGAAATTAAGGACGCTATGAGACTTGAACCCATTGAGGAAATGCCTGTTGAGGAAATGCCAGTGGAGCGTGAAACAGGCGCGCCGCTTTTTGTAAAAGTAGATAAATATCGTGACCTGATAAAAAGTATTCAGGAACTCAAGCTTTACGTGGCTAGCACAAAGCAGGTTTTTACTGTTTTGCACGAGACCGAAAGCCTTCGGGCAGACACGCTGAATATATTGCGTGCAACTCTCCAGCGCCTTGAGCGCGGCATAGTCGAGATTGATACAGAACTGTTAAGGCCTTACGGTGCCGGCGAAGTAACAGAGAGCGCTGAAGTTACTCATATAGAAACATCCCTAACAGACCTTCAGAAACAACTTCTAGAGCTCAAGCNNAGCTTGCAGTCAACTCGAGGAAACCAAAGATTTCCTGAGTTCCCAGAAGACTACATCTTCTGAGGAAAGAAAAATATTATTTCTTATATATTACTAACATTACTAGTTATCAAATGCAAGAACAAAAACAGGAAAATAATATTATGTTTCTTTTTCCAAGGTTTTTCTTGCATACAGAAAAGCGAGGGTAGCCAAGTCTGGTCAGCCCCTTTTGAGAAAGGCGTAAAACCAGCACAGAAAGGGTTCCAGAAAAAGGCGCAAGGATCGTCTTGAGTCAAGAAAACCTTGACAGGAATGAAGTTTCTTGGTTAAGCTTCTTTCCCAAAGAAGGTTAGATGATTGCGATACTCAAGATCTTGTCGGTTAGTCCGTTCGGCGGTTCGAATCCGCCCCCTCGCACTTAAATATATTTCTTTGACCGCAAGCCACTTTTTTTGAAAAAGGAGCTTATAGCAACCTTTTTAAATCTTTCTGTTCTATTTACTAGAAGGTAGTAACATTACTAGCGTAAGGTGAGCAAATGGCAGACGAATTTGTATATTTCCTGGTAGCAGGGCTAGTTATCATAGCAATACTCATGACTGTATTTGGCTTCGGCAGTGGATTTGGTTGTTGCGGAACAGGTTACTCTACTGGAATGTCTTTTGGAGGATTCACAAGCCCGATATTTATTGGCACAGCAAACTTTGAAGATGTTGAAACGCTTTACACAAGCTTTGATGCGAATAATTTTCTTGAAACCGGTGTATACAATCTTGGCGCCCGCAAGACAACTAGCGGTCTTCTGTTTGGTGTTACATCCATAAAGGCCGATGTAGACAAATCCCAGCTGATTTATGTAAGTTTTGATGTCCTTAACACAAATGGTTATGGACCACTTATAATAAGGGTTGACGGAAAAGTTGTAATTAATACCATTCTGGAAGTTGGTCACTATGAGTTTTCCGTTGGATCTGGACAACATATAGAAATAGAGGCAGGCAATTCTGAATGGAGAATATGGGCGCCAACAATCTACGAGCTTGGTGATATTAAAATAACAGCAAATACCTACCCTCGTGATATTAGCACTTTTACTTTCAAACTAAAGGATCCACAAAAGGTTACAGGAGCACGCATAGATTTCAGTCTTAATGATAATGCAGGCTCGCTTCTCCTAAGGATAAACGGCAACACTGTTTATAATGGCGCTGTGAATAGCAGACAGTCCATATACCTTGACGGCTCCCAGTTCAGCGACACGAATATGATGATATTTGATGCGCTCGAGGATTCGAGATTCTCCGGACGCGCTACCATGGCCCTTACAAGAATGACACGTGCAGAGAAAGACCTTGTTGTCGACATAAACCTTACCCAGACAGAGTACAACAAAATAACCGACGGACAAATAATGTTTGACGTTGTCGACATATTCAGTCCAGGCGGTTATTCGGTCAGGATAACCAATGGAAATACAGAACTGCTTAACGAATACGTAAAGTTGGAGCCTGGATTTTTCCAGCTGGAAGTGAAAAAGAGCAGCCTGCGCCCTGGACTTAACATTCTTACAATAAAGCCATTAGATGGCGCTTCCTTCAACATCCAGAACTTCAATACTAGACTGTAGCGTAATTCTAGGGCTTGATACCTATAACAATTTAAGCTATTGAGAAATAATAGCAATAGGTGTTTTACATGAAAAAAGAAAAGATAAGTGGGCTTACAGCTGTTTATAGAAAGGTAAAAGAGGGCTATATAGCTTATGTAGAGGAAATACCTGGCGTTAATACGCAGGGTGTGGACCTAAAAGAAACTAAAGAAAACTTGCTTGATGCGTTAAGGCTGATTCTTGAAGTAAATCGTGAAATGGCAAAAAAAGAGTTTATTGGCGATGTATTAAAGGAAAAAATATCAATAGATATTTGATGAAAAGAAGAAAACTTTTAGAACATCTAAATTCTAATGGTTGTGTGTTGTTCAGAGAGGGCTCTAAGCATATAATTTTCTACAACCCAGTCACAAAAAGAACATCTTCTGTTCCACGTCATGCAGAAATTAATGATTTTCTTGTTAAGAAAATATGTAAAGACTTGGGAATCAAAGAAGTAAGTTAGATAATCTAAATCTTTTTAGCGTAGAGAATAGAATAATATCATATGTCTGTTCATTCTAACATCTTGGCCATTGAGCGCGATATAGAAAAGGTAAAACTGCTCCATCAGATGAAAAGAGTTACTCACGACGCTGCTAAAGAGGAAATAAGGCGGCTTGAGAGGCAGCTCATGGATCATGTAAACCAGCTGCCCGCTCATGAAAAACAGATATTCCTCTTAAGAAAGGAATTCGGAAAAGATTTCTAAAGGGTGTATATTATACAAGCCACCATAGAGTAGTAAAAAGCTTTAGAAGTCTTCGTTTATAATTACTAAGAAGTGATGACATTTGTTGAAATCAAAAATAAATTATACGGAGCGGGAATTTATTGAGTCCGAATTTAAATTATGTGGAACGGGATATAAACAATAACAAGAGGTTTAGATTGGATATGAAAAACTTAANNGATACACACAGATTGCTTAGAAACTTAAGACAAAATGGATACGTCACGACTAGGGTAAGGGATAGTAGTGGAAGATTTGCTTGGGATATATTTTATCCACGTGTTTTGCACGACTTCAATAATAATGTAAATAATGTTACGTTTGAGTATACAGGCAAAGTAGAACGATATGGAGGTATACAGCTTGGCAATTATTCGNNACCAAGAACAACAGTAAGACAGCAGTTCTAATTTATTTTTATTCCAAATTTGTCAAAGAACCAATTATCATCATGAACTCTTTTTTTAATAGATATTTTTCTTAAATTTAATATATTGTTTTTTCTGACTAAGTCAAACAATATATTAACATTAATTTCACATGATAAATCACTAACTAATTTATCCATTCTACTGTGTTTTAAGTGTAATATATAGGTGATCAATAAATTATATAATATATCTTCGTTCTTAACGGGATATGGCAAATTGCTTCTGAATAAATGGGCAACATCTACATTTGGCAGAACAAAAATTCTATAACCCATTAACCAGGATCTAATACAAAATTCTATATCGTCATAACCCCATGAAAGAAAATTATCATTAAATTGACCAATTTTCCTAAAATTTTTTGCTGAGGTTACTAGACAAGCAGAACCTATCATAGGAACTTCATATGGAACTTCAGTTTTTTTTGGCAACCAATCTATATTTAGTTTTGTGTTTATTACTGAAAACCCATAACCTTTTACTTCAGGGCTGCCATAAACACTTATACATGGACCACAAACACTTTTTTCGTATTTTTTTGCAAAATTAAATAAGTCTTCCATCCAAAATTTTGTTAAAGGAAATACATGGGCGTCTAGGAAAAAAAGCACATCGCCTATAGCATTTTTAGCTCCAATATTTCTAGCTTTATTCGAACAATTTACATTGGTTTTTATAAGTTTAACATCTTTGAAATCACTTTTAAGAAAATTTGTAGAATTGTCGGTAGACGCATCATCTACCACAACTATTTCATAATCTTCAAATTCAGTGTTTTTTGTTATAGATTCTAATGTATTTTTTAGATTTACACCTTCGTTATGTGATGGTATAATTATAGAGACTTCCATAAAAGACTTATTATAAACGGTAAGTATAATAAATTATGAAAATACTTTACATTAGCATACCAAAATACATACCAAGTGGTGTTGTATCCGTAACACAGTATCTTGTTGAGGGAGTTAAAAATTACGGTTTCGACGTAAGACTTGTTAGTTGCTGGCCTGGTACAGGGTATTATGACTATAAAAATTACTGCTATGATAGCACCAAGGAAACAGCACCGTTAACAGCAAGTCAAATAGCCGAAGTTGCAAGAGAATTCAGACCAGATATTATACATGTGCACACAATGGGTGTCGCAGAATCTTGGCATGGTGGAATTAACTTAATAAAAGAGACAGCAGGAAACCCAGTTTTGGTGTATACACTCCATACACCCAAACAGGCTAAGTATGACTTACCTACCATTGAAATGTGCAATATTTCTGATGTTGTTATAACTTTATCAGAATCTCATAAATTACGTCTTGGTAATTTATATCCGGATATAAGGGGAAAAATTGTTGCTATACATAATTTTCCTGAGCCTACGTTTTTTGAACTATCAAAATCAAAAGAAGTTGATGAATACGCCAGACAGTTTGTTGATCATTATACACCCAAGAATGAGAAAATCATTCTCTATATAGGCAGAGTTGAAGAATTGAAAGGCTTAAAATTCCTCTTTTTGGCCTTCAAAAATATACTTTTGAAATACCCATCTACAAAACTTCTTTTAGTTGGTAGTTTTGGCGGCGCTGAAGAAAGAAAGTTTATTCAGGATTGTGGCATATCAGATAAAGTCATAGACACCAACATAGTGTTTATTAATTGGGTCAGGAATGATATATTAATAGCAGCTTATTATAGAATGCTTTTTTTGGATGGAAAAGTAAATGGGGTCGTCGTAACACCAATAGCTTATAGAGCACTCATGGTTTTTATGAATGCCATTGCTATGAAATCTCCGGCAGTTACATTTGGGGAAATCGATGACAGCAGACTAGCCACAGCCAGTTCTCTTTTGGCACACCCTAGGAATATTTTTAATTGCATTGATGATATCTTTTCTGCAAAACCATCTGAGATTAAGAGAAGAATAGATAATTCATATGAACTGGTGAAAAACACCTATTCACTGGAAAACTATATAGAAAAACATGTAGAATTATACGAAAGACTTCTAAAATCAAAAAAACCCAGGGGAGACAAGAATGAAAGCGGTGATGAAAGTAACTTAGATAAAATATTTAATGAATTATTAGACGAAGGCGGCGAATTAGATAGAGTATTTGAGCAATTCCTTAATGAAGATGACGGTAGTCTGGATTCAGAGTTTGAAAGTATTTTGAATCAATAAATACAAGTTAAAATCTTTTTATTACGCCATTACGATAAGATTACTCAGAGAACTAGGTAGAAGATACGCTTAGCTTTGTTTGTATATGATAAAATTATTAGGGCTGTTGTAATGATAGATAAGGAAAAACTGAAAGAAATCGTGAATAGACTTAAAACAGAAGTTGCAGATTTCGAAAAAGCAGAAGATGCCACAGATTACGCTAAGATAGAATTCATGAAACTCGGCATATCGGAAAAAAAATCCAAAGAATATGCACACAAACTAGTTCTCAAGTGTTGGAAACCCACTAAAAAAACAAAAAGCGTATCCTCTAAGGTTTCTAGTGCGCGTAGGAAAGAATTAGGTAAATATTGGTCTGTAACAACAGAAACTGGTTCTGAGGAGTTTAGGAAAGGCCTTGAGGCATTGCAAGAAATTAGGAAAGGATTTTATAATGATTCCGAATGGGAGGGAATGGATCTTAAAAAACAGTATAAATTCATAGATCATATAGAAGAAATATTAAAAAACCCAGGTAAATACCGGGACAACGAAGATTACGAAACCATTAAAATTGCTTTGATGACAGCCCCTTCTACTTCAGCAGAACCAGTTGATAAAATAGAGGAAGCTGCTCTAATGGCACTTGGTGTTTTGAAAAGAAGGCGAGGCTCAGAAAAGCAAATTGCACGCATGAGTTCTGGACGACAAGCTCAGCGACGTGCTGCAAGAAATGTTTTAACATTCTGGACACCTGACGGGGGACCAAATCCCAACCCAATCCCTAAC
>DUFR01000006.1 GCA_013331845.1 Candidatus Aenigmatarchaeota archaeon | reverse complement strand
CAGGAAAATTAGACTCGGAGATGATACGGGCATGTTGCTTTATTCCAGCCAGCTTGCATACGCGGTCAATATGGCCATGGATGTCCTTTTCGTCTTTCTTGAATTCCTCGTCGTTTATCATCACTGTATGCTCTGGCCGCTCAGAGAACTCAACGGTTGTCTTGGTTGTCATGCCATCGCATGTCATTGATATGCTTCCGTTCTGCGGAAGTATGGGATCACTGCTTCTCTTCCCCCAATACTTTACCAGAGCTATGTTGGCATTTGCTGTTGCTGTTGCTTTCATATAACCTTTCTCCTAATCCGAGCAGAAAGCTTAACCAAAGAGGAAGCTTCCGCTTTCATACAATTAAAACGAGAAGAGTCTTTTTAAGGGTTTTACATATATGCTATTTATGAAGTACAACGCGTCCTTCTTCGGATGCCATGAAGCCTACTTTCTAATATTAAAGGAACTGAAAGGTGAGCGATTCGCGCTCGATGCAATTAGACGGGTTATGAAACGGAATCTTAGCAAGGCGTACACTTCATCGGGTTTTATCAAGGGCGACCCAAAAAGTTTTGCTAAGGTAGTAAGTAAACGTGATGCATCGGTGGGTCTTGTTGTTAAGTTTCCTGTTGTCTCAGAAAGTAAAATTGTTTATCAGTTCCATACTGATCCTTTCCCAGGACTCAAAGGTCATGTGGCTGCTGAAAAGCTTGATGCTACCTACATGAAGTTTAAAGTAGATTTTCTATTAGGGAAAGGGTGGTCCTACCAAACAACAAAACATCTCTGGAAAGGCGACAAATACACAGAGCATATTATAAAGAAGAAGTAAGTAGAACGCTCAGATTAGGCTTTAACCGATTACTATTTTTTTCGCATGCACTTTCAAACCGAAAGACGCACTTCGTGCGTCAGTCAGGAACGAAAAGGGTTGAATGGGCTCGGGCGGATATTCGGCGGACGCCTTTAGGCGTCGTACGCTATCGAACCGCCAGCCTTCTGCGTTACTTCCAGCCTTTTCTGCGCTGTTTTCCGCCACAAGCATTGTTTCCAATGCTGTGCAACATAAACTTCGTTTATGTTTGCAGCGCTTTTTTGAAAAGGGCTGAGTGAAGCAGATGTCATGCCGATTTCCACATCTTATGTGCATGTTTTAGACCACAAGCCCAATCTCTAAAGTAACCAGTGCGTGTCTTTCCTATGCATCCTCTTAGATAAAAACTTTTTAAACAGGGCAACAAAGTATAATTATGGCTCTTACAAAAGAAGAAAAATATGCTGCTGTGGTAATAGTAGTCGGGTTCCTGGCAGCCCTGTTTTTCCTTATTCAATAAATTATTGTTCCTATCTTTTTTTCTTCAAGCACTTTTAACAGATTCTTCGGGCTTTTGCCGTTTATTATCACTGTTCTTATCCTGCCTGCGGAAAGCGTCTCCACTGCCAACCTGTCAAGAACCCCGTACTTGTTCGGCTTTCCTTTTGGTGCCAGCTTTGCCAGGTCAGAAAAATGTATTTGATCTATCTTTTTTGCGTCTTTGAATTTGTTTGGGTCCTTGTCGTAAACTCCATTAACGTTTGTCATTTTTATGAACAGGTCTGCCTTTATTTTTCGTGCAGCTATAGCTCCGTTAGCATCGGTGCTTCTTCCAGGGACTACCCCACCTATCACACCTGTTGTATTATTTTTTATTTTTTCTAAGGAGAAAATGGGCTTCATCTTAAGTAGTGCAGCAAGGCAGTTCACGTTAGCACTTATCAGTGAAATAAAAACCTTTTCTCTTTCCTCGTCGCTTAGTGAGAACTTTTCTATTGATTTTGCATATACCCTAGTAAGTTTCCCGCCGCCAATTACCATAATAAGCTGATTTTTCCTTTTTATTTCACGGAGAATCGGCAGAAGGCGGGAAAAATAGGAAAAATTCGGTCCTTTTTCGTCAATGGACACGGATCCACCGATTTTTATCACGATTTTCATTATCTTCACCGAAAAATCCGATAGTATACTGTTTTAATACTTTTTATGTTATCTTATACCCATGAGTTCTAAAAATTTTCAACACTACAAGCGTATGCAGGATAGATTTAATCTCCCTCATCTTAACGAACTCAAAGAAAGATTCAAATTTGACATCGAGGAAAATGAAAAAATCTTCGACCAGATAAGAAATGAGATTTCTGAACGACTTTTTACTTTTACGGAAAAAATAATAGAACCGGTTATAGCCGGCTCAGACAGCTACTCATGTATTTTTGAGCAGGAAATGCTTACAGAAAAGGACCGACAAAAACTCTTTGATATTTACAAAAAAATACAAGTCCTAAAATGGGAGAATAGTCTTCTGATGCTCCAGCCAGATGAAAAAAAGGCTGCTGTATGGGTTAAAAAAACCTGGGAACTGTGGAACAGTGAGATCGAGGGGGAGCTTTCAAAGACGTGTCGAAAGCTTTCGAACAGCTGGAAGGATTTGCGCTTCAAAACTGAGCATTCTAACTACAACGATTAGACAAAAATTGTGTTTTTTTATTCTGATTTTCTTTTAGAAAAATGTTTTTCACAGCATGGATAAATATTTATACGTCATGACATCAATTAGTTGGTAATGGTGATAAAAATGGCAGCAAAGAAAAAGAAGAAGAAATAATTTGATGTGAATTTTTAGGGTTTTCTTATTGTCCTAATTGAAATTTTTGTTTTTTACGATTACCATCTTTTCAGTAACTTCCTAATATCTCTCGACTTTAGTCCAGGGAGCTCGTCTTCCCTCAGGGTTGGGATATCACAGATGATTTCTTCGTTTGTTACTACTATTGCCGACTTTTTCGTGACATGGGAGAATTCTGAAATATATGGCAGATTTTTCTGTATACGGTTCTTTTTCTCGTCGACGTCTGAAATCAGCATAAATGACTTTTCCTTTGCTATCATGTTGAAAGGACTCTGATAAACGAAGTCAGTGGCGAAGCCCATTCTCCGGAAGTTTTGGGATATTTTTCCTTCGAAAATGCTTCTGGGCTTTATTTTTGCCGCGTAGGACATCTTCAGTTCAAGAGGTATCATCAGGTCTGTTTTAAGCGTTTTTTCCATCCTGACCGCGTTTTTATATACTATTTTTAGTTTTTTTGACTCGTGTTCATAGACGCTCTTTTTTGTTATGCCAACTTTCTCTGCAAGATCTGACTGGCTCAAGCCTACGTCTTCTCTAGCACTTTTTAGTCTGGCAGGGTCTATTTCTGCGAACATTCCTCCACGAAACCGGAAGATAGTCGGCAGTGAACCATGAATAATGTTTTCGAGCGTCTTTGGACTTACCGTAGGTATGGAAAAGCGGTCGTATATTATGTTATCAGAAAGCGCTTCCCGGCGTGTGTTCAAACCGACTAATATAGGTTTTGCGTCCAAGTCGTTAGAAAGCATTTTGAGGTTGTTTGCCTGTTCTTCTTGAAAAGAGTCGACGTTGTTTAGAACCTTGAGAAGCATTATCGATTCGCGGCGGGCAGCTATATCAAAACAGCCGTTGTACTCGCAGTAACTATAACCGTTCTCTTCCAGTATTTCTTCGATGTCGTTTAACAACATAAATTTCACTTTTTCTTATTATTAGTCACCAAAACAAAGCTTATAAGATTTTTATCTATAACTCATAGCATCGGGCCGGTAGCTTAGCTTGGTAGAGCATCTGTCTTATATGACGTGCTTTGATAAAAAACAAAATCAAAGCATTTGGCGTGACATCGTCATTGTCTAAGCCAGCAGAAGGTCATGAGTTCAAATCTCATCCGGCCCATTAAGCCCTTTTGCAAGCAAAAGCGTCTGGCGGAAAAGATTTCATCTTCCTCAGACCCATTGCTTTACCATATTCTACTGGCTTTTGCAACGCTTATAAAGGTTTCTATCTTATATGTGCATGAAAGTATACACAGCCCTTTTCAAAAAGCGCTGGCGGAAAACTACATGGAGTTGATAATATGAACGGACAATACGGAACACAGCCAATATTTATCTTGCCGGAAGGCACTCTTCGGAGTACAGGAAAGGATGCACAAAGCAGGAATATAGCTGCTGCTAAAGCTGTAGCTGAATCTGTAAGAACTACGCTTGGTCCTAAGGGTATGGACAAGATGCTCGTATCAAGCATTGGTGACGTTACCATAACGAACGACGGCGCTACCATACTGAGTGAAATGGAGATAGAACATCCTGCTGCCAAAATGATAGTTGAAGTTGCAAAGACCCAGGAAGACGAGGTCGGCGACGGTACAACAACTGCTGTTGTGATAACCGGCGAGCTTCTTAAGAAATCTGAGCTCCTTTTGGACCAGGATATTCATCCAACAATGATTATACGCGGTTACAGGCTTGCTAAAGCCAAGGCACTGGAAATACTTGACAAGTCTTCTGAAAATGTAACAATAAATGATATTCAGACGCTGGAAAAGATAGCAATGACTGCCATGACAGGCAAGGGAGGCGAAGCTGCAAAGGAGCCGCTGGCAAAGCTAGCGGTTCAGGCTGTAAAAACCGTTGCTGAAACAAAGGATGGCAAGACGGTCATAGACAAAAGTGATGTTAAAATAGAGAAAAAGCAGGGCGGTTCCATTGATGACACAGAGCTCATAAAAGGTCTTGTCATAGACAAGGAAATCGTCCACTCAAACATGCCAAAGCACATAAAAAGCGCTAAAATAGCGCTGCTGGATGCTGCTCTGGAGGTAAAGGAAACGGAGACAAATGCGGAAATACGCATAACTGACCCGTCCCAACTACAAGCTTTCCTTGAACAGGAATCAAGGATGCTAAAGGATATGGTAAAGAAAGTTGTTGACAGCGGCTGTAACATGGTCTTCTGCCAGAAAGGCATTGATGACCTGGCACAACACTATCTTGCCAAAAACGGTATAGCAGCTGCCAGACGCGTCAAAAAGAGCGATATTGAAAAACTTGCCAAGGCAACAGGCGCCAACATTGTTTCTAGTGTAGACGAACTCACAAAGGATGACATAGGCTATGCTGGTGTTGTTGAAGAATTGAAGATAGCCGGCGAGGAAATGATCTTTGTACGTGAATGCAAGGATCCAAAGGCTGTCTCCATACTTGTAAGAGGCGGAACAGAACACGTCGTGGACGAAGCAAAAAGAGCTATGGACGACGCTGTTCTAGGAATCATAAGCGCTGTGGAAACTGGTAAGCTTGTTACGGGCGGCGGTTCGATTGAGATAGAACTTGCACGCAAATTGAGGGAATATGCAGATAGTGTCGGCGGAAGAGAGCAACTGGCCATAAATGCCTTTGCCGAAGCCATAGAAATAATTCCACGTACCCTGGCAGAATCCACAGGTAAGGATGCAATAGATCTTCTTGTAAATCTTAGGACATTGCATGACAAAGGCAAAACTGCCTACGGTATAGACGTCATGAACGGCGAATTGGCTGACATGAAGACGGCGGGTGTTGTCGAACCTCTCAAGATAAAAACCCAGGCAATCAAATCTGCCAGCGAAGCAGCAGAGATGATTCTGCGCATTGACGACGTCATAACTTCGAAAGCACCGGCAGGCCCTATGGGTGGCGGTATGCCTCCTGGTATGGGCGGCGGAGACTACGGCGAGTGAAAAAAAACGCTGGGTTCTGCCTTTTTATTAACTATTTTTTGTTCGTTTGATTTTGTGCTGACCGAATTATCTTTTTATACTCTTTTTGCCAATAACATAAATATGCCCCTAGAGGAAGATGAATACGAAATCGTGCCTGTCGGTCCCATAAGACGGATCGAGAAGCGGGTAGAAAAGATGGAACGATCTGGCTCGGGCAACGAGATGGTTAAAGAGCTCATTGAGGTAGTAAGGACAAACCAAAAAATCATAGACGAGGTCGTGAAAATAAACTCGGAGATGATAAACAAGGTCTCCGAGTTGTCTGCCCATGTTACGCAGATGACTGAAAAACTCACCGATTTCCTCGAGCGGGTGGAAATAGGCGAAGCTGCTGAAGGAGTAGAAGCACCGCAGCAAAGCAATCCAGAAGTTGAGCAGCGCATGCAAAAACTGGAAAAGCGCATAAATTCGATGCTTCTTTCCACCATGAAGGCAAAGCAGTTCAAACCTGTTGTCAGAAAGCCTCTGACAATGTAATTGTGCTAATTTCTTGACGAATCCAGATAATCTGAAATTTCTTGTATATCTTTCTTACGTTGTTCCCTCGCAACGTCAATCTTGTATTCAACAAAAGCGAGCCCTGCGCCGGTTAATGCTGTCAAAGTGCCTGCAATGTAATAACCATGATATGTCTCGGAAATGTCAAATAAGGTGAGTCCGATGCCTAGCATTTGAAAAAAATCTATGTCATCCACATGTCCAATAATAAAGCCAATCTTTTAAATTGTGTGGCGAACGTAGAAATGGCTGTTTGTTGATTAGATTACTTTTATACAAGGACTATCACTATCAAATAATAATATTATTCGTGATTTCCTGCATAAGCGAATCCGCCATATTATTATGGATTCTCTTTATATTACCTGCCGCACAATTAGAGTTCATGAAAGGGCAACAAGAAGCACTGTCAGCAGTACTCATATCCGGCATACTGATAGGTGTTGTTGGTTCTGTATATTTCTGGGGCATACCACTAATACAGAAAAACAAGGATGTATCGCTGCTGGAAAATTCAGAAGCTTTCATGCAAACACTTGACAGCAAAATAAAGGCTGTGGCAAATAATGGCGGCAGGGACCAGATAGTTATAAGCGTTCCAGGTCTTGTGCGGTTTGACGGCGAAATAGTGGAATTTTCAATTGAGACAGAGGGTACTATATACGCCACAGATGCAGAGATCCTATTAGGTAGAAGTTCAGTTCTTGAGTCAGAAATAATCAACGGGGAAACCGTTTATCATGGAACCTGGGGAGTAGACGATCCCGTACTGTTCAAGGTTAAGAGCAGTAAACTATCACAGAACAAGTACAAGACAGATTACACTCTTGACTACGTCGAACTTAGAAATGCCAAGACCATGTCAGACTTTAAAATAACCCCAACGGGTCAGGGCACCTCCGGCGGTTTGGACAAGACTATAGTTATAGAGAGTCAGGGCGACTCTGCCACACAATCCGACGGCCGAACTTTAATAAACAGCAACGTAAAGATTAGTATAATATGATAAGCCCTTTTCATGCCAGTTCTAAGGGACAATACAGGTTAATAAGTGAGATGCTTCTTTTTCTAATTGGTATAATGATAACCAGCTACGTTATAATAAACTTTGGTTCCCTTCAAACTAGTGTAACTGGCATGGCTACCAGGGATCAGATGGAGAACGTTATTGATGCCGTGGCTTCGGCAATAGTAAAGGTTGCAAACACTGATAACGCAACCATAAGGCTTGTCATACCTGTCAAGGTATCTGAAAGTGTCTACAAAATATCAATAAAGGACCAGCATGGCCTGTTTTTTGGCGGGATAATTAACGTAACCACTTTGGATGGCGCCATATCTGTAGAGCGACAACTTTTTAATATAGACTACGACAATACAATTAGCAACAATCACATTATTAACAACAGCGAAGTTGTGAGCAGTGCACAACTCATAGAAATCAGAAAAAATGAAAAAATTACCCTAATCAGAGGTTAACAGGTTTTATTTATGGAGACGAAATTCGTAAAAGTAAGGGGCGGCAGGGGTTTTTCTATAAAACCGCGAGTACCTAAAGAAATAAAGACTGGTATCATAGAAAATGAAGCTATGCCGGTGGTTACGCAGCAATATATGTATCAACAATATGCATATCCGCAGCAATCTATGCAAACAAGAACAGTTGACGGCATAATGCTTCCGGAAATTCATACAGAGAAACTGGCCATTGTCGCCAGTGAGGACATCCAGCTCACTGACACAAAATATCCGCTTATACCTGCAAACCCGGCAAAGGGTGAGAAGGTTTCTGCTTATGCACACATATATTTTGATAAGCGCCTAGGGGAACTCATCTACAATGTGGTTGAACCGCCTATAGGGAAATATCAAACTATACTCAATGAAATAAAGGAGTACATACAGGAGAAATTGGACATAAACTTTTCCCAGATTAGAAAAGGTGATGCAATAAAATATCTTGATGTGGTCTTTACAAAATCCCTGGCTTACTTTAAGACAAAATTCGACAAGGAAACCATTGACATGCTGCGTTACTATGTCGTCAGGGACTTTATTGGGCTGGAAAGCATAGATCCCCTTGTAAACGACAAATATATCGAAGACATATCGTGCGACGGCGTAAATATACCCCTATTCGTTTATCATAGGCACCCGCAGTTTGGCTCCATAAAAACTAACATAAGCTTCTCGAACAGGGATGTTCTTGATACGTTTGTGAACAAACTTGCAGAAAGGTCCGGAAGGACAATTTCAGTATCAAGGCCGATGCTGGACGGGACTCTTCCTGACGGCTCAAGACTACAGGCAACTCTTGGCAGCGACATAGCGCGCAACGGAAGCAATTTTACCATAAGAATGTTCTCTGACAAGCCCATGACACCAGTGGATATAATAAAATATGGCACCTGCGACCTGAGAATGATGGCCTACTACTGGTTCCTGGTTGAACACGGTTCNNGCTGAGGTTGCCAGAACACCTATATCCGAGGAAGGCAAGGTTGACATGTTTGAACTCTTGAGGGAATCGCTGCGACAGAGACCTGATTATATAATAGTCGGTGAAGTGCGTGGCAAGGAAGCCTATGTACTGTTCCAGCAGATGGCTGTTGGTCACCCTGGATTGTCAACAATTCACGCAGAGAACTTTACAAAACTGGTAGACAGAATGACTTCGCCGCCAATAAATCTGCCACCTAATCTGATGCAGAACCTGGACCTTATTCTTTTTGTAAAAAGGATGAAGCAGGGTAGAAAATACAACCGAAGAGTATTCTCAACGGTAGAGGTTGTTGGATATGACCAGAACATCAAACTACCTATTATGAACGAGGTAATTAGCTGGGATGCCAAAAAGGATGAATTCAATGCTGTGGGTAAAAGTGCTTTGCTGAAGAAAATCTCCGATGCGACCGGTATGGGAGAAAAAGAAATATGGACATCGATAGAGCAGCGGGCAAAGGTTATCAAGTGGCTTGTAAACAAAAACATAACCGACTACAGGAAAGTGGCTTCCGTGATAAATATGTTCTATCTTTCTCCTGACTTCTTGCTTAGCAGGATTGAGGGAGAAGTATGAGTTATGCAAGTTTATCCTATAATCTTTTTGGCGGATTCACAAAAATTCTAAAACCCTATTTTCTTGACATAAAGGAAGACCTGAGAAAAGCCAATATGAATTATACACTTGAGGAGTATCTTTCCATCGCCTTTTTCACAACAGCTGTTACGTTTCTGCTGGAGGCTGTTTTGCTGTCGTTCCTGTTCGGGCTTTTTGTGTCGCCTCTAGTAGCCCTTATATTGGCCATGACACTTTCTATGACCCTGTCGGGAATGCTATTCTTTCTGTTCTATTCCTATCCGACAACGGCGTCAAAAAACAGGGACACCAAGATAAAAAAAATGCTCCCCTTCTCTGTATCCTATATGGCAACCGTAGCAAGCTCAAATGTGCCACCAATTGTAATGTTCAAAATACTTAGTGCTTTCAAAGAATATGGGGAACTCGCAAAAGAGGCGGAAAGCATAGTGCGTGATGTGGAAATGTTTGGCATGACTACATTAGCTGCAATAAAAAAACAGGCAAAGATTACACCATCCAAGGATATGAGGGATTTACTGTTCGGTGTTAATACGATGATAATGACCGGCGGCGACCTTGGGATTTTCCTGAAGGAAAAGAGCGAGGAACTAATGAATGACTACCGCAGACGCATAAGAAAGTATTCACAGGACATTTCCCTCTATGTGGAGATGTATCTTACCTTGATAATAACAGGCTCTATATTTTTCATAGTCCTTTCATCAATCATATCCACGATATCTGCAGGCCTTGGAACCATAATGGTACAGACTTTTGTTGTTTTTATATTACTACCGATGCTTTCGGTGGCCTTTATAATTCTCATAAAATCCACCAATCCCATGTAATTTTTACCGTAACTGCCTGTAAAATTCTTCAGAATACTCTTTTTAATCCCAGAGAGAATAAGTTATAATTATGAAAGATCCCTATAAAATAAAACATCCCAGAGTCAGCACAAGCAGATTTATTCTTTTAATGTCTGTCGCTGTGTTCGTTTTACTTGTTATCATAGCATGGTACATAGGTGATATTGCTATAGGGGTAAACATGGTTTTTCTTGGGATGCTGGTACTTGTAGTTCCCTATAGCGTCTACAAGTTTTTCCATCTAAAGCGAATAACTGCATATGAAAACGAGTTTCCAAATTTTCTCCGCGACATTTCAGAAAACCAGAGAGCAGGACTTTCACTTATACAATCCATACAGGCTGCGAGCAAATCTGATTATGGAAGCTTGTCTAAGGAAATCAAAAAAATCAACAATCAGCTTAGCTGGAATATCCCTCTGGAGCGTGTGCTAAAAAGCTTTGTTGACCGCCTTTCGGACAGCAATACTATCGTAAGGGCCATAATGGTCATTGATCAGGCCAACAAATCCGGAGGCAATGTTGAAGATACAATGGAATCCCTTGCGAACAACATTGAATCAATAAGGGATACACAACAGGAGAAAGCTGTGCTGCTCAACCAGCAGGTACTAATGATGTACGCCATATTCTTCATATTTTTGGGCATAACAATAGCCCTGATAAAATTCCTGATACCTCTGCTTGAGGCGCAGACCCAAACAGGCGGCTTTGGCATACAGGGATTTAATCCAAATCCATGCAGCGTATGCACAGAAAGCTCTGATTTCGAGTGCGCAGGATGCAAAACTTTCGAAGCTATAGGCATTGCCTTTGATCTTGGGGAGTCCAATGACACAGCAACTTATTACAAATCTCTGTTCCTGGCAATGATACTTGTTCAGGGATTCTTTTCCGGACTTATAGCTGGTCAGATAGGTTCTGATTCTGTAACTGTTGGTATAAAGCACAGCCTGATAATGCTGCTGAGCGGCTTCATAATATTCATTATCATTATTAGGACAGGCATTGTATGATTAGACTATTACGTGTCGTAATCTATGTTAGTAGGGATTATTTTATAATGGTGTTTTTATGAAGGGTGTCGTTGAAATAGAGTTCATAATTTCTATTTTTGTCTTCATAACAACGGTATCTTTTGTGACCAGCATAGTCATAAGCAACATGCCTTTATTTCATGGTGCGTCAATGAGCGACACTTTAAAAGCAAAGAGCTGGCAGTACTCAGAGATGCTTCTTTTTGACGAAGGTGCTCCTACCGACTGGCAACTTCCTGACAAGGATGTAAAACGCATTGGTTTGTCAAACGGCAAACGTTACGTACTAGATAAAGACAAAATAGACAAGCTTGCTGCTCTCTGTTCCTCTGGTTATGCTTCTGTGAAGGACAAATTAGGGCTAGACTTCAGGAATGATATAATAATAGAAGTATCTTATCTTGATGACTCTCCTGTTACAGGCAGCTCAAAAACTATATGCGGGCCTAGTGCGGTAACGCAGATCAGGCCACGATTTCAGACTGTCAGGCTTGGTATCCTAAACGATGCTGACAAGACAATAATTCACATAAAGGCAATTATAATTTGATTGGTGACAATGATGAAAGGTTTTGCTAGAATATTTGAGTCCATAATAGCGTCGGTAGTAATTCTTACATCTCTAACGTTTTTCCTTGTGCCTAACATAAAGGCGTCCGGGTGGGAAGACGCTACGATTCAAACTCTTGCCCAGGATGCACTGGAGAGCGCCTATCTTAACGGTACATTGACAAGATATGTAAATACCGATAATGTAACTTCTCTATATACACTGATGAGCCAGGTGCTGCCAAAGTCAGTTGATTTTTCGATTGAAGTAAGCGGAACCGTCAATAACATAATAAATATAGTGTGTGTGGACTGCACAGATGATAATGTCACGGAACTCAAGACGATGCTCATTCCGCTTGATTTCAGCTACAAGGACCGCAACATAAGCATACGCGTACAGAAATTATCCTTAGCCATCAATGATGTACCCAAGGATACGAATATACTCGTCTTTTTCGGCAAAGTCGTAAATGGAGCAAATGGTATAAAAACCTATGAAACGAAGATAAACTCAACGCTTTCAAACGGCGGCTCTGTTGTTCTTCTAAGCGACCTTACACAACAAGACGCGCAGGGAGTCATAGGTAACATGTTTAACCTGTCCTGGTCTAACCCAGCGTCACCAACATCCAAATTTGATGATTTGTATGATGGGAGAAAAGTTTCACATAATGTTGCCCGCTATTATGCAAATACTTCATCAAAAAATTTAGCTGATCTGTCTACTGTTGACTTTACTGTTTTTCATCAAAGCGGCGTGATAGCTGACAGTGACCTGAAGAATATAGCAAAGTCAACTGGCGCCAACAGCAAAGCATTTGTCCGTGCTAATTATAATATCGTGAATAGCAACGGACGGTCTGTTTGGATTAACGACTACACAAGAACCGATCATAATGACAGATTCACAAAAACTATTGACAATCTGACTAAAGCTTCCATTATGTGGGCAAGTGGTGAGAAATTTAAACTGGATATAATAAAAAAAGAACCTGCTCCGGTGAACTTTAGAACAGGCATATTGGTGTTTGACAAGGATGTCTACACTGTCGAACTCATTGTATGGCGCATATACTTCTAGATTACTGCTGCTAAAAGTTCTTGATTTCTGTGGTTTTCTACAAAAACGGGTTGATTTATTCGGTAAATCCCGGAGCACTATAAATCCTTTCTTGTTCCACTATATTGCATGTTTTGCATAAAATGTGGACGTCCTGCCAAAATAGGCAACTTCTGCGACGCCTGCTTTCTTGATTCAGAGGAACTTTTTGCTATAAAAGACTTTTCCATGGAATACTGCGACATCTGTGGAATAAACCAGAATATGATAAAGGAACAGATAATTGGGTCATTGAAGACGAAAAATAACATATCTAATACAAAGGTTTCAATTAAACTGGTTGGAAACAAAGCCCATGCCACGGTTACCTGCAGCGGCAGCATAAAGGGTCTGCCAAAGACCGAAACGAAAAATGTCATGGTAATTATCAGGAAAAAAATGTGTGCTATGCACGTAAAACTTTCCGGAGGCTACTACGAAGCTGTCATTCAAATACGCGGCAGGGACAAAGATAATATACTGAAATATGCTACCCGCTTGCTTCCAAAAAAATCTATAAGTAGCATAGAAAAGTTAAAAGAAGGGTACAACATAAAAGTATTACACAAAGCCAATGCGGCTGCGGCGGTCCGGGGTTTTAGGAAGAGGTATGAAGTAAAGGATTCGTACAAACTTGCTGCCAGTAAAAAAGGTGAAATGCTTTATAGAAACTATTATGCAATAAGGTAGATATCATGTTCGAAGAACCACTAAGAATAAGACAACCACGACAGGGTGAAGTTCTGGGTATCATAGAAGCCATGCTCGGCTCTAATAAACTAAGAGTTAGGTGCCAGGATGACAAAATAAGACTATGCAGAATACCTGGCAAACTCAGAAAACTTGTGTGGATGCGGGAAGGTGATGCTGTGCTTGTAAAGCCGTGGTCCATAAAAGGCGATGACCATGGTGATATATTAACAAGGTATACACAGACACAAGTGTCGTGGCTTAGAAGAAAGAATATTTTAAGAATGGATTAAAATTTAATAATGATAAAAAATATTAAGATCCCTGATGAGCGTCTTCCTGTTTTGATAGGCAGAAACGGTACTACAAAAAAGTCTCTGGAGAAAAAAACAAAAACAAAAATCCTCATAGGAGAGGAAATAACCATAGAGGGTAGTTCACTGGATGTCCTTGATGCAGAAAATATTGTCAAGGCGATAGGCCGTGGTTTTTCTCCGGAAATTTCCATAAATCTGCTTGATGAGGAAAATACTCTTAGTATAATAGAACTGCCAAAAAACGAGCATTCGCTTAAGCGCATCAGAGCCAGATTAATAGGCACTAGCGGCAAGGCGAGGCGAAATATAGAACGCCTCACAGGAACATATATATCTGTGTATGGTAAAACTGTATCAATAATAGGCAAATACCATAATGTTGATCTGGCGGAACAGGCATTGAAAAAAGTTATAGCTGGTATACCACACAGGTCTGTGTACGAATTTCTGGAGGGAAAGCAGAATGAGCGAGCGTAAGAAAGCGGAAGACTTTGCAAAAGAACAGAAAGAGATAAGCGTAAGCGAATTCTTTGAAAAGAACAAGCATTTGCTTGGTTTTGATAATCCTACAAAATCCCTACTAATGGCTGTCAAAGAGGCTGTTGATAATTCGCTGGACGCCTGTGAAGAGGCTGGCATACTTCCTGATCTAGTCGTCAAGATAAAAAATGTCAAGGAGGACATCTATATTGTTTCTGTTTCTGACAACGGTCCTGGTATTGTAAAGGAACAGATACCAAGAATATTTGGCAAGCTTCTTTATGGATCAAAGTTCCACAGGCTAAAGCAATCGAGGGGTCAGCAAGGCATTGGCATAAGCAGTGTCACATTATATTCACAGCTCACGACTGGCGTGCCTACAAAGGTGTGGTCAAAGGTTGAGAGTAAAAAGAAAACACATTACTGTGAACTTCACTTGGACACGACAAAAAATGAACCTGACGTAATAAAAGAAGAGGACATAGAAAAGGATATCCTAGGTGAGCATGGCGTAAAAATAGACATGGAGATACACGGACGTTACAGAAAAACCGTAGAGGACTATCTAAAGCAGACTTCTATCTCAAACCCTTTTGCCAAAATAATGTATACTGCACCTGATGGCACAAAAACGACCTTCCCGCGCTCTTTGAATGAACTCCCGAAGCCTTCAAAGACAATGAGACCACACCCACATGGTATGGAGTTTGGCATCCTTCAGAGATTGCTTCAGAAGACCAGCTCCAGAACGCTTCTGTCTTTTCTCACCAATGAGTTCTCTTCCGTAGGTCAGCAAAGCGCAAAGGAAATATGCAAATCAGCAAAGCTGCAGGATAGTATGAAGCCGCAGGATATGGAACGTGGTGATATTGAAAAACTTATAAAATCAATGCAGACATCAAAAGTTCAGAGGCCGCCAACAGACTGTCTTTCACCTATAGGTGAAGCGGAGCTGGAAAAAAGTCTGAAGAAGGAATATCCTAGCGCAGAGTTCATTACATCTATCAAAAGAGAACCTGAAGTTTACCGTGGCTTTCCGTTCCTTATAGAAGTTGGTATAGTTTATGGTTTTCAAGAAGGCAAGAAGAAAGATGACGATGAAAAGCGAGAAGATTCCATAGAGCTCATAAGATTTGCAAACAGAGTTCCGCTTCTCTACCAGCAAAGTGCCTGCGCACTCACCGATGCAGTAAAGGGAGTCGACTGGCGAAGATACAACATGCAACAATCAGGAAATAACCTTCCTGTGGGGCAAATGAAATTAGTAATACACATATGCTCTGTGTGGGTGCCTTTTGTATCAGAAAGCAAGGAAGCTGTTGCTTCGTATCCGGAAATAATAAAAGAGACCAAGCTTGCATTGCAGGATGCCGGTCGCAAGCTCGCGTCTTATCTCAGTGGAAAGAGGCGGGTAGGGGAACAGAAAAGAAGACTACAAATATTTGATAGATATTCGGGTGAGGTGGCAAGTGCCATTGCCATTCTTGTAGGGAAGCCGGAAAAAGAAGTTGAAAAGAAACTAAAAAGTCTTATAGAGTCCCGTGCCCACATAAAAGAGGATACGCCAGAAGAAAAGGAGCAAGGTAAGTGATATGACAAAAGAAATGAAAAAAGAGCTTGAAAATCTCGGGCAGAAAGTACTGCAGGATATAGAAAAGAAAGAAAACCCTAGTATAGAAATACCGATAAGGGCGTTATCGAATGTTATATTTGACAAGAAAGCAGGCCAACTCACTCTAGGAGACAAGACCGCAAAGAGATATTATTTCAATGTAGCACACGCAAAAAAATTCATGCAAACGCTTATGGTTGCTTCCTTCTCAAAGCAGTTAATAGACCAGAAAATACACGCCAGTATCAGAGATATGTATTACAATCTAAAAAGGACGCTTCCAAATAGCGACGAGAATACTTTTGATGAGCAAAGCGAGAGTGATCCAATAATAGTCGACCTGGAGGTCGCTATAGACGTCCTTAGAGAACAACTACACCTGACAACTGACCGCAAAGGTATAGTTGCAGGCAATGTTAAGATACAGGACAGGGGCGACATAATAGACTGGTCGAAACTGGGAAGTGGTGGCTGGTCAATTCCGAGCACGGTGGATGAGGTCGATTTCAAGAAAGTAGATGCGGAATTTGTCCTGGTTGTGGAGAAAAACGCCGGCTTTGAAAGGTTGCACGAGGATAAGTTCTGGCAAAAGCATAACTGCATCCTTATCGGTACGGGAGGTCAGCCATCAAGAGGAACAAGACTTCTCATACAACGACTGAATGATGAACACAAACTTCCTGTTTATGTATTCTGCGACAGTGATAGCTATGGATTTTATATTTACTCTGTCATAAAGTCTGGTTCTATAAGCCTTGCTCACGTGTCTGACAGGATATCTACGCCATCTGCCAGATACCTTGGGCTTACGGTAAGTGATATATATGAGTATGACTTGAAAAAAGCTGCAATTAAAGCAAAGGATGTCGACATAAAACGGGCGAAAGAACTACTAAACTATGAGTGGTTCAAGAAAAATCCTAGATGGCAAAAAGAAATAAATCTGCTTATAGAAAAAGGAATCAAAGCAGAGATAGAAGCACTATCCCATCGTGGCCTGAAATTCATGTCTGAAGAATATCTCCCCGAGAAAATTAAAAAGAAAGATTTTCTCGACTGAATACATCATCTAAAATATCTGAATTTGCTTCTAGCGTTGCTAAACTTCCAAATCGTACATGTGTAATATTTTGCTTTATTTCGGATAGATGTACCTTATTCAGTTCGGATAGTTTTTTGATTTGTTTTGTTGTTGGCCACATATTTCTTTTACTTCCAGTCTTCATATTTGAAATTGTTGCCTGATATGTGTCTAATTCTTTTGCCAATTTATTTTGATCACCAGTAAACAGTTTCAGTCTCATATTTTTGTTTATTTCGCAGCAAATTTTAACACCATTAAATATTTTCATGAACCTTTCTCTTTTTCTTTTGCATCCATCAAATATACCCAATTTCCACATTTTGTAGTAGTTTTCCCAGTTATGTATTATAATGTAACCTCCATGCGCTTCATGTCTTATATTTATTTTAGAAACTACACCTTCGAGTTTAAGGCATTCTATACAAAAATCTCTGAGCCACTCTTCTGTTTTTGGATTATAGGCGAATCCTACATTTGCCAAATACTTTTCCTTACTGCTGTAACCAATCCAGCCTTCGGCAGCGAAATAACCACATAGAAAGGCTTTTCTAAGACTTGTATCATTTTTTATATGATTCAAGGAGCACATAATAAAATTTTTAAGGAATACGCGAAATATTTTACCGTTAACTTGTATAGAATATGTAGGAAATTTATTACGCTCTGATTTAACAATACGAAATTTTCTAGTTATAGTACTTAAATTTCTTTCTGCTACAGCCAACCCATCTTTATTATATGTCAAAGTAAATGTAATATCAGAATTTTTGACGCCTAACGAGTGAAAAAATTTAAATATCTTTTTTGTTAAATCAAAATCTTTATTGTGGAATTGTGAGTGCATTAAATCATTATCAGTCAGTTTACCGTCACCTAAATAAAGACCTATACATTCTACTACACCCCTATTCAAATGTACTTCCTCCGGTATCAAGAAGGCTTTTGCATTTCTACCTCTTCCAATTGTTTTCTTCCAAACGTATAAATTTTTGTTGCGTTTTTCTACACTCCAATCATCAAGAACTAAGTCTCTTGTGTTTAAAATTGTCATATATACTATCCATATACTTATCAAATATATAAACATTTGTAGTTTCTAGAAGTCACGCCAGAGGAATACCTGTCGGACAAGCTCAATAAGAAGGACTTTTTGGACTAAGTTTTTTATTTTCAGCGCTTATCGTGATTGTTTCGCTTCTTATAGTGGATTATCTGCAACGCAATAATTCCCGTTGTTATTATTCCAAGGCCCTGTCCAACAACAAGAACTCAGTCGTTTATAAGCAGACCATGTAATGTCCATAATATATATGAAACCACAGCAATTGCTATGAATATGGTTGACAGCCCCTCTGTCGGTTTTCTTTTATAATTCTTTCTTATCTGATCAGGAAACCCAACTACTTTTGCAAGAATGCCAAAGATTACAGTGAGAAATGCTATTACAACTGCGAAATTGATAACTAATGCTTCCATGAAAACAGTTATCCAATAGCTTTTAAATATTCCACAAAGTGTATTTTTCTATAGAGCGTTTATTAGTTAACTTTATATTCGATACCATGTATTAAATTACAATGTTAGATTTATCAGATGTTGAATTCAGTTCATGGGACAAAAGAAATTTTATCAAAATTCCAAAAATGTTAACTTCGGACCTTGCAGAAGAAACAGGCCTACATATAGGAGATGGCTGTCTCATAACAACGCGAAATATGTATATGTACTCGTTAAGAGGTCACCATTCGAACGATATAAAATTTTATAGGAATTCTGTATCTCAACTCTATTATAAGTTGTATAATCTAAAATCTAAAATACGTTTTTGGGATGATGTTGTCGGATTTCAGACATTTTCTAAGGCTATTGGAACTTTTAAGATTAATACGCTAGGGCTACCTTTAGGTAAAAAAACTGGCGTATCAATACCTGAAATATTTCATGAGAAAAAATTAATTCCTCATCTTATTAGGGGTATTTTTGATACAGATGGATGTATAGACTTTGAGAAAAAATCTAGAGAAGTACCGTATTATCCAAGAATTACGATTTGTACAACGTCTAAGAAATTACTAGAACAGATATCTTACATACTTTCAGATGTATTAAAATTTAATATATCTACTTGGAAGATTGACAGTAAAAGGCATGAGTGGAGAATGTCATACAGAGTCTGTACAAGAGGTGAAAAAAATTTTAATATGTGGTTCAAAACTATAGGAAGCCATAACCCAAAATACGTTTATAAATATAATTACTGGAAAAGATATGGATATGCCCCTGTAGCTCAGACGGCCTTTTTCAAAAAAGCGCTGGCGGAAAACCAGTGTGGAAAAGGTTGGAGAAGTAGGTAGAGCGACAGTTAACTTTCCTAAAGAAGGTTAGTCGTAACTGTTAATCTGTAGGTCCGCGGTTCGAGCCCGCGCGGGGGCGCTGGGAAGGTAGCTCAGCTCGGGAGAGCACACGCTTAGGATAAGATTGCTTTCCTATTGTGAAGCTGAAGGTCTCGAGCAGACACCGTGCAGTTTAGTAAGAAAATGTACTAAATGCGGCATGTCGGGGGTTCAAAATGAGACGATGTTTTTTTGTCTCAGGAAACTCCCCCCCTTCCCATTTTTATTATATTTAATTTTTCTAACTTTTCCTTATGTAAAAATGAAATCTTTTTTGAATACTCTAACGTATTATTTGACCGAATACAAAGTCGCCAAGCATCATAATATGGACCGTTAACCTTTGAATTTATACCTAATTTCATAAGAGTATTCGAAACTTGTATAAGGCCATTCCTATTTACAGACGTTACAAAAATTGCTCTCTTCTTAATATCAACTGTGGCTTCGTCATCGAAAAATGCTCGTATCCAATTTTTAATTATTTTATCTGAAGATTCTAAAACAAAATCTGGTATAACCCAATTTCTGGAGTTTTTGTTTTCTAACTGTAAAAATTTAATAATATGCTTTGCTGCTCTAAGCCTTACTTCGTATTTATTTCTTCTGTAATATCCGCTTCTATTAAATGTTATTTTCATGTCATCTTGAAATTCTTTTATCAATTCTTTGGAGGTATTGCAATAAGCCATTGTCCAGACCGTCATTTCTATTTTTCTTCTTTTATGCGTCAATAAATCCGATGGTGATCTGCGTTCTTTTGCAATCATGACATACCCATCTCCACATATGTGCGCATGAATTCTTGCAATCTCTGGTGTGGTTTTCATATTATCATCTATAGACTTCAATACTCTATAATTATAGAGTTCTAAAATATATAAAGATTAATATTCTTTAGATAATAATGCCGAGGAAAAAGGGATTTGTACCTGACAAATATAAGGAAGAAATATTAAAAATTCTAAAAATTTATCCTTTCATGTCAACTTCAGAAATTTGTGACAAACTAAATATGGGTTATGAAACTGGTCTAAAATACATAGAGCAATTACATAAAGAAGACAAAATAAAACAGCGTAAAATCGGAAACAGACAGTTCTGGTATACCTGACACCCCTTCCCATCTCTTTATAAAATTCCTGCAAAATATATGATTATGGGCTATAACTACTCACCACATTCGACGGATGAAAAGGCCAGGCAATTCTTCAGTAAAAGAGGAAAACATCTTGCGGTGACAATTGTAATTATCTTTCTCATTGCGGTTTTCTATGCAACAGGGATTGCAATGACTTCATATGCTACATATAGCAGGAACGCTGAACAACTGCTAAATGAAACTAAGGCAAATCTTGTTATTTTACAGGCGGAAAAAGATGTGTGCCTAGCTTCTTTGAACTATACAGATAATGATCTAAAGGTTTGCCAAGGTGTCCTGAGTTCCAAAGCTACACTACTCAACATATGTGGTACAGAAAAAACCTCTCTGAACAATAGCTTAACTAACACCGCTTCTTCGTTGAACGCATGTAAGACAGAAAAGGATTCTGCAATTCAAACTTCCAGGCAACTCGTCAAAAATTCAGTCAAAGCCATGTGTTGCAGTTATGGTGATGTGCAGGCCGGATCCGTAAGAAACTGGAATATTGTCAACAACAGCATAACGTGCACAGGCAGCTATACTGTCAACTGCAGTAACGGCGAGACTAACTACTAAGTAAATGCTGTGTGTGGCATGTCTGCGCTGGTTTACGTAACTATATTTAATGTCGAACCGTGCTTCCGCTTTTATAGTGCTCCAAGGAATCAATCTGGATATTATTTCCTTGGGCACTATATGTGAACCCAGAAAACATGTCTTGATTCTTTTCTGGGTTAACTATAGCAACAGGATTTCTTTTCATAGCTTTTTAAACTTAAGGCAAAAACAAATAATAGAAGTGGGCATAGAGGACCAGGTTTCTGGTGCTCGTCTAGCTTCTCGTGATTATTATGTCAAAGAAAAATAAAGAACGTGATACAGAAGACATAGAAAGCAACGAATATGTTGAGCCTGAGCCAGTCAAGGAAATAGTTGACTGTACACTTGAGGAAAACAAAGCTGTTGCTACGGAAAAGAGTGAGTATATTTATGAGCCTGGTTACTATGGGAAGCAACTGGGCGGCAGGCTTGAGCTTGCCCTGGTAGAAGCTGTACTGTTGCTGAAACGCGGCCGAATACGCGTGGTGTTTCAGGGGAAACAAATGGATTTCAAATCCCTATATGATCATGCTGCTTCCCTGGACAAAAGATTTCCGGAGCGTTACAGGGTCTACGAGGACCTCAGAGAAAGGGGTCTGCTGGTCAGAACAGGCTTCAAATTCGGGTGCGATTTTCGTGTTTACGAGCGTGGTGTTCAGCTGAAGAAAGGTCCTAAATCAGCAAAGGAGCACACAAAATGGATAGTTTTTTGTGTGCCTGAAGACTATACAATGTCATTCCAGGAACTTTCAAGAAGCGTGCGCCTAGCTCATAATATAAGGGCGCGTATGCTGTGGGCAATCGTCGATAATGAAGGCGACGTTACATACTATCAGATAACGCGACACAAACCATAGGTGATAAAAATGAAAGTAAAAGATATTATGATGAAAAATGTCGTGGTAGCAAATTCTAGCGAGTCTGTTTCCTCGGCTTTCAGCAAAATAAAGAAACATAATATAAATCAGCTGCCGGTAGTGGATAATAACAGATACCGCGGGATGTTCACATTGAAGAATGCTGTCACGAAAAACATGGACCCAACAACGGCAAAGTGCGGTAATCTTATAATCAGCACACCAAACCTTGGATGTGCAGACAGTTTAGAAAACGCTGCTCATTCTCTATTAAATTCCGGTATGAGGGCACTTCCGGTAATAGAAAACAATAACATAGTAGGAATAGTTTCAGAATCTGATATAATTTCATCCATCGAAAGAATTTCCCGCAACCTTCTTGATATGGAGATCGGAAAAATTTCGACTGAATGTGAATGTGTGACAAAAAAAGACAAAGTAGGGAAAGTCAGGAATATTATGATTTACAAAAACGTCTCGCGTGTTCCTGTTATCGAAGGAAATAAAATAGTTGGCGTAGTCAGATCCATGGATCTCATAAAATTACTTGAGGGTAAGGAATCCATGCAATCCCGTGGTGGCAAACCTCATGAAAAGGTTGCGAAAGAAAAAATAAGTATTGAAGACACGCTTGTTGAAAGTATAATGCATTCTCCTGTTGTTGTTAGCAGCAGCACGCAACTCAAGAGCGTACTAGCTTCCATGAAAGAATATGAAGAAGCTATAGTTTCAAATGGAAGTGTAAAAATAATAACTCCAAAAGATATTCTTGAACTTATTGTAAGCTCTCCGGCTAAGGAAACTCATGTTCAGATAATAGGTCTTGACAACGAGAATCCACAATTTAAATTAAAAACACAACAGGCTGTCGATGATTTCATGGAAAAAATGGATAAGATGATTGAACGTATCCAGTACCTGTTTGTACATGTGGAAAAGTCGCATAAAGGTGGTACGAGACAAGAATACTCCATACGTACAAGATTTGGCACGCCTATGGGTATGTTCGTTGCAAAGGCCAGTGGGTGGAATCCTGCGACAGTTGCCCAGGAAGTAATGAATAATCTTGAGAAGGAAGTAATCAAAAAATACGGGAAAAGGCGTACAGACATCAAAAAGCGTCGATTGCTAAATAAAAGAAGATAAGTAAACAAAACGTCTTTGGGTTTTTTCTAGTTGTAAGAAAGAAATAACTTCTAAAACTAGATGTCTCTTCCTTTCACCGTGCTGCGACGATTGGCTTTAGCACGTTCTACGGCTCTGTCTACAAGGCGCATTACTTCCCTGCTGAGTGCTTCTGCAGCATCTCCACCTAGATTAACTTTTTTCTTCTTTGCGTATTCTCTAACCTTGCTCTTTACAACAAGCATTTCTACTTTTGGCATTTTTTCCACCTCTTTATTATTTTATTCATCATTACCTATAAACTTTTTTACAGGGACTCCAAGGCTTTCCAGTTCCTCTCCTTCCAGGAATCTTTGAAGAACCTCATTTAAGTTTGTAATTTTTACTCTTACTTGTTTCATAGTGTCACGGTCACGTATCGTTACAGTCTTGTCGTCAAGAGTCTGGTGATCACACGTCACGGATAGTGGAACACCTATCTCATCCATGCGTCTGTAACGGCGTCCTATGCTTCCAGAGTCGTCATAAAAAACAGAAAATCTTTGTTTCATTAACGCCTTGATCTCTTCGGCTTTCTTGTCAAGACCATCCTTATTTACAAGCGGAAAAACTGCACAATCAAACGGTGACAATGCGCGTGGGAAGGCAAAAAATGTTCTCTCCTTGTCTTCTTTATAGGACAGCTCGAGAAGTGCATAAATATTTCTGTCAACGCCAAAACTCAGTTCAAGTACGTGAGGTACCAGTCTCTTGTTGTCAGCGAATACAGAAAGGTCCTGCTTTGAAAATTTTTGGTGCCCTGACAAGTCGTGATCAGTTCTGTAATGTACACCACCAACTTCTACGAAGCCTCCTAGGCTCTCTAGTTTTATCTCTATATCCCAATGATACTTGTTATAGAATGCCTTCTCCTCATCAGAAAGTTCCTTGAATCTGAATATTTCCTTGGGTATTTTTAATACATCGAAGAAGAACTGCTGAACCTTTGCCATGTGAAAAACATAAAATTCCGGCAGATGTTTTGTCATTTCCTCACAAGTAACCTGATTGGTTTTGTTGTCGTCTCTGTTTTTTGTTGGGTACACGTGAAGCTTATAATTCTTGATTTCAGCGAATTTTGAGTGCTGTTCTATTTTTTCCGAATCAAAAAATATCTGCAACTCGGCCTGGGTGAACTCGCGCATCCTTATCAAAAGATTTCTAGGACTTATCTCATTCCTGTAAGCCCTTCCTATTATGGCAAGACCAAGCGGGAGTTTCTTGCGCAAACATTCAAACTCGCGGTTGAAATTCACGTAAGCTCCCTGGGCAGTTTCTCCACGCAAATAGGCTTTTACATCATTACCTATCATTACCGGAAACATCAGGTTAAGGACACCAATCTCTTCCAGCGGGCCCTTGCATTTTGGGCATTTTACATTATTCTTCTTTATTACTTCGGCCAGATCGTTGAGTGATATACCCTCAAAACTCTCCTTTAGATGTTCCTCCAATAGTTTGTCAGCTCTCTCCACGTTACCGCATTTTTTGCATTTTACTACCGGATCAACGAAAGATTCAACGTGTCCAGAGGCCTGCCAAACTTTTTCATGCATAATTTCTGTTGGACTTATTTCAAAAAAATTATCATCCAGACCAAGAAAGAATTTTCTCCATATATTTTCCCATTTGTTTTTAAGCGCTGTTCCAAGATGCGCATAATCATAAAATCCTGACAGCCCGCCGTAAATTTCTGAGGATGTCCAGAAAAATCCGCGCCTTCTAGATATCTCTTCTATCTTGTTTTCTTTCTGCATAATATCACTTTTTCTAATTAATTTTCTACTTTAAAAATCAACATATATTCCTTTGTCAATGGACTTATACATCTTACTCTGAAAAACCTATAAAACCACGAGAAACATAGAGTGATAATATGTATGCTTTAACAGAAGAGGGAATAAAATACTTGAAACATGGTTTGCCTGAAAAGAGGCTTATAGAACTGCTGAAAGAGAATAATGGTCTGTTGATGAGGGATGCTACCAAAGAATTAGGTGGAGAGTTTGCCATAGCGCTTCAGTGGTGTAAAAAATACAAGTGCATAACTGTAACAGACGGCAAACTAGCCCTGGCTGGTGATATGCCCAGAGAGACTAAGCATCAGGAGAGTGCATTAAAGGAAATTGCAGCTGGCAGGGAACCTGATCCAGATGTATTACAGATACTTATTCAGAGAAAGCTTGTAGAAAAGGAGAGTGAAGGCATAGTAAAGCAGGCGGAAAAATTCGTTGGGAAGGAAATAACAAACCTTAACACCGAGTTGATAAAAACCGGCATGTGGAGAAAGGTAAAACTCAGACCCTATAATGTTGAGGCCCATGGCAAAAAAATATACATAGGAAAACAGCAGCCTTATAACCGCTTTCTGCGAAGCGTCCGACGTAAACTGGTTGAGATGGGCTTCCAGGAAATGAAAGGACCGACCGTGGAATTAGAATTTTGGAATTTTGATGCGCTGTTTCAGCCTCAAAATCATCCAAGCCGCGACTGGACACAAACATATTCTCTCAAATCTCCTAAGGAAGGAACGCTTCCAGAAAAAGTTTTGGTCGAAAAAGTAAAGGCAACTCATGAAAATGGTTGGACTACAGGAAGTATTGGCTGGGGTTACAAATGGGACCCGGCAAAGGCTGCACGCCTGATGCCAAGAGCTCATGGCACTGCTCTTTCTGCAAGAACGCTAGCAAACGGCCCGACCATACCAGGAAGGTATTTTGCCGTATCAAGATGTTACAGACCTGATATAATAGACATGACCCATGGTGTGGAATTCAACCAGACAGAAGGTATTGTAATTGACGAATCTCTTAATTTCAAAAATTTGCTTGGTGTGCTGAAAGAGTTTGCTGTGGAATTTGCTAACGCAGAAAAGGTAAAGTTTCTTTCTGATTATTATCCATTCACGGAACCGTCGGTGCAAATGTCTGCAAAGCATCCACAATTAGGTTGGGTAGAACTGGGCGGCGCGGGAATCTTTCGTGAGGAACTGACAAAACCTCTTGGTGTAGATGTACCGGTAATTGCATGGGGCCTTGGTATAGACAGACTTGCCATGTTCAAGCTCGGAATAAATGATATACGCAATCTGTTCAGCCAAAACCTTGATTGGCTAAGAAAACAGGTGATAGTATGAGAAATGTTGTTGTTAGTGTAGATTTAATGAGAATGGTGACATCTTTCTTAGATAAAAATTACGCTAACAGAATACGGAGGATTTAGTCATGCCTAAAATAGATGTTTCCCAGAAAGATCTTTGCAACCTGATAGGCCGCAAATTGTCTGCAGAGCAACTGGGGGATGAGGTACTTTTTGCCAAGGCCGAGCTGGATGAGGCAAATGGAGATGCCCTTAAGATAGATGTAAAAGATACCAACCGACCTGATTTATGGAGTGCAGAAGGAGTTGCAAGGGAAATAAGAGCTAAATACAAACCTGGTATGCTAAAATACGATGTGAGAAAATCCTCTTTTGTTGTAAATGTTGAGAAAAGTGTTGAAGCAGTACGTCCTTACACAGCCTGTGCCGTTGTAAAGGGTTTGAAAATAAACGATACTGTAATGTCACAGCTTCTTCAGTTGCAGGAAAAAGTTGCTGGGACGTTTGGTCGCAACAGAAGGGAAGTTGCCATAGGTGTTTATGATCTTAGCAGAATAAAATTCCCTATAACTTACAAGGCCATAAGTCCGGAAGGAATAAAATTTATTCCGCTTGATTACAAGGATAAGATGACGCCAAAGGAAATACTGGAAAAGCATCCAAAGGGTAAGGAATTCGGGCATCTTCTTGCAGGCAAGAGCATGTACCCTATATTCATTGATTTTGAGGGCGAAGTTTTGTCAGTTCCGCCAATTATAAATTCTGATCATAGCGGAAAAGTTACAGAAAAAACAACTGATATCTTCATAGAGTGCAGTGGTTTTGATAAAAAATTTCTTTACACTGCACTAAACGTTTTAGTGGCCGCCATGCACGAGCGCGGCGGGATTATATATGGCGTCAAGGTGGTTTATGGCAAAAATTCTTCAATCACACCAGATCTCACACCAAAAAAATTCCGGGTGAGTGTTGATTACATAAACAAAGTTTCTGGCTTGGATCTTAATGTGAAAGATGTGATAAAGCTTCTGGAAAAGTCCCTATATGGCGCTACAATAAAAGGGAAGAATATTGAACTGTCTTATCCTGCTTATCGTCAGGATCTGATGCATGAAAGGGATGTTGTGGAAGATGTACTCATAGCCTACGGCTTCAACAAAATCGAATCTGTTATACCAAAATTAATTACAAAAGGTGGCGTATCCAAAGAGCAATACTTTGTTCAAAATGTGTCAGATATCATGATTGGTACTGGATTTCAGGAAATACTTTCGTATACCTTAACGAATGTCGAAAACATATTCCAAAAGATGGAGACTAAAGGCGAAGCTGTTGAGTTAGAAAAGCCTATGTCTGCCAACTGGTCTGTATTCAGAGCGTGGCTCCTGCCAGGAATACTGGAATTTTTATCAAAGAACAAACATGTGGAATATCCTCATAGTGTTTTTGAAGTAGGCAACACCATACTGCGTGACAACTCCAGCACAAGAGCAAAAGATGTAACGAAACTGGCAGCAGCTGTTTCTGCAACGACCGTGAATTATGAGACTATTTCATCCTATCTTGATGCGTTGCTAAAAAATCTTGGTATTGAATACATTCTGAGGAAAAATACACACCCAAGCTTTGCTGAAGGAAGGTCTGCTGAAATAGTTTCTGGTGGAAAACAACTGGGTATAATAGGAGAAATACACCCAGCTGTTCTCAATAACTGGACTCTTGAAAAACCGGTTGTTGCTTTTGAAATTGATCTGGAAGAAGTTTTTGAACTGCTAAGGAAAAAATAATTACCTGTTGCTAAAGCATAATGCGTGGCGAACTGTTGGTATTTTTCTTTCCGAAAAAAACGTCTTTTTCTATACTTAGCAGCGTCTTGCGACTAATTTTCCTTTAACCGGAGAAATATCCCTTTCAGCGTCTTTACGTTTTTTCTTCATATTATCTATCGTCCCATAAATGGAAACATTTTCTTGTACCATGGCATGCTTGGTTTGAATCTATGTTCTTCGCCAACAAGTCCTGCTGCTATGCGCATTATTTCGTTGCTTGCAGCCGCGTTTGGGCTGTGATTAACTACGGGTATTCTGGTAGCCACGGCGCGCTGAACTGCAATGTCTTCTGGAACCTCTCCAAGAAAATTTACATTGTCAAGCATATTTAATATATCTCTTCTGGTCATCTCATGACTCTTTCCGCTTACACGATTTACTATGAAACCGGCTGTGCGTGTTCCGAGCTGTTCTGCAACCTTAACTGCCTTGAGCGCATCTGTAACAGCTGATATCTCCGGGTTCGTAACTACCAGCATTTCGTCAGCTGCTTCGATTGCTGCAAGTGTTTCGCGTCCCAAGCCTGCCGAGGCGTCAAGAAGTATTATCTCTGCGCTGCCAAGCAGGTCAAGAAGCGCGTTTGGCAGGTCCTTTGAATCGACCCCGCGCATGTCCCGCAGCGAAATGCCAGCAGGAACTATGCGGACTCCGCTTTCGTGACTGTAAACAGCGTCCTTTATGTTTGCCCGGCCTTTCAGGACATCGTGAAGCGTTACAGGATAAAGGGGGACGCCGAGATGCATTCCAAGGCTTGGGGTAGTAAGGTTTGCATCAAGAATTATAATGTTTTTGCCCATTTTTGCAAGAGCTGTGCCGAGGTTTGCGACCATTGTAGTTTTTCCAACCCCTCCTTTTCCAGAAACAACAGCTATGATCCTCGTCATTTGACCACTATGTAATAACTTATCATCAATACATTTAAATTACAAAAATTGGTTTTTTAGAAGTTTCTATAGATTAACGACATCTACTCACGTCTTGTATCAAGGCAGCTGATGCATTTCTAATCTGACGTTCAGCAGAATCAAGTACAGCAAGTGCTGTTTGTTTTCCTCTGATAACTCCTTCTTCTTCCCCTGACCCGAAGCCACTCCAAAAAGCGGTTCTGTATTTTTCAGCTTGTTTTCTTGTTCTAGGGTTTACTTCTTCGTAAATCTCATGTAGGGATCTAGCAAACCTTTTATACGAAGTCTCGTCTATAGGGACTTTATTTTCATGACCTTGCGTCATAACATCATGAAACGTTTCATATCTCATATTAACAAGATTAATGAAAAGTTTAAAAATCAATAAATGGGCGTGACGGACAATTAAAAACTTTATAAGCATGGTGGATAATCTGTATAGATGCAAGGCAATCAAACTGAAAAAATCGAATTCTATAACATTAATCTAGTCCTTGTACTGCTCGCTTAATTGCGCGTTGAAACTGGTGTTTTTATGGCGCGTAATAACTTACAGTTAAACAAATTTACAGAAAAGCTACTTCTGATTTTGTCTCACTTTGAAAAATTGAAGGAGGTGAATAGATGAATAAATGCAGTCATGCAACAGTAGAGTACACTGGACAGCGTTTTTTTGAGGGTGCAGAGTTTGTGCGGTGCCAAAGTTGTGGCGAAAACATGNNATAGGTCATGGATTATATAGTATGGCCATAGGCATAATACAGAACAAACAAAAAAATATAAGGAATGAGCGTGGTGGGAAAATCGACCGGCGAGCAAAGCTCGCATACGGCTTTCGAACCCACGACCCTTAGCTTAGAAGGCCTACACTCAGCATTTGCTGATTAATGCTCTATCCAAGCTGAGCTACACGCCCGGCTATGAATCTAATTAAATTCATACCTTAAAAATATAGACAACAAATACTTTGGGCTAAAGCCCAAAGTATTTCCGCATGGAAGTAGATTATAATAAATACCTGAAGGTCATAGTATTAGACTACTTTCATGACGATAAATAAAAGCTGATAATATGGACTTCAAATCACTTGATAAAAAGTGGCAGGCAAAATGGGAAAGGGCAAAGCTGTTCGAGGCTAATCCTGATGGGAGAAAGAAGTTTTTCACTTCTAATGTAATACCTTACGTAAACGGCAATGCCCACATAGGCCACAGCTATACGTTTACGAGGACAGATGCCTATGCACGTTTCAAAAGAATGCAGGGCTACAACGTTCTGATGGCTCAGGGCTTTCACGCTACAGGAGAGCCAATCGTCGGCATAATAGAGCGTCTCAAGAAGGGCGATCAAACCCAGGTAGATACATTCATGACGTTTGGCGCGACAAAAAAAGATATCGATGCTTTCAAGAAAAAAGGCCCCGAATATGTCGCAAAGTTCTGGACAAAAAGGATGACAGAAAGCTTTCAAAAAGTCGGGTTTTCTATAGACTGGAGAAGGAAATTTACGCTGTCAATTGATCCTGGCTTCTCTCGTTTCGTAGAATGGCAGTACAATACACTAAAAAAGAAGGGTTATGTTGTTCAGGGAACGCATCCCGTAGTCTGGTGCCCAAAAGACCTCAGTCCTACAGGAGACCATGACCGTCTTGAAGGTGAAGGAGAAAGTCCAATAGAATATACAGTGATTAAATTTACGTATTTGGGATATGTGCTTCCGTGTGCTACACTTAGACCAGAAACACTTTATGGCGTTACCAATATCTGGCTTAACCCTGACGCAGAGTATGTCGAAATAACCGTAGACGGAGAGCGATGGATAGTAAGCAAGGATGCTGCCAAGAAACTTGCGGATCAGATGAATGTCCAGCTGGTTGGGGCTTTCGACGCCAGGACACTGCTTGGCAAAAGGTGTACAGAACCACTAAGCAACAGGGAAATTCCAATACTACCTTCTAAATTTGTTGACCCTGAAAACGCGACGGGTGTTGTGATGAGCGTGCCCGCTCATGCACCTTATGACTGGATAGCTATCAAGGAGTTAATAGACAAGGACGAACTGCAGATATTTGGGTTTGAAAAGAATGATTTGGAACCTATAAGCGTCATACAAGCCGAAGGCTTCGGTGAACTGCCTGCTGTAGAACTGACAGAGAAGATGGGTATCACGAATTTGTCGCAGATTGACAAACTGGATGAGGCTACGGCACTTCTCTACAAAAAAGAATTTCATCTAGGCACACTGAAAAATTGTGGTGTGTATTCAGGGATGAAAGTAAGTGAGTCAAAGGAAAAGCTTACATTGGATTTCATTGACAAGGGTCTTGCAGATGTTATGTGGGAGGTCAATAACGTTGTCTGTAGATGCACAACAAAGTGTCATGTGAAGATATTGGAAAATCAGTGGTTCCTCAAATTCTCTGACGAGGACTGGAAAAAGAAAGTAAAATATTGTCTTTCTAAAATGAAGATATACCCAGAAGAAGCCAGAAATAATTTTGAAAATACAATAGACTGGTTGAAGGACAAGGCGTGCACAAGAAAATCCGGTCTGGGCACATTCCTCCCATGGGACAAGGAATGGATAGTTGAGACGTTAAGTGATTCTACTATTTACATGGCATACTACACCATAGCACATGTCATAAATAAATACAAAATACCTCCCAAAAAACTTACCAATGAAATGTTTGACTATGTGCTCCTTGGAAAGGGTGATCCGAAAAAGGTGACAAAAAATTCTGTTTCCAAGAAGTTGCTGAAAGTGATGAGAGAAGAGTTTGAATATTTCTATCCCATGGATATGAGAAACAGTGGCAAGGATCTTGTGCAAAATCACCTGACTTTTTACCTATTTCATCATACAGCTATCTGGCCTGAAAACAAGTGGCCAAAGGCAATAAGCGTAAATGGCTTCGTGAATGTTGAGGGCGAAAAGATGAGCAAGTCCAAAGGTAACATAATACCGCTCAAGGACATCGTAGAGCAATATGGGGCTGATATGGTACGAATAAACATTGCCGGATCCAGCCAGGGAATAGAAGATGCCGACTGGCGACAGGAGTGCATCAAAGGCTACAGGAATCGTTACGAATTCATGTTCTCAACGGTAAAGGACATAAGAAAAGCTGGCAGAACAAAAATGGAAAATATTGACATATATATGCAGAGCCGTATACAGCATCACATAGAAAACGCCACAAAAAACTTTGAAAAACTCATGTTTCGTGATGTTGTTCAAACAGCGCTATTTGAAGCTACGAATGACCTCAGATGGTACCTAAGGCGCATTGACGGCATCAAGAATGCCAACAAGAAAATAATGAAAAATTATATGGAAAATTTAGTGAAACTTGTTACACCATTCACACCACACAGTTGCGAAGAACTATGGCACCTCTTAGGTCACAAGGATTTTGTTTCTGTCAGCAAATGGCCTGTGCCAGATCAAACAAAGATGAATTCTGAGTCTGAGATTGGCGAAGAGCTTGTGAAAAAGACCTTGAATGACATAGAAGAAGTCCAGCGCATTGCAAAGATAACGCCGAAAAAAATAACACTTTTTGTCGCGGAAGACTGGAAGTTCCGCGTTCATCAGAAGGTTCTCAGGGACAAAACATGCAACGTAAATGACATAACAAAGGAGATTATGTCCTCAGGAACTTATGGCAAAGCAACAGTCATGTTCATTCAGTCGCTTTACAAAAAGATCAATGAACTGCAGCCTGTTATTGCAAGAGGCAGACAATTTGCACTTCTTGAGGACGTAAGGGATTTCATAGAAAAGGAAACAGGTTGCAAAGTCTTAATACAGGATGCAGATGACACTGACAACCTAAAAGCTAAATCATCTACACCTAGCAAGTTCGGGTTGTTTCTGGAATAAAATTAATTATTATTGATTTCTTCGTTAACCCTGCTTCTTAACTTATAAGTGTTTGCCCAGGCAGCGTAAGCCAGCCAACCTTCTATCTGTCTCTCCATATCTTCAGGTGTTATTTCATCTTTCGCATAAGATTGTTGTATATTCTCGAGTCTCTTCTTGAATCGCCTGAGATTTCTCCTGTACGGCAGTTTGTAATGATAAAATACACGAAATCCAAGTATGCTAACCCCTTTATGAAGCGTATAAACCTTCGATTTCTCAGGATGCAGTTCAAGCTTAATTGATTTGAGAAATTCGCCTATTTTGATTTTCCATTCAAGTGGAATTTGTTTATTTCTATGAAGTATAACAAAATCGTCAACGTAGCGTATGTAATATTTTGCTTTCAGCTTATGCTTCACGAAATGGTCAAGCTCGTTAAGATATACATTTGCAAAGAATTGGCTTGTCAAGTTTCCAATAGGCATTCCTGTTTGCACAAGAATCATAAATAAATGCCTTATCGAAAATTGGCTCAATTATGTTGCACAAAGCATGATGAACAATACGATCGCGAAAAGCTGACGCAGAGATGACACGCGTTTTTGGGTCGTGGATGACAAATGTCTTCATTGGTTGCGGCTCATATGTCTGGTTTATTAGTTCCTTTTGAGGCGAAGGAGACGGTTCTTCAAGTCTTTCCTGAACTCGATGACGTACCATTTACCTGATTTTCCTTTCGCCGCTTTTCTGAAGGCTTCCAGAAGGTTTTCGTAGAAGCATAATTCTCCATATAAATTATCTTGTGGCATTATCAATATCCCAGCAGGCTCTGGGCTATTCGAGGAGAAAGCGCCCAAGTTCCTGTTCAGGTTGTTTTTTGAAAACAATTTCCTGTTGCCAGCGTTCCAGTTCGCATTTACGCATTGGCAACTCATATACTTGCCAATTTCTCGTTGAACGGACCGTCGTCGCTGAGGTTGTAGTCGCGATAGACAGACGCTTTCTTGTAGCCTGTTCACCAAAAAGCGAAAGAAACACTACAGTGTTTCAGTTCACTTGCACTGCAACCAGACACATCCGATTGCTGCATTTCATGTCGGCTGAATAAACAAAAACCGAACTATGAACAAGCGTGTAGTTCGGGCGCTTCTTCTAAATGTTTGTAAAGTTATTTGTCGAATAGAAGAAGCGCATACACCTGCTGGGACAATGAATTTAGATTTAGAAGTAACTACTCTCTCTCTCTCTCTGAGGACGACCTATGTTTCCTATGGAAACTCATAAAAATAATTGTAAAAACTTCTATTTATTTTTTCTCTGCCGAACTACTCGAGGAGAAAGCGCCCAAGCCCCAGCCCCCGTCGGCAGCGCCCCAGCGCGCATCCTCGGAGAACGGACCGTCGTCGTAGAGGACGAAGTCGCGATAGACAGACGCATTTCCACTGCCATGCGGCTTTCTGCAAGAATACGAAACCTCTTTTTTAGCTAGTTCTATTGCTTCATGCTCGTCAACGAACTTTGAAAACAAATCTCTTGCAAGCCTTTCCTCAGCTTCTTTTCTTGTAGGAACTGTTGCGAGCGCCCAGCCGGTTTTCGGGTGACGAAGACCTGCAACTGTCAGCACAGGACCGTAGCCGTTAGGCGGCATCTCTGTAAAAATAAGTTCCGAGCCTTCGCCTACGATTGGTGAATATACTCCACTGTTTTTTTCAAAAACGGGCCTTTTTATCCATCCAACAATTTCGTAACCCTTTGGCAAAAATAATCCACCTTTCTTATCTTCTGGTTCAATATCATAGTTAACGCCATCGAAATTCCAGTTGCCTCTTCCTCTGTTAGCATGGACAGTTTCATAGTGTTGCAACGCAGCCTGCTTTGCTTCTTCAGGTGCACCTGTATCCACGCCCATTTTGGCGAAAAGGCCGAGCAGATAAAGTGCTGACTGGTCTGCATGCGTCAATGAACCGACGGATAATTCATAAGCAGGTTTGTTTGTGTCAAGATATTCCAGACTTTCTGAAACAAGGTCGCCCCTGAATGAAATGCCATTCGGTAGATGAAATGCCGGTATTTTTGTCATTCTTTCTGCTGATTGCATACTTATTTACTCCTATAATTTAATCTTACTTAGAACTTTTCAAGGCTCTCAAGAATTTCCCTTTCAAGAACGTCTTCTTTTCTTACTCTTTCTGCTATGCCTTCAAAAATATACTCTAGCCTTCTCAATCTTCGGTAAAGGACAGCGTTTTCCTTACGTGACTCAAGAAATGCGCACCAGAGCTGTGCTATCTTAATGTCCTTGGATGCTCTATATGCGTTCCTGTGTTTTGCCACAGCTTTAAGCAGGTTGTTTAGTCTAGTCTCGTCTTCCGGAGGAAGAAACTGTTTCCAATCGTCAACTACTCTGAACAACATTTTTATACCCCTAATTCAATTACTTAATAGTAACAAAAATCTTTATAAAGGTTCGCTTTTATAGCAATACAAGGAAAAATAGACGATACAACTTCCTTGTTTGCTATATGTGAAACCTTGGATGAATATGCGTAAGGTTTCACATTATAGAGTTGTAAAGGATTTGTAATTGGTGAAGCTATGAAGAAGGGAGATTTTGTAAAAATAAGTTACGTCGGTACGTTGGAAACCGGTGAGGTTTTTGACCTTACGGATGCCGAGACTGCCAAAAAGGAAGGCATTTACAGTTCTAAGATTGTCTATGGGGACCTGCCTATCATTGTTGGTGCTAATTTCATGATAAAAGGACTTGATAATGCTCTTCTAGATCTTAATGTTGGTGACAAGAGGGATATTGAAATAAAACCAGAAGATGGTTTTGGTGAAAGAGATGCCAGACTTGTCAGAACTGTGCCTCGAAAATTTTTCCGGGATCAGAAGGTAGAACCAAGGCCGGGTATGATAGTTGATTTCGGCGGCGCAAAAGGTCGCATCCAGAGCGTGGATGGCGGGCGTATAAGAGTTGATTTTAACAACCCTCTTGCTGGACACCTGTTGAAATATCATATGGAAGTCAAAGAAAAAATAGATACTCCTACTGACCAGGTAAAATCCATATTCGAATTTTTCGGCGCCCGTGATGCTGATCCAAAGATAGAAAGCAATATAGTTAACATAAACATAAGGCTGCCAGCGCAGCTAAAGGAACGCATAAGCTCGCTCATTATAGAATACGTAAAGGGTATTGAAAAGGTAAACTTCACTGAAAGCTTCGAGAAGAACGGCACTAAAGCTTAGACTTCTATTTTCTTATTACAATCGGCTTATGGTAATAGGTCGAGTATTTGCAATAGGGGCACTGTTTTGGAATCGAATCCTTTCTTGTCTCCCAAGAATGGTCGCATTTTGAGCATTTTAGCTTCATTTTTTCATCTCCTACTACTCTTACTACTACTCNNTACTACTATTTAAATCTTATTGTAATGCATTTCAAACACGAAAAAAACCTCTCTAAACTTTAAATATAACTTAAAGGAAATATCAAATATTAAATTTACTTGGGACAGGTGATGAGATGGGAATATTAGGTCAAAAAGATATTGGAACGGCACCAGCCGACGAAGAATTGAGGAAAATACTTGAATCTAAGAAGGCTGAGATAAAAATATTGGGCGCTGGAGGTGCAGGTGGCAACACAATTTCAAGACTTATGCAGGTAGGTGTTGTTGGCGCCGAAACAATAGCCATAAACACAGATGCTCAAGACCTTCTTTACACCGATGCAGACATCAAAATACTTATTGGAAAGGAAATAACAGGTGGTCTTGGTGCCGGTGCGGACCCAAAGATAGGCGAGGAATCTGCAAAGGAGAGTAGAAATGAAATTAAGAAAGTTCTTGAAGGAGCTGACATGGCATTTGTCACCTGCGGGCTTGGCGGAGGTACTGGAACCGGTTCACTTCCTGTTGCGGCTGATATCGCAAAAAAATCTGGTGCGTTAACAGTTGGTATTTGCACCCTGCCATTTACGATGGAAGGCCGACAAAGAATGAAGAATGCGCGTGAAGGCCTCGACAAACTGCAGAAAGCCGTTGACACATTAATTGTTATACCAAATGATAAGCTGCTTGAAATTGTTCCGGATGTTTCACTGCCTACGGCGTTCAAAGTAGCTGATGAAATACTTGTTAATGCAGTGAAAGGCATATCTGAACTTGTAACAAGGCCTGGTCTTGTAAACCTAGACTTCGCAGATATAAGAGCGGTTATGACAAACGGTGGCCTGGCCATGATTGGCATGGGTGACAGCGACGGGGAGAACAGGGCAATAGAAGCAGTGGAGCGTGCACTAAATAATCCTCTTCTGGACATAGACATAGATGGTGCAACCGGGGCGTTGATAAATGTTTCCGGGGGCGTTGATATTACCATAAGAGACTGCCAGAAGATAGTTGAGACTGTGGCAACACGCCTTAACCCAGACGCAAAAATAATATGGGGAGCACAGATACTGAAAGAGCTTGGCGACTCCATAAGGACGATGCTGGTAATAACAGGCGTTAACTCTCCAACGCTTTTCAGTCCGCAAAAAGTCTACACCAAGGAAAAGAAAAAAGATGTTGAGAAGCTCTTTGGAATAGATTTCATCGAAAAATAATCAGTTAGGCTTTTTCTCACCAGTATGGGCGTTATCAAACATTAGAGAAAGTTCTGGCTCGCCATCCATCATACCATTTTGAATATCTCTGACGTCGCTTGCAAACTGATAAAAAACCGCGTCAACTGCGCTCCTATAATCTGTTCTAGTTCTTAATTTGTCAATAGACGATCCATAACGTGGCTCATTTTCTGATATTTCATCTGGCATTACTAGAATTCTAGAGCTCTGCCTTCTCTCCAGTTTTGTCTTTGCCAACTTAGGAGTCGGGGCCAGAAGAAGGCGTTCTGTAGAAGGGACTTCATTACTATAAAAAAGGAGAACATGCCAACAAGTACTATTGAATCGCCGCTCTTTTCAAATCTCAAAAAATATTTTGGCTCTTCGTCGGGTTCCAATCCTTCTGGAGCATGATAAGCGAGGTTCCACACTCCTTCAGCAGACAAGCTAACAAATAAGGAAAGAAATAGGTCGTCAGACGGTCTGTAACTGAATACTTCAGATGTCTCATCTGCAAAAGCATCTCTCCATCGTCTATCTATGCTAAATCCGTAAATATCAGTTCTTTGAAACTGTACTTGAGCATATCTAACGATTCCTTGATCCTCAATGGAAAAGCCCGCAATAGTGGCTTTTTCTACTACGTAAGTAAGCGGGTCTGACATTTTTCTGCTTTGGATGAAACGCTTTTAAAGTCTGTTTTTAAATCTTTTGTTATAATAAAGACCTATGGGACTAAGATCGCTTATTGAGCGTATGAGGCGGATTCTGCTTGTTTCCTCAAAACCTGATAAAAACGAATACAGGCAGACCGTAAAAATTACCGGACTTGGTTTTGTAGTAATTGGCGTAATAGGATTTGTCATATTCATGATTGTCCAGCTTATAGGCGGACTGTAAAAATAATAATATTTGGATAGAAGGGTTTTTGAGATGTCCTGTTCTTTGGAGTTCTCAAAGACCTTTCTTGCAAGAAAAGGATTTGAATGATAGCAACAATAAGAACGACAACAGGAAGAGAAAATGTGGTTATAGACTCGCTTACAACAAAGATACAAAATGGAAAGCTGCAGATAAAATCACTTTTTCATCCTGAAGAACTGCGCGGCTATGTTTTCATAGAAGGCGAACCAGAGGAAATTGAACTTACGGTAAAAAGCGTTCCTCATGTACGCGGTTTCATAAACAAGGATGTTCCCATGAGCCAGCTTGAAAGATTCCTAATAGCTGAGAAGAGCGAGGTAAAATTCAATGTTGGCGATGTAGTTGAAATAATAGGATCGCCATTCAAGGGTGAGAAGGCAAAAATATCCCGTGTTGATGAAACAAAGGGTGAAATAACCGTAGAGTTTCTCGAGGCGGCTATACCTATACCTGTAACTATTTCTATAAATTCCGTAAGAATGTACGAAAAGAAGAGAGAATAAATATGTCGAAGGAAACTGTTGATGTTTTAGTAAGCGGTGGGAAAGCGACTCCTGCTCCGCCAATAGGGCCGGCGCTCTCACCACTTGGTGTTAATGTAGTAAATGTTGTGAAAGAAATTAATGATAAAACTTCTACATTCGCTGGCATGGAAGTTCCTGTTAAGATAGTAGTTGATACTGACACAAAAAAATTCACCATAAGTGTAGGCACACCACCTGTCACGTCAATGATTAAGAAAGAAATGAAACTGGAAATGCTTTCAAAAGTAAAGGAAGATAAAACAAGAACTGTTCCAGGAAGCATAAGCCTTGAGGCTGTAATCAAAATAGCGAAAAGCAAGGACTCAATACGCGGCGGCTTGAAAGCTAAGGTAAAACAGGTTATAGGAACATGTCAGAGCTCTGGTGTGTTGGTTGATAACAAAAATCCCAAAGACATTATACAGGAAATCAACGAAGGAAAAATAAAGATAGAATAAAATAAGTGGGTTTTATTTCCTCTTGCGGTTTATCTTAATCACATATGTAATTTCTACGTAATGTGTCGAAAGTTTTCCTGAGGTTTAAGAACTTTTGAATTCTTTTCTTAGTTATGAAATATGACGGCGTTCTAATAGCACTTTACCTTCTAGCACTGGTTGTCATAGCTGTCAAAATCTTTGACATGGTAGCAATTACGGTTGTCCTAATACTAATTATCTTGATGATAATAATACAAAAGAGCGGACTTGAAAAGCTGTTGAAATTTAATGAAGATGAGAGGAACAAAAAGCTTGATGAGATACTTGCAAAGGTTGAGGAAATCTCGAAACGCACTGATAATTTCAAGGACGACATAAACAGGCAGGTTGTATTTGTTGATAACAAGGTCAATGAAGTACGGCACTTTGTGGAAGTTGAAGTTAGCGATATTTACAATGATCTTTCCAGAAAGCTCACATCTATAGAGGACCGGATAAGCGAACTGCGCCAAACCCTGTCCTCATCCATAGGCTCCATGGACGAGAGAATACGTGGCATAGAATACAGGTCAGACAGCAGGCAGGAAGCCTGATTTTAATCTTTTTAAATACTTTACCCAGAAAGTAAGATAACCCGTGTCGCAAGACATACTGATGCCAAAGGTTTCATAACTAATTGGGCAACAGGAGGGCTTATATGAAAACAACTAGAGAATCCACCGGAATGAAGCTCGATGAAGCTCTAAAGAAAATCCGAGAAGGCGAGAAGAGAAAGTTCTCCCAGACCGTTGATCTTATAGTTAACATAAGGAACATAGATCTCAAGAATCCGGCAAACAAATTTTCAAAGGATATTTTACTTCCCCATGGCCGTGGGAAGGAGATCAGTGTATGTATTATCTCTGACAACATAAGCGGCAGCATAGGCAAAAACGATATTGAAGATTTTTCAAGAAGTAAATCTGCGGCAAAGCAATTTACAAAGAAATATGATTTTTTTGTATGTGAGGCGCCACTTATGCCTCTGGTAGGTAAAGTGCTTGGACGTTACCTCGGGCCTAAGGGCAAAATGCCACGTCTACTTTTGCCGGGAAAAGACCCCAAATCTATAATTGACGAGTCAAAGAAGTCTGTCAGAATAATGCTCAGGGATTCTCCAACAATACAAATACCTATTGGCTCCGAAGATATGCAAGACGGCCAAATAAAAGAAAATGTTGAGAAAATCCTCGAGGAAGTGAGAAAATCAATACCCCCAAAAGCCCAGCTGAAAAATGCTTATATCAAAACGACGATGGGGAAAGCTGTTAAGATAGGTGTGATGTAAATGTTGAAACAGGACAAACCAAAACGGGTGGATGAACTCACCAACCTGATAGACAATCACTCAGTAATAGGCATACTTAACATGCACAAACTCCCTTCCCGAGCTCTCCAACATATCAGAGAAAGCGTGCGTGGTACAACAGTAATAAAGATGGGTAAAAAAACGATGATTAAAAAGGCTCTGGAAAAATCAAAGAAGCAAAATATAAAAATACTCGAAGAAAAACTCACCGGCGTGCCTGCACTGATGCTGACAAATGAAAATCCATTTAAACTTTATAAACTCTTGAAGGAGAACAGAACTCCAGCAGCTGCCAAGCCTGGTGATATTGCCATAAAGGACATTGTAATACCTAAAGGTCCAACAAGCTTGCCACCAGGGCCTTCCATATCGACACTACAAAAAGTTGGTCTCAAAACGTCGGTACAAGCAGGGAAAATAGCAGTCCTGCAGGATAAGCTTGTATGCAAAGCAGGCGAAAAAATAAGTCAAGACCTTACAGACGTGCTGAGTCTGTTAAAAATGGAGCCGATGGAAATCGGTCTTGACCTAGTCTATGTATGGGAGGATGGAACCATATATGGAAAGAGCGTGCTTGACGTAAGCGTTGATGATTATATAAATGAAGTCATAAAGTGTGTGCAGTGTGGAGTTAACCTTTCGGTAAATACGGGTTACCCTACGAAATTCACTGCACCAATAATGCTGCAAAAGGCGTTCATTGAAGCTCGCTCACTTGCCACAAACGTGGACATAATAGAAAAAGAATTCATAGAACAAGTCCTCGCGAAGGCAGAACGGGCAGCAAAGAGTCTTGAAAATAAAATATCATGATATGTTCTTAATAAACTGTGGTTTTGGAGAACATAGCATCCAGAATTCATTGCTTAAGGGGCAATGAATTCTTAGATAATAAAGGAGGAGAAAAAAATGAATTACGTATATTCGGCTTTATTGCTTCACAGTGCCGGAAAAGATATTAGCGAAGAGAATGTAAAGAAAGTAGTCTCTTCTGTAGAGCAGCCTGACGAGTCAAAGATAAAGGCACTAGTAGCTGCACTTGACGGCGTAGACATAGCTGATGTGATAAGCAAGGCTGCAATGCCTACCGCAGCGGTGGCTGTAGCGGCTGCACCTGCACAGGAAGCGAAGAAAGAAGGCCCAAGCGAAGAAGAAGTTGAAAAGAAGGCAGAAGAAGCTGCTGGCGGATTGAGCTTATTGTTTGCATAAGCTTACGCATTAGCCAGCCTCTTCGGATAATAAATAGACCTTTTAGTCATTAGCGAGTCACGTAAATCTAGGAGATTATTAGTGTGACTGCCGTTTTTTACTATATCGAATTCTCTCTTCCAGTAAATTAAAGTATTAGCTAACTCTATAGCTTTTGGGGTTAAAATATATTTCACAGGACTTCTATTATCTACTCTTTTTATGTAGCCTCCTTTTTCTTTATTATTTAACCAATCATTTGCAGACCTCAAAAGGACATTATATTTCTTCTTAAGATATATGCTGTCGAATCTTTCGAGCTTTAGAAGTTCTATAAACCGTGAGTTTGTAATCAACCTTCTACTCTCTAATACCATAGCTATAGAGACAAGCAATTTGTTCCAGTTATTAGAATTCTCGAAAGCCCTGATTTTATACAAATACAATAAATTCCCAAAAGAACAGGAACTTTTGACAAGAATGTGTTGAAAATCTATTTTTGGTCTAAAGCCCAGTTTTACCATTATTGATTTGTAGTCTTCCAAATGCTTTTTATTGATGTCTATAATTTTTATTGACACATTTGGTACTTTTCTTCTATTTATGTCAATTGTGCCGTCACCTATTAGAACTTTTGAAAAGAATGCGTTTACGAGAATTTCTAATTCTTTATCAAATTCTTTTTCAACTAATATTTTTCTAACTTCATTCATCGCATTTAATAAGACAGTAGCTAGAATTGAAGACCTTACCATCGTTTTAATCAATAAATAATTATTTTTAGATATGTATCGTACTAAAATTGTATCTATGCCAATTAATTTTAACACAGAACTGAATTCCTTGTGTTCGGACATTAATGTATTGCAAAATTCTACATTTATAGGTTTTTTGGTGCCTTCTGCCTGTAATTGTCCTAGCATTTTTCCGAATGGCTCTATTTTAATGTATCGTCTTACTTCAATTTGCCTTGATGAGCCTCTTTCATGACTTTGCCACAATCTCAACCATTTTTCATCTTTAGTTATAAATTCTTTAGCAATTATATCAGTTGGTACAAAATAAAGTAAGTCCACAAAACCGTCATATAACATTTCTTTTGGTCTATCGATATTATAAATCCTTCTTATCCTTAGTTGAATTTTGTCATTAGAATTCAACTCTAATTTCTTTTCTACGAGCCTACGTAGAACTATGTTGTAATTCATTTTAGAAATAATAAAACATTTCTTTCCATTCCTTCTTAATTCTATTTCTATTATATCGCCCTTCTTAATACCAAAGCCTTCTTCAAAATTCATTCCTAAAAATATCCCTTTCTTATTGCCCATACTTAGAACTCGCTTTGTTATGTATTTCATACATAACTTATCGTACTGTGCCTATTTATAATTTTCTATACATAACTATATACATAACGTGATAAAAATGGCTTCGTATGGTAAAGGTAGGGTTATACCACATAGAGGGAGTGTTTACATATATGTGTCAAAAGATGTTTCCAATGACTCGTCCTTTCCTTTCAATAAAAATGAAGATGTAAAGGTAAGAGTTTCCGGCAAGAAAATAATTATAGAGAAGCAATAAATCTGTTTTTAATCTCTGTTTTTTCTAATTATAGATAGCTATGAAAATAATTTTATTGAATAAGAAAGCCTCAGCTGTGATTCGCCCAAATGCTCCATTCAATTTTGATGGAACCGTTTACGTGCCGCAACACTTCCCTACGCCGGATTTTGAATGGAAAAGCGGGGTTTTATGGCAAAGCATGAATTTTAACATGATAATATACGGATTGAAAATGGAAAATAGGGGTACAACAGCTAAGCCGAAAATCAAACTTACAGTTTATTCAAATAAAGAGGTGTCGAAAGAAGAGCTTTTAGCAATAAAAAATGAGCTTAACTGGCGCTATGGGTTTGGGGAAGACCTTGCAGAATTCTTCGGCAAATTTAAAAACGATAAATTCCTCAAGCCTGTATTCGCGAAGCTAAGGGGCATGCGAAGCAGCTGCATAAATTCTTTATACGAGCTTCTTATGATTTCAATCGTTCTGCAGAATGCAACCGTAAGAAGAACGGTTCAGATGATGAATAATCTATTAGGCAAGTACGGAAAGGTGGTTAGGTTTGATGGTAAAGAACTTGCTGTATACTGGAACCCATCCGATTTGAATGGTGCCACAGAACCAGAATTAAGGACTTTGAAGGTTGGCTACAGAGATAAAATGATAAAACTTATCTCAAAGAGTTTTTCAGAAAATGAAATTAATGAATTTGAATTAAGAAAAATGTCAACTGAAGATGCAAAAAAGTGGATAACTAAACTTTTTGGCGTAGGACCAGCTACAGCGCAGATCATTCTGGCAGAGTACCTGAGGAGGCATGACATATTTGAGCTTAAGGGTCGTGTGTGGGAACAAAAAATACTTTCCAGAATCTTATTCAATAAAAAATTAGTCCCTGCTGAGAGGATTATAGAAGAATTTGAAAAAAGATACGGCAACTGGAAAGGGTTATCTTATTATTATATATTTACAAATCTGTTCTGGAAACACAAAGAAAAAAATATTGAATGGCTTGAAAAAGAAATCAGATTATAAGATATGTGATAATATGCTCACCGACAAGGAAGCGAAGAAAAAATATATCAGTGAATTTTATAGTCATCCTGACAAATATTACGCCACCGAATATCTGAAAAATGAGGGCTTCGGCCGTGGTATTTGTTGCAATTGCAATAAACCTTTCTGGTCTGTCAAAGAGCGTAACGTTTGCGGTGATCCTGCATGTGGAACTATTCCGTTCGATTTCATCGGCAACACGCCAGCTAAACGTGCTTTAGATTATATAGAAGTATGGAAGCAGTTTTCCAAGATGTTCAAAAAATTTGGTTATACTCCAATAAGAAGGTACCCTATAGTTGCAAGATGGAATCCCACCATGGAGTACACAAATGCTTCCATAGCGGCTTTTCAGCCTTATGTAATATCTGGTGAGGTTGAACCACCTGCTAAAAAACTCGTTATTCCACAGCTATGTTTCCGCACGGTTGACATAGATAATGTTGGCATTACCGGCTCCCATAATACGGTATTCTGTATGATAGGACAACATATGTTCGTGCCGCCAAAAGAATGGGACCAGAATCTTGTCTTTGGTCATATACATACATGGCTCAAGAAAGGTCTTGGACTTCCTAATGAAGAAATAACATTTCATGAAGACGCATGGGCGGGTGGAGGAAATCTCGGCCCATGTATGGAATATTTTTCCCGTGGCAATGAGCTCGGAAATCAGGTATACATGATGTACGAGCAAACAGAAGGTGGCATAAAGGGGCTTGACCTGAAGGTCCTTGACATGGGTATGGGTCAGGAAAGGAATGCCTGGTTCTCACAGGGTGTCAATACACAATATGATGCAACTTTTCCTACGGTTATAAAACACCTGTTAAAAATTACCGGTCTTAGTTTTGACAAGGCCCTGGCAAAAAGATATGTTCCTTATTCCGGACTTCTCAACCTAGACGAAGTTGATGACATAAACAAAGCGTGGAAAAATGTTGCAGAAAAGGTTGGGTGTGACTCAGAATCATTAAAGAAAAACATACTCCCGCTGGCAGGCATTTATTCTATCGCCGAACATAGTCGAGCACTGCTTATAATGTTTAATGATGGGGCACTTCCTTCTAATATGGGCGACTCTTACAATCTCAGAATAATTTTAAGACGTATGCTTGGGTTCGCCGACAAGTATGGATGGGATATTGATGTGCACAAACTATTCGAGCTTCATGCAAAATATCTTAAGCCTCAGTATCCGGAACTCTCAGAAAACTTGGACGACGTAAGGGAAATATTTGACGTTGAGAAAGACAAATATCAGAAGACGAAAGTAAAGTCAAAAAATATTATAACAAAAATAGCTTCTAGGGATATAACAACAAAAGATTTGCTGGAACTTTATGACTCGCAGGGTATTTCACCTGATCTAATTGCTCAGGAAGCAAAGACCTATGGAAAAAATATAATGGTGCCTGACAATTTCTACGCACTTGTTTCTGGACTGCATGAAGAGCGTGAGCAAAAACATGCAACAAAGAAAAGTGTAGAATTGAACTTCGGGACGCTTGAAAATACACAGGCGCTTTACTTTGATGATCATACAAAAAGTGAAAATCTTGCTAGAGTTGTGAAAGTAAATGGAAACTATGTTGTTCTTGACAGAACTGTAGCATATCCAACATCTGGCGGTCAACTTCACGATACAGGATCTATAAACGGTATAGATTTTATCGATGTTTTCAAATATGGAAATTTAATTGTTCATCAAATGAAGAGCCCACCAAATTTCAAGGAAGGCCAAGAAGTAAGAGTTAAGATAGATATCAAGAGGCGTCTCCAGCTAGCTCAGCATCACACGGCAACTCATATAATAAACGAAGCTGCGAGGCGTGTTCTTGGAAACCATGTTAATCAGGCCAGCGCATTCAAAGGCATCGACAAAGCGCATCTGGACATAACGCACTACGCATCGATATCTGATAAGGAACTGGATAAGATAGAAAGTCTTTCTAATGAGTTTGTTAAAAAATCTATTAAAGTCAAAAAGAATTTCCTGAAAAGAAATGTGGCGGAAGCAAAATATGGTGTGAGGATTTATCAGGGAGGTGCTGTACCTGGCCGGGAACTCAGAATTGTTAACATAGAAGGTCTTGATGTCGAGGCCTGTGGAGGAACCCATCTTGATTCAACCAAGGATGTTGGAAGGGTAAAAATAATTTCTGCTGAGCGTATTCAGGACAACATATCAAGAATAACTTTTGTTGCCGGCGAGGCTCTTAACATGTATGAGGAAAAACAAAAGAATATTATGGGAGAAATTGAAAAAATACTCGGCGTCAAAGGTGCGGGAGCAATAGATGCTACAAAAAAGGTTTTCGAAGAGTGGAAAAAGAAGAGAAAACTTCTAGGCTTATACAAAAATAAAAAATCCGAAATTGTAATTTCTGATCTAGAGAAAAAAATAATGAACAACTTACTTGTTGAGAAACTAGAAAATTCTAACATGGACCAGCTGCAATATATATCGAAAAATATTTCTTCGCCTGACAGAACAATAATACTTTTTGGTGTGAGTGATAAAATTTATGTATTTATCTCGGCTGGAGAAAATACAAATTCCAATGCCGGAGAGTTGATGAAAAAAATATGTGCTGAGCTTTCCGGAAAGGGTGGAGGAAGTAAAAATCTTGCGCAGGGTATTTGTATGGGGAAAAATAATCTTGACGAGTTCATTCAAAAATTCAGGAAGGAAATTATATGAAAGAAGATGAAATACTAAGGGAAATCAGAAATATACTAAACGTAAGCTACGAGGACATACCCAAGACTCTTTCCAGGTTCAAAAGAGAAATTGAAGAGATGAAAAGCGAGATAGAGTAAAGGCAAGTGTTCATGCACGTCCTCAACTTAGCGTCCTACTTTTACTTACCCAGTCAGATTAAGTGCGCTTATGGTGCATTCTGTTGGCATTACTATCAGACTTGAGCAAAGTGCGTCAAAAATTTTGTCTGTTGTTATATTGAAAACGTCATTTTCTCCGTTTATGTTTAATATCTTGGCGTAAGTTTCCTGTGATTTTATTTTTATAACTATAACCTGCTGCTGACCTGATGGTGTTGTGAAGGATTCTGGAACGCTGTCAATCATATTCACTATATTGCTATCCGCGGATTCGTCGTAGTAAAATTTCAGGAACGTAAATCCGTTCTGCAAATATGCGTTTTCCAGATTCTGGTTTATCTCGCCGTTAACCACAAAGCTTTCGAGTGGTTTCAAGTCGGTGTTTGTATTCGTGCCTGATTGAAATCCAGAAAAAACAAAAGCTATGGAGGAGAGTGCGAATATCAGAATTATAGAAAGTGCCATAAGCGTTTTTTGTGTTGATTTTCTCATTTTTTATTCGCCTACGTGTATATGTGCAACTACTTTCTTTCCCTTTCTCGCAAACTCCTGGAACTTTTTCAGTGCATCCGGAGTCTTAAGAATGTGTATATCTGCGCTGGATTTTTTTGCGGCATCCAAAACATCTTCTGTTATGTTAAGCTTTCCCTTGAATCCGGTACCAAAGATGGCTATCTCAGGGTCGTGCAACATCATACGCTCAAATTCCTTTTTGTTTATTTTGTTTGTTTTGTCCAGTTGTTCTATTCCCTTTGAGTGGAGAAAGAAATCACTTGATATTACGTCGTCGTTTATGTGTATTTTTCCAAGTTCTACTTTTTTAATTCGCGGTAACATATGTCTAACTTGCACAGAAGGAATAAAAAGTTAATTTTAGTGCCAATGGCGTGTTCGTCATGCTATTTCTGTGAATTAGGCTCTGTAGAAATCCTTACCTAAATTGAGAAAAATAGACCCCAACCAATGTTGGGTAGATTGAACTCAACAAGGAGGGGTCTACAATGAATAACCCAAGCAAACTGATAAAGTTTGTATCTGTGTGCTTGGGTGTGGTCAAGAGACGAGTGCGCAGGCACTCGTCAAAGTATTCGAGAAAGGCCTATACGCAATGGCAACTACTGACGCTGTTGTGTGTCATGAAACGTTACATGCTGAAATACAGAGAACTGTGGGAAATTTTGCATTTAATGCCGGAATTTCTCGATCTGGATAAAGTGCCTCACTGGACGACACTGAACAAATTCTTTCTCCGATTGAAGAATTGCATGCTGATAATTCTTGTTGAACTCGCTGCCTGCGGCAGTGACATAGAAGCGTCTATCGACGCTTCTGGATACGACAGGCACTATTCATCAAAGCATTATGTACGGCGTTGCAAAATGACTTTCGGAGATCTGAAAGTCACAAAAATCATAGACGTGCACCGTCTAGCAGTCCATCGGATTCATTGCACCACGTCACGAAGACATGATTCGCAGATCATACTTCCATTGGTGAACAAGACAGCAGCNNGCTGCTGTCTTTGCATGGAGATGCAGGATATGATTCGAAAGTCGTACGAGACTCGCTTCGCTCGCAAGGCACACGACCAGTCATAAAGCACAGGATTTTCTGGAACATAGACAAAGCGCACAATGTGAGGATGAAAGATTACGGAAAAAGAAGCATGTCAGAGACAGTGAATTCGATGATGAAGCGCAAATATGGAGACTACGTCTCCAGCAAGGCGTGGAATAATCAATTCAAAGAAACGAATCTGAAATGTTTGGTGCACAACATTGACCTGATGTTGGCTTTTGTCATAGGGTTTCTACGAAGCTGTGAATTAATAATTTTTCGGGCTTCTTCTATGAACTTAAGTTCTCGTTTTATAATGAATTTCCCGGCGTAATTTTCCAATCTTTTCTTTGTTTCCGGTTCTTTCTTAAGAAGTTTTATCGCTTCGTCTATTTTGACCCATTCAAGCTTATATCCAGCACTCAGTTCTCCTTTGTCAAATTCCGGCTTGCCTTTCTTCACAACTTCTGCAAGATAGCAGTAAGATGTTTGTATTATGCCTAAGTGTGTTCTGTGCTCTATTATTTTTCCTAATTCTGCAATTATCTTTATTTTGCATCCAGTTTCTTCCTTCATTTCCCGTAAAAGTGCTTCCTCGATGCTTTCGCCTTTTTCAATGCCACCGCCTGGCAGCTTATGATAGCTGTGCTTTGTGACATTCATCAGAGCTATTTTGCCATTGTTCATCAATATAGCTCGTGACGCTGCGCGCTCTTTCATTATAGATTTTTTAGAAATCGCTCCGATATCTTTGTCCCTTAGTTCTAAAAGTAATTTCATAAATAGCCCCACCAGGATTCGAACCTGGGTCCGAAGCTCCAGAGGCTTCTATGCTGGGCCACTACACCATGGGGCTGAATTTCATGACCTTTTTTGTATCTATTCCTAAAAGATTAAAACGCTGTGAAAGTGGTAATTTTGATGTGTAATAGCCATTTTTTCCATATCATATATTTAGTTATGTGAACAGGGTTGTGCGTGCCAATAATCCTCATCCAATTTTCTAAATTATCCGAACCTGATATATGAAAATACACAAGTTTGCTATTTGTTTGAAATCCTCTGCTATTATCTTCTGTCCATTTTCCATGTTTGATTTCTAATTTTTCTAACATTATGGAAATAAAATTTGTTATATCAGACGGCATAAGTGCAAATTGTATTCTAGGATAATAGTTTACTTTCCTACTTTGTTTAGAAAATTTTAAGCACCCATCTGTATCAAAAATCCCTCTAAGTATATGTGGGTATAATGCCCTTTTCTTAATTTTATTGGGCATCCTGTAATTTTTCTTGCCCCTTTTTAGTCCTATATCAAGAATTGTTTTCATTGCCGTTTTGGAATTAATAGAAAAATAACATGCACCTTTTTCTCTTTGAAAATATATACATCCGTTTGACTCAAATAATTTTTTAACTAGAGGTAACAAATAGTTTTAATAATATTCGTAATCATCGAGGCTACCTGTAACAACTATAGTATCGCTTATTTTATGGACGTGACCATCTCCGAGAATGACCCCAATCAATTCTGCGAGTTCTTTCGAGATTTTCATTCTCAACATCTATATTCTCCAGTATTTAAACGACGGGGCTGTTGTCTAGAATTAGATATTTAGTGTGCTTATAAGTTTTGTTTATATGTTATTTGCATGCACGTTCAGTACCAACTTCATGCGCTTGGAAGGAAACAAATAACACGTGATGATGTAGTAGGTGTTGTAAGCTTTCTTAACAATGCTAGCGATGATGCTAACAGAAGAAGAATTTGGCAGGAAAATAAAAAGACAGCACTAATCAAACCTTCAACTCGTCAAGAAGTCTGCTACCTTTCTGCGTAATAACGTAGCAGGTGGATCCTATGGGATTGATTTCTACAAGAAGGTTTTTCTGAACTAAATTCTTCGTAACCGTATCGACAGCATTTTCGCCGCCGCCGTTGCTCTGGAGAAATTTTTTTAGATCTGGGCGTGTTATCAGCTGGTTATCCGAAACTTTCCTCAGTATCTTTTTTTCTATTGCACTTAACATAATATCACAATGTCACAATTAGGTTTTATCGCTGGTTTTTATTTAAATGTTTGTATAGTATAGTGAATCAATAAAACTGAATTAATGGTGATAAAATGAGTGTAATTGGATTCAATATAAAATCGATAAATGCCTATTTGGATGAAAAAAACCTGAAAGGAAATGTTAGCGTAAACAGTACGCCTACAATTGAATCTGTTCAAAGAAGAGACCTGACAGCGATAGGCATAGCAGATGCGATAGCAATTGATTTCAAATTTGTTACAGCCTATGATCCAAAAGCTGGCGAAATCACAATGACAGGTGAAATACTTTACCAGGTAAAAGACGCAAAGAAAGCAATTAAACAATGGAATGATGATGGTAAGGTAGATGACGAAATAATGCTTGACGTTCTTAATACCATATTCAGGAGATGTTTGGCTAAGGCAGTTGACCTTGCAGATCTCCTCAGACTCCCACCGCCATTGAGATTTCCAACCGTAACAGCTGAAAACCCTTCTGCCAAGAGTTGATATGTGAGCTATAGCTATTATGAGCTTAAAATTTAGGTATCCCTGTAATATAGGTGGCCTCTTTAACNNACACGCCTCACAAAAGAAATTTGTTTTTAAAAATATATTTTATATAGATTATTTTGTCTCATGTATTATTTGTTATATCTAATAGAAAATATATTTTCTGTAACAGTAATATGTTGTGGTTTTGTGCCGGCTAAAAAGACACATTTATCTCTCACATAAGTAAAATGAAAAGTATTGGCGTTTATTCTGGCTCTTCTTCACCCACCGCTTCATCATTAACCTCTTCTTCAACGGCTTCATTCGTGCCTTTTTCAGCCCGTGCCATCCCTAACATAAGAAGGTCGTCAAAATCCTTGGCAATGCGCCTGGTTTTGCGAAAAAAGCTCTTTGTGGATGCCTCTGCTTTGTCGAGAAGGCGGTTAACAGTCTGTCCTGTAAGCATGTAACCCTTCACATAACTGTCTCCTGCTGGCATTTTAACGAACTCTAGCAGGCCAAGACTTCTCCACTTTCTAATCTCTTCGTACGTTTGGCTTTGTGATACTGTTAATATTTGCGAAATTTTCTCTATGGAAATTGGCATGCTTTCTTTTCTGTACTTTAGAAGCTCTAGGAGCAGCTTATCATGCTGTGCGCGGCTTTCTTTGCGTTTTAGGCCTAGGCGGCGCACTAAAACATGGGACAAATCATGGGGCGTTAGGGTTGCATTCGTATCAGGCGGGCTTATTCGCTGAAATACTATATCAGAAAGTTTTTTCTTAGGCATTTTTATCACCAAATTTTATTATCTCTATAAGCGCTTCTTTCAGTAATTTTGCTCCCAACTCATCTGGATAATCTCCTTCTATGATTATCTTCTTTATTCCGGCGTTTATAATCATTTTTGCGCAGGTTGTGCAGGGAGAATTTGTTGTATACATGGTTGCGTCTTTTGTTGATACTCCGTGCAAAGCTGCCTGAACTATTACATTTTCTTCTGCATGAGAACAAACGCATTTGTCAAGATGCATTCCCCTTGGGTATGTTTCCTCAGAGCCATTACATCTGTCACAGCCGCCTTCAGAGCAGTTCTTTGTTCCACGGGGTGTTCCATTGTAGCCTGTTGCAATAATTCTTTTGTCTTTTACAAGTATTGCGCCCACCTGTCGTCTTGTACAATCAGCTCGCTGGCGAACAGCATGCGCCACTCCCATAAAATATTCATCCCAATCGGGCTTTTTTCCTTCTCTTCTGTATATATCTTTGTTCATTTGGGTCACCTTTTTACTGCGATACTAAGGTCTGAAAGGGGTGGTTTTTTCTTTTGTGAGGGGTTAGACGAGTATGATAAGGGTGTTATTTTTCAACATGAACTTGTATTTTCTCTGCTTTTTACCCCTCAAAACATCATCATGATTTACCTGGAGTGGTCTGCCAAACTACCCTGATTTCAATATGTTTGATACGTAACCTTGCTCACGTACCAATAGTCTTTGTCCATAGAATATTTAACTATTTGTATCTTTGACCGCAATTATTGGTTCTGCTTGGAGCTGTGTGATTTTTGACTTTTTCATGTGGGAGGTGGGAGTATTTTATTCAGAATTGAGTAGGAAAAGTTAATTGATAACTGTTATACCAAATCTGGGCCCGTCATTATTGATTCTGTAGCGGCCGCGACTGTCAAAATATTTTTTTAAGTCAACAGTTCTTACAAAAGGGCAACAAACTTCAGAAGGTACTCTATTGCCTTGAACAGGTTCTACTGAAATTGCTCGTTGAGTTGGATCATATCTCCCATTCGGAAATAATTCTTTTAGCCAATCACCAATGTAATCAGAGCTGCCGTTTCTTGGTATATCTGCTGGATTATGGGGTTTGAAAACTACTTTATAATGATTTAGAATACCACATGGTTGGACAGAAACGTCGACTTTTGGGCCATGATATTTTTTAGACATCAAAAAACTAGTTAATTAATCTATAAAAACCTTAGAAAAACGCATTACACCCTTATTTCGCATGCACTTTATTGAAGTTTTCTTGCGCCAAGGCATAATCCTTTTCCAGTGCCATGAATTTCGGAGATTTTCTTTCCAGAGGTTCTTTCATAACAGAAACTATACCATCCAGAGAGAATCCATCTGGAAATGCGTCTGTAGCGTAATCTGTGGTGCCATCAATCCATCTATCTTGGCCGTCATAACTCACAAGATCTTGACTTGTAGGTCGGATCAAATGTACATGACTAACAGAATCTAAGCCTTTGTCATTAGATTTAATATCGCAGTAGAATTTATGCAAATCCGGCGTAGCCTCTATTAAACAAGTATGAGTTGGGTATGTTCTTTCTGTTATAGTATTTCTTGTTACGTCGGTATATACAACTTGTCGTGGCTCTGGCGCGCCTTCATTTTTAGGGGCACTTGGTCCGCAAGCAGCAGCTCCCACCAATGCCAAATATACTGGAAATTTTCTGATATTCATATGCACACCACTATTGTTACTACTATATAGTAGTTTGTTTGTATATAAAGATCCCGCTTTTAGAGAAGATATCCAGAAACTGTCTTATTTCTTCTTCGGCGACAGCTTGGCGAACTTGCGCAGAACATTCTCAAAATCAGCTGCAAGGGCTACCCCGTCTGCTGTCAGCTTGACGTACTTTATGCGACCCTGTTTGTCAAACTCTACAATATCCATTTCCTTGAAAATATCAAGAAGTTTNNTTCGGGTTTCCGCCGATTTTTATGTTCAGCAACAGGCGTACGGGTTTTCTTCTCAAAAATAGCTCTTCCATTTCGTTTTTTGCACCCATGTTACCTAAGTAACTATACATTTCCTCCTTTATATATGTTACAGAAATATAAATATAAACTATGTAATATATTTTACTATATATTCTTTATTACATATCTTTTCCAATTTAATAAATTTAGTTATTATTTTTAAATAGTATATTTCTTAAAGAATTTTTTACAGTAAATACGTTAATCCTCACATACGTTTTTGTAGGTTAAGTGTGCTCTCGTGGGCATTTATAATAATTCGTGACAAAAGATACCTATGGAACTCACTCTCCAGCCTCTCAGAAAGCTTCTCAAAAAAGCAGGCGCAAAGCGCGTTTCGGACAAGGCAGCAGAGGAGTTAGGAAAGGTGCTGGAAGAGAAGACAAAGGCACTTCTTCTGGATGCAAAGCGGCTTTCAGAGCACGCCGGCCGCAGGACAGTCATGAAAAGAGACGTCAGGGCTGCGAGAAAGGTACTAGAGAAGTGAATAAGTAAAATCTGAGTTGTAGGTTCTCTCATTTTCTGCGTATTCTAAACCGTAATTTTCCCGTACGCCTTACTTCACTTTAAACATTTTTCCGTGTTATTAGGCAAATGCTCAACGAACTCATCAAAAAACTTTCTTCTGAATCCGGTCTTAGCGAAAGTGAAATAGTCAGCAAAATAGAGGAAAAACGCGCGGAGCTTTCTGACCTAATATCAGAAGAGGGTGCTGCTTACATTGTTGCGAAGGAACTGGGTGTTGCTATAATAAAGCAAGAGAGACTTGACATAGCCAACATAATACCAGGCATGCAGAATGTTGATGTTATTGGCAAGATAACACGCATATCACCTATACGCGAGTTTTCGACGGAAAAAGCAAAAGGTCGTGTTGCTAATGTAACAATAGCCGACACAACCAGTTCAGTTCGCATATCCCTTTGGAATGATGAAATAAATGTCATTGAAGGTATGGAAGTTGGTGAAGTTATCCGTGCGCGCGGTTATGTTAAAGAGGACAATCTTGGTAATCCTGAGTTAAGACTGGGGCGTTATGGTTCTATTGCAAAAAGTGATGAAGAGATCACAAGCGTTAAGGAGATGCGACGCAAGACTGATAGATGCAATATAAACCAGCTAACGGAGGGCGGTTATAAGGAAATCAGGGCACCGCTGCTCCAGGTATTTGAAAGTAATGTTTTTTATGAAGTATGCCCGGAATGTAGGACACGCATAAAACTGAATGAGAGTGATGAATTTGTCTGTGCTGATCATGGTACAGTAGAGCCGGATTATGGACTTGTACTCTCGGGCATAGCGGATGATGGCACAGAAAGCATACGTGTCGTCTTTTTCAATGAGAACGCTGAAAAACTTCTGGGCATGACTACGAAAGAAGTGAAGAAGTTATTTGATAGAAAAAAGAGGTTGGAAGCCATAATTTCTCTCGTGCCGCTTGGAAAAGAGTTTGTTTTTGAGGGCCGAGCAAGACGCAACCAGCTTTTCGACCGTCTGGAATTCATAGTTAGCAACGTGAAAGAAGTCGATGTTAAGCAAGAGATTGAAATAATATTAAATAATTTTAGTGAGTAATAGACGTGATAAAAATGCCAGTGTTAGGATTTTTTGTGGGCGTGGAAAGAGGTTTAGTAACTGGTGCTACGACGAATAGAGAATACGTACATCTTTTAGCTATGTATGAAAAAGCTGGTTGCGTAACTAGTGTTGGTATATCTTACAAGCTTACAGATAGTGGCAAAGAACACTTAGCAGAGTTGCGGAAACTTGCTGTTGTTCTTGTTGACGGGCTTGTAGAAGGTCATCCTGAAGAAATCGGTATGTGATAATTATGGCACGATTCAAAAAGAAAATAACACCGGAAGAAGAGATGGCCAAACTGCAGGGCGAGGCTGAAGAGAAGGAAGCCGTAGAAAAAAAAGATCCATCAGAGCTCACGCTTGAGGATTTGCCTGGTATCGGGCCTAAGGGTGCGCAAAAACTGAAGGAGGCTGGTTATACCGAGTTGATTTCTGTTGCTGCCGCATCTGCTGGTGAAATATCAGCTGCATGTGAAATCAGCGCGGCAACAGCAGAAAAAATTATTCAAGCTGCGCGCTCTCAATTGGACATGGGATTCAAAACTGCTTCTGATTTGCAGGAAAAGAGGAAGGAAGTAGGTAAAATAACTACTAGTTCTAAGTCATTGGATGATTTGCTTGGTGGCGGCGTAGAAACGCAGGCAATAACAGAGGCTTTTGGTGCTTTTGGCTCTGGAAAATCACAAATAGGATTCCAGTTGGCTGTCAATGTTCAGCTGCCAAAGGGTGAAGGCGGACTCAACGGAAGATGTATTTTCATTGACACTGAATCAACTTTTAGGCCTGAGCGTATCACGCAGCTTGCTGAAGCAAGAGGACTTGACCCAAAAAAGGTTTTGAAAAACATTTTTATCGCTAAAGCTTACAACAGCGATCATCAAATTGTTCTGGCAGAGAAAGCAAAGGAACTTGTCAAAGAGCAAAACGTAAAACTTATTATTGTTGATTCTTTGATGAGTCATTTCCGCTCTGACTACAGCGGGAGGGGCGAACTTGCTCCAAGACAGCAAAAGCTCAATAGACATATGCACGCACTGCAAAAGCTGGCAGACACCTATAATGTTGCAATTTACCTGACAAACCAGGTAATGGCGCGTCCTGATGTGATGTTTGGCGATCCTACAACGCACATAGGCGGCCATATCGTTGGGCATGCATGCTTGACCGGTGACACACTCGTACAGCTCGCAGATGGCTCAATAAAACAAATAAAAGAAGTGCAGCCAGAAGAATTCCTTTCGGCGAACTTTAGCACGATGAAAATGGAGAGCAAGCAATCGGATGCTAAATTTGTAAATCGTGACATTAAGGAAATTTATGAGATTGACACCGGCAGCAGGATAAAAGCGTCGCCGCTTCACAAATTCTTCAGACTGAATAATTTTGAAATAGAAGAAGTCGAAACGCAAGATTTGAAAGAAGGTGATCACATCTTGCAGGCAGGACAGATACTTGCAAATGGTTCTTTGCAACAATTGCCTGAAGTAGAAATGGAGGAATTTGTGACTATTTCATCGGAAGGTGCAGAACTAATTAGGAGTACTTTGCGGGAGAATAAAATAAGAATGAAAGATGTGTGCGGACAGATAGGAATAGCTTACATGCAATTCAGACGTGTATTAAATCAGGGTTACGCTACAAATGCCGCCACAATCGGCAAATTAATTGATTTCGGCGTTTCAGAAGATCTGCTGGATTTTATAGAACCATATGAATCATATAAACACAGACATATCAGCATGCCAACTCAATTTAATGAAGGTGTTTCTCAGGCATTTGGATATTTCATTGGCGACGGAAACTTAGAAAAAAGATCGCTAAGGTTTACAGACGAGAGAAAAGAAGTTCTTGACCATTACGCTGACATAATGGAAAGTCTTTTCGGAATACGAGGTAAAATAACTCCTGTGAAGAGTAAAAAGTGCTTCAGATTAAACATTAATTCTATTCATGCTAGACGACTTTTTGGAAAAGTAAAGGAAAATTACATTGAATTTGTATCCAAATCTTCAAATGAGGTGGTTGCGTCATTCATACGAGGCTTTGTTGATGCAGAAGGCTATGTCAGCAAAGAAAGACCAAGAATAACAATAGCGCAGAAAAATGTAGAAATAATAAAACAGATGCAGATGCTTCTGTTAAGATTCAGGATAAAATCCACGATCCGGAACGGTCGCAGAGCGTATCATCTGACCATAGACGGAAGGAATATAGTAAAATTCAAAGAAGAAATAGGATTAACTGCTAAAGACAAGGCACTTCTTTTAGAGAAATGGACAGAGCACTGTGAACAAACTCGTACAAGAGAACTTTATCCTATAGATAGGAGGCTTATCTGGAATATGCTTTCTGACGCCAGTTTAGAGCCTTCAAAATTCATGAAGTCGCGACCTGCTTCGTATAAGCATATCCACAAGAATGAGCTAAGGGGTGTGGCAGATGCCTTAATGAACACGAAATACAAAGAAAAGGCACAATTCATGCTGAACCTGATAAACGGAGATGTGTGGATAGAGAAGATAAAGAAAATCATAAAAATGTCGAATAGCGAGCCGCTATACGATATAAGCGTGCCTGAGAATCATAATTACATCGCTAATGGGTTTATTGTACATAACAGTACGTATAGATTATACTTGAGACGTAGCAAGGCAAACACGCGTATTGCACGCTTGATAGACAGCCCTAACCTGCCTGAGGGTGAGGCGGTTTTCACGCTAACAGAAAAAGGCGTGAGTGATTAAGTAAAACTGCTTATTATTTTCTTACGTGAAATTTCTTGTCCAGTTCTGCAAGCGTGTCGCGCATTGCCGTATAGGAAAGCTCCTCGGTTGTTGCCATAGCTGCACCGAACCATCCCTGTTCGCGCATGAATATGGATTTCTTCTGAGCTTTTTTTCTTATGGCATCCCACATAGGATCTGCAAACAAATCTACCGGGCCTGTAAGTTTTCCGTTTTTCATGCTGAAGCCCGCTGCGCATACGATTGGGTTGCACATATCGCTTGACGCAGGGCTGTTGAGAGTGACGGGCATTAGCGCCATTATATGACTGCCGCGGGCGTCGCCTGTCACAAATGGCGCAATTCTGAATGGTGCGCATAATTCTTCTGTGGCTGGAAAATTCTTCTGCGCCCTTACAAGTGCTATAGGATCGTCTTTGCCAACATATTTTCCAGCTATATTGTGCAGGCGGCTCGTGCTATTCTTTAGAACATGTTCTCCTTCGCGAGAACAAACTCCTTCAACTACAAATCTGTTTTCGTCACGCAGAAGCGTAGCCAGATCAAGTCTTTCCTCTGGCACCGAAAGCTCGACAACTTTGTCACCTTCTGTATAATTTACATCCATTACTGTGTACATGAACCCTTTTTTTACTGCTGGGCTCAAAATCAGGCCGGGTGTAAATGATTCGTCACAAAACATCTTGTAAAACATAAAATTATAGGCGCCTGGTCCGGTCTTGTCTGCTGCAAACATTATAAACGGCTCTGACTCGCGTTCCTCAAAGGTCATCTCTGCATAACCCGGCCCCATTCCGTGCACATTTCCAGTAAACGCATCCTTCAGTAAATCCTGGCCTGCACCATAAAGTCCTTCAGCCTTTGCCATTTTTGTTCCTTCCTGAAATGCATTCCAGGCAAGACCATGTATCTGTTCGTTGTTTTCACCGTGTGTATGCGTCATCAAAATATGAATGTCATCGCCACAATGACCAACATAGGCATCTATAATTTTGTTACCTTTCTCCCGGAAAATAAAGTCCCTTACGGTTTTCAGCACAGCTGCGCTTGGCTGTGTATGTCCTGCTATGCTTCCTATGTCAGCTTTTATTGCGGATAATGTTATTTTCACTGAATCACCAATTAGATTTATAATAATAGTTCTTATTTCTAAGGAGTATGAAGCTTTAATATAGAATGTAATGTGTTCTTCACACTTTCTTATGTGAGATATAGGTACGTCTAATCAGTTTGAAAAAAGAATCAAGCTATTTCTTTTTCGCTTATGATGACGAAGTCGCCAACACTCTTTACGGACGAAAATGGTATAAGGAGACGGTTGTTTTCATCCTTTTCAAGCGTCAGGTCGCCTGTGTGCTTTGTAGGCTCGACAAGAACCAGATTCAATAATTCGCCACTTTCTGATACGAAATTAATATCACCAATGACTCCGAATTTTCTTCCGGTCTCTTCTGAGACAATTACTTTTCCCAACAGGTCTCTTCCACGGCTTTGCATTAAATCACCTCAATACATATTAGCTAATCTTATACTTATGGGAGCATGTATAAATAATTTTTCTGACGTAAAGCACAATTACGAAGGAATTACATGTGTTTGTGTGATTTTCTTTTGTGAGTGATAATGGCTAAAAACGCTTTGTGTGTCACTATGCTTTAACGACTATATTTCTTATCGACGGCACGAGCTGGTATACAAAAGCTCTCTCCTCACGCACGCGCTCTACCAGACCTTCTTCCATCAGACGCTTTAGAATATTGTTCATCGACCTGACAGCGTGCTGGCGTGACTTGTATTTTTCCAGATTTAGGTTATTTGCTATCTGGCCTGGTGTCATGGGCTTTACAAGCATTTCCACAATTTCACGCTGAGTAGGACTTAATTCATCTAAGAATCGTAACGATACTTTTAGCTCTTCTTTTGGAATTTCATTAACCAGAAGTTCTTTTGTGAGAGGTCTTCCTGTTTTCATGGATTCGTTAATTGCATCGTTGCAGAATTTTATTATCTCGCGTGGGAACCCGCCAGAACGATCGTAAATTACATCGATCAAATTATTTAATTCGTCACCTGCTCCGCCGGCATTTCTTATGCGCTTTTTAATCATCTGTTCGGTTTCTTCTTTTGTGAGAGATACAAGCTCTATTTTTGCCATGATTCTTTTGCGAAGCGTTTCGAGTTTTGAAAGATGGTCTTCAAAAACAGGCAACCCTGCTATTACTATTGACATGTTTTCAACCTGATCACTTAGCACGCGAAGCCACTCAAGCACATCCATATTGGACTCATGGGCCTCATCATATAGCACAACTAAGTGCTTTGAACGCAGTCTTTTATTCAGGAAATTCGGTATTTGATAGATGTTTTTTATGCGCCTTCTCCAGAATCTCGGGTATTTTTCATTGAATATGTCAACGAACTCCTCTGGTTTTTTAGGCGGTTTTCCAATAAAAAGGAAATCATAGTTATGATCTACGCTTTCTGACAGCCATTCTAACAGTGTTGTCTTCCCTGAACCAGTCGGGCCTACCAGAAGTATGACTTTATGCCTCTCTTGAATAAGTCGTATAAGGTCTGCTGACTGATATTTGTAACCTACAAACAGTTCTGGCAATATATTGAGTATAAATGGATTTTTTGACCACTTTATGGCTTTGAACCACTCATTTGGATCATTACTCGGTTTAAATTGCGGTTCCTGGTCGATTTGTGGCTCTTCTTTAATCGGTTCTTGTATCGTTGGGCGCTGTTTTGGGGCCTGATTGGGCTGGCCTTCAGACAAACTCACGTCTATTTCATCGTTCATATGTATCCTTAGCCATATAAGTATAAATGTTTATGTGTGCTGAACTTCACAGGTCTTCACGTAAAAATTTGTCTTGTTCACAAAAAAATATCATATATTCACCAACTTCATCAACATATTCACAAGAATGATCTTTTTTTACCTTATTTCACAGTGAATTCACGTGAAATTTCACCGTTTTTGCGTGAACTACGTGAAGGGTTTGTGAAGGTTTTATGAAGGGTTTGTGAAGGGTTTTCCTTGTTTTTGTCATAGTAGACCCCAAAATGTGAGTTTTGTTGTTTTCGCTTCTATGGGGTACCTGTGTTTTGTGAGACATTAAAATGATCTTCACGTGTATTCACGTAGATATTCACAGTTTTTGATGAAGTTCACATGAACTTCACGAGATCTTCACGCGTTGCTTGTTTTTTGGTGAGGCGTTCATATAAGTTCGTGAGACGGAGTTAGACTTGGATGCACGCAATTACCCGGTTTTAAATTTCTTCTTATTGGCTAAAAATCAATAAATAGTCTTATTAGACTGGATAAGTCAATAAATAGTCTTAAAAAATTAATATGTTACTCTACTTTTCCCATTAAACGCAAAAGCTTCATGATCTGGCGCAAGTCGCGGCCCTCACGAAGTTTCTCAAGAACAAAGGGCTTTAGCCGGACCACACGCAGCAATGGCTTGCCTGTTCCAATGCTGGCATCTTCTATAAGATTTGTCAATACTGTCTCAAGGTAATGGGCAACCGTGGATGGCGAATAACCTGTCTCTTTTGCTATGCGGCGCAGCCATATTCCATCCGGATTAGCTGCCAGGAACGTCACTATTTTTCCTATTTTCTTCTCGTCAAATCCTCTTTTTCTTCCCATTGTTCCACGGTGAAAATAAATTGGACAGTTGTCCATATAAAGGTTTTCTGTGCCTGCTGGCGCCATAAGTTCATAATTTTCGTACATGTGGAGTTTTGCTCTAACATCACTCATTTGTAGTATATCTCATCTTTTTAATAGAATTCATAGGAAGAGGATTGGATCCAGATGAACATATTTCAATTCCATGCTATGTTCATCTTAGATATTCAAAAATTACACTGTTTTAGACTGAATTTGCTTAAATTTTCTTATCCACAAAACTTATCTATGCGGTGCTTCATTGCTGTTGATATCGAACCTCAACTGAAACATAGTGTGGAGAAGCTTCAAGCTGAGCTTCGTGGCCTTGACAACAAGCTTGTCGAGCCAGAAAATCTCCACTTTACAATGAAATTTCTCGGTGAAGTCAATGAAGCTACCGTGAACAAGGTGAAAACCATACTTAAAGGAGTTGTGAGCAGGCATAAACCTTTTTCAGTGACTTTGAAAGGTGTTGGTGTCTTTCCCAGCGAAAAATTCGTACGCGTCGTATGGGTTGGCGGCGAAGAACTAACCTCCATGCAGGAGGACATTAATGCCCGCCTAGCAGCACTATTCAAAAAAGAGAAGCCTTCGCCTCATCTGACAATAGCGCGTGTAAGGTCACAGAAGTACCTGTCAAAAATTGTTGATTTTATAAAAGTCCACAAGAATGAAGAAATAGGCACAATGCACATCAGCGAGTTAAAACTCAAGAAATCTGTTCTTACACGAGAGGGGGCTGTATATGAGGACGTGGCTGTGTTCAAATTGGTGAATAAATGATCAGTGATCAGAAACTCGGAAAACTGGCTCTTTTGATAGCTATTGTTGGCATAATAATGATATACATCTCTACATTACTTCTTGGATCCGCAGAAATGAAAATAGGTAATATAACAAGTCGAGATGTAGGTAAAAACGTTCTCGTCAATGGTACGATAACATCCTACAATGTAAACAATGGCAATATTTTCATCAGACTCTCGGATGACACCGGTAATATGACAGTCGTAATGTTCGAGCGCACGTCAAATGGCCAGAAATTAAATAACGGTGATATTATTTTAGTTGAGGGCCAGGTAAACGTTTATAAAAGTGAACTCGAAATAATAGCTAAATCAATCTCTAAAGAGCTTTCCTAATAGTGATAAATATATGGAAATTATAATTCTTGCAGGCGGCCAGGCAAAACGGCTCAGGCCGATTACAGATGGCATGCCAAAATGTATGGTGCCTATAAATGGCAAGCCTACACTACAGTACCATCTGAATTTTCTCAGCAAATACAAAGTAATAGATAAAATAGTGCTTGCCTGCGGATACAAATGGGAAAACATAAAGGACCACTATGGTAACAAGTTTATTTATTCTGTGGAAGATGAGCCACTTGGCACCGGCGGGGCTGTCAGGCGCGCGCTCGACCACATAGAAGGTGATGAGTTTCTAGTTCTCAATGCTGACGACATCAACAATGTTGACATAAACGAACTCATAAACACAGGCAGCAATGCAACTGTCGTATGTCGGTTCAAGTCACAGTTTGGTATTGTAGATGTGGAAAATGGTATGATAAAACAGTTCAGGGAAAAACCGCTGCTTCCTTACTGGGCTAACATGGGCATGCACATTTTAAATAAAAAAATAAAGTTTCCTGAGATAGGTAGTTTGGAACAGGATGTGCTCCCTAAGCTTGCGGCTAGCGGACAACTGAAGGCTTTCCAACACACGGGCTACTGGGTGACAATAAATACAATGAAGGAGCTGGAAGAAGCTGGAGACATGCTCGGAAAACTGGATCTCTAGGGCTTGATTTCTGTAAGTAACTTTTTAACGTGTTTTTCTATCTGTTTTCTGCCTTTTCTTATGCAACTTATGTCCCCAGCATGGCAGTCTTTTACAGACCAGAAATCAGCATTCTTCGAAATACTTACGCCGGGGAAAACTATTATTCTAGAAGCCTTATCTAACATTTGTTTAGTTACCTTTTGCGGTTTTCTCATGTTCATTTTTATGTCAAGCTCTCTAAGAACTATTGGTGTTGCCCTGTCGTTATACCTCTGGTATTGTATCCCGGCGCTTCTTGCAACAAAATCTTTTGGTGCGTTCTTATTGAAAATTTCTTCTGCTATCCTGCTCCTAAACCTGTTTCCGCGGCAAACGAATAGAATGGTCTTCTTTTTCATAATAACCTTCCCTATTTCTTGCTTTTCATGATTTCTTCTTTCAGTGTCGAGGAAAATTTTTTCTTCAATGTTTTCAGTGTTTTTTCGTCTTCTGCTTCTACTGACAGACGTATAAGCGGTGTTGTATTTGACGCACGGATAAGTACCCAACCCTCAGGGAAATCTACGCGTACGCCATCCATGGTGGTAACATTTTTATATTTTCTCCTAAATTTTTGTGTGAGGTTGTTAATGATAATGAACTTCTTCTCATCACTACATTCAAGGTTCACACGTTCGAATGGGTATGTTTTTATCATGTCAATAATTTCTGACAGCTTTTTGTTCTGCTTGGATAAAACTGCTGCTGCGTATATGCTTACCATAAGAGAATCGTCAATGGGTGCCATGTAGGGAAGTGTATAATGGCCGCTTACCTCCATACCAAAACATGCCTTATTGTCTGAAACCGCTTGCATAAGAAAAGTATGACCTACTGGCACCCGTATGATTTTTTTGCCGATTTTCTTGGCTATGTCGTCTATTAGACGGGTACATTCCACGTTGGCAACTATCGGGCCTTTTTCACTAACAGCGCCTAGCAACACAAGATAGGATGACTGTTCAGGTGTAAGCTTTCTTCCCAAGTTATCCACGAGTAACATCCTATCGCCGTCACCATCATAGGCTATTCCCATATCTGCATTTTTGGACCGTTTTCTTAACTCTTTCAATTCGTCTTCTGATGGTTCTGGGTCCCTGTTTGGGAATGTTCCATCAAGTTTTTCATAGATTGCCTCAACATCAAACCCCGAATCAGAAAAAAGTTGTTTTGCAACTACGCCTGCCATCCCATTCCCACAGTCCAATACCACACGTATTTTTTTACTGATCTTTATCTTTCCGCGCACGTAGCTTCTGTAGTTATCGATCAACTTCGTAACATTTTCCTGTACTACTTCAGGCCGACCCTTTACCCTGATTGTTGAAAATAACTGACCGATTTTCTTGTTTTCTTTCTCACCGAATCCTATACCATTTTTATGGAAGAACTTGACACCATTCCACTCCTTTGGCATGTGTGAAGCTGTTATGTAGGCATAATCATGCTTGCCCATGGCATGGAGCATGCCGACGCCCAGCGGCACGCAACCGCAGTCAATAATTTTTTTGTTACACCCATCGATAAAAGCCTTTTTTAGCGATGAGCTTGAAATGCGCATGTCGTTCGCCACGACTATTGTTTCCGTAGACATGGAAGAAAATGCTGCGCCTATGCGTTTCATTATATTCTCGTCTATGTCTTTTCCATATATCCCGCGGACATCATAGCTTCTGAATATGCTCATAATTATCATTAGACATTTGCAATGGAATAAATGCTTATTGGTTCTTCTCTCAAAACATAGCTTTAATAGTATGGTTGTCAAAATTTGTAAGAATGCATTGGAAGCTTTTATGAATTTATAGATACGTATGCGCCGAACGCTTACCATATGCATCAGCTTAGTGAAGTGATTTTATGAATGATATTGCTGAGAAAGTCGTTTCTATGGCTTCTGGTTGTGAATATGCAGATGTGCGAATAGAAAACGTCACAGGAGACAGCATCATATTAAAGAACGGCGATCCGATAACGGTCGGGGTTACACGTAACACCGGTATGTGCGTGCGTGTCGTAGTAAAAGGTTCTCTTGGCATTTCCTTTACAAATGATTTCTCCAATAAAGCTATGAAAGAGGCTGTTGATCGTGCTATTAAACTTGCAAAATCTTCAGCGAAAATTGTAAAAAATCCACTGCGCATGTCTAAGGAGACTCCGGTAAAAGATAAGTTTTACGTAAGTGAAGAGAAAAAACTTTCTAATGTGACTATAGAGGAAAAGATGGAAGAGTTGGTTTCTCTTGACAAAGTCCTTGTTTCTACAAATCTTAACTTTCCTACTAGATTCTTTGACCTGTCGACCGAATGTCGTGAAAAATATTATTGCAACTCTGAAGGTTCTAGAATATATTCTTACGTGCCAAGGGTCAGTCTTTTCTGTCTGGTAGCTGTAAAATCCACGGACGTTGAACAAAGAATGGAACACTTTGGAAACACTGGTGGATGGGAATTCTTTAGAAAATGGGATCTTGACAACAAACTTGTTGAGGAAGCAAAAATACTTGCAAAGATACCTAGCATGCCTTCGATGAAAAAGGAGAGGATGAACATTGTCCTATCTCCTGAATTAGTAGGTATAGCATCTCATGAAAGTTGTGGCCATCCGTATGAAGCTGACAGGATTCTGGGGCGGGAGGCAGCAAATGCCGGCGGCTCGTTTGTGACAAAGAAAAGTATTGGCACGCGTATAGGAAGTAATATCGTAAACCTCGTAGATGATCCAACAGTCAAAAACTCCTTTGGCTTTTATCTCTATGATGATGAGGGCGTGAAAGCCCGCAAACGCTATCTCATTAAAAATGGTATGATAAACGAGCTTCTGCAAAACAGGGAGACAGCTGCGGAATTTGGAACAAAGAGCAATGCTTCTTCGCGCGCCAACAGCTGGGCTGCAGAGCCGATAGTAAGAATGGCAAATACTTTTGTTGAACCTGGTGATCATACGTTTGATGAAATTATTGATGTCAAAAAGGGTGTTTATATTAAATCTTACATGGAATGGAACATCGATGACAAGCGCTTCAACCAAAGATATGTTGGTTTAGAAGCGTATGAAATAAAAAACGGCTCGCTCGAAGGTCTTGTAAAAAGGCCTGCTCTGGAAATAACAACGCCGGCGTTCTGGTCTGCAGTTGATGCGGTCGGAAAAGATTTTGAACTTACTGTAGGCAATTGCGGCAAGGGCGAACCGATGCAAGGCATTCCTGTCGGATTTGGCGGACCTCACATTCGCCTTCGAAATGTAATGTTGGGATAAAACATGAATCTAGTCTCCTTCGCAACGAAAAATGGTGCTGATGATGTAGCAATAGAAACCATTAAACAAAAATCATCACAAATAAAATTCGCCAATGGCTCTGTTAGCGTCGGTCAAAACTGGCTTGTAACGCGTCATAATGTTTTTGTCTCTGTCAAAAACGCCACTGCTTCCTCAACGTTCCGCGGTCTGACGGAAGAACAACTGGCTGATGCTGTCAAGTCACTTATCCTTGCTGCCAAAAAATCCAAACCTAGCAATGAATATTCCGGGCTTGCAAAAGGCCCCTTTAAGTACAAAAAGGTGAATGCAATTTACGATAAGAATGTTGATGCTTATGATTCGGCTGACGCAGTAAAAACATCGCTTGATGCTGCAGGTGAAAATAGCAAAACTTCGGCCGGATTCTTCTACAAAGAACTTTCTGAAAGGTGTGTCGAGACGTCCTGCGGCATCGACGCAGAGGAAAAAATCACCAAGCTACAGCTTTCAATACGTGCATTTAATGAACAGAACGAATCTGGTCATGCGGTTTCGTGCAGCTGTATGGTAAAAGGTTTTGATCCGGAAAACGCAGGTCGTCGGGCTGGTGAAACTGCAAAAATGGCAAAAAATCCTGTTAATGGAACCCCAGGAAAATATAATGTTGTATTTGCACCCATGGCAATAGGAAATCTTTTATCAAGAGTAGGGGAATTCTCAACAACATTTAACATAGACTCTGGCTTTTCCTGTTTTGGTGGCAAAGTCGGAAAACAGATTGCCAATAAGATTGTAAACATAACCGACAACGGCCGCCTCCAGAACGGCTTCAACTCTTCCCACTTTGACGATGAGGGTGTGCCGACAAAAATAACCAATGTCATTAAAAACGGTGTACTGAAAACTTATCTTCACAATACATCTTCTGCAAAAAAGCACAGAACAAAAACAACAGCAAATGCTGGAATAATAGCACAACGCTATAATAATCTTATACTTGAACCTGGCAAGATAACAATGGAAAAATTATTAGCAGGTGTTGATAACGGCCTTTACGTTACAAATGTATGGTATACCAGGTTTCAAAGTTACTACACTGGTGTCTTTTCCACAATACCAAGGGACGGAATTTTTGTCATCAAAAATGGCTCCATTGTAGGGTCTGTAAATAACATAAGAATAACAGAAAACCTGATGGACATGCTCAAGAATATTTCTAATATTTCAAACATAACCGAATGCGTCCAGTGGTGGGAAGAAATCAGCCCACCGGTTTATACCCCGTATGTTCTTATTAAAGACGTTAATGTAACACTTCCAACCATGTAAGGTGTTTTGTCTGTAATTTATTCAGGCAGTGCTACACGTATTTCTTTGCGCGATAGTTCAGTCATCTAACATTTGTGGTTTTTCTGTTCTGTCTTTTTTTAGATAAACAATGTCGCCGCATGCATCGCACTGTGCCTCAAAAAATTTTACCGTTTCCATGTTCATCTTCATTTCTCTGCCGCAGCATTTCGGTAATTTTTCCATTTTTAACACCTCGCCTCTCTCTGATTCCCTGGAGCTTTTGCATAATTAAAAATCAATATATATTTTTCCCAAGGCAGCTGAAAGGTCCACTGGTTCGCTGAGAAACAGCTTCATCCCCGCATCAAATTGTTAGGCACTTTGTTGTGATGCGAGTTGAAAGATAGATCATGCTATTAAAATTAGATATAACCCGCGAATCCGTTATTATTTGCATGATCTCACTATTATCTTAGTGCACGCCATTCCTTAAATAGACTTCGCCTCTGTAAAAAATATTTATTCATTGCCTTCTGGTGGCATGTTTTCCATTACAATTAACTTAACTATGCCTCCGTCGACGCGTTCTTTGAAGCCCATTCCCGCAACAACAGATATGGCGCGCTTTCTAGCGATGTCTACAAGGGATTGTGTTATCTTTCCGTCCAGCACTATTGCATAAACATTGTTAAAGTCATTTATCATTTCTGCAAGTTCTGGGATAGGGATTTTGCTTACGACCTGTTTTTGCTTGTCAACAAGGTAGGCTGCACGCGTACCAACCAAATCTTCCAGAAGCCTGTTAAAAAACTCTGTTGTTTCTGAATCTATTTCCTCTGCTTCCGGAATTTCCTCAAATTTTGATTCTGGCTTTTTATCAACTACCTGATTAATGGGTATTTTTTCACGCAGGGCCTTGAATATTTCTTTTTTTGTCAGCTCCTCAACTTCTTTTCCTTCTTCAGCGCGTGCTACAAAATCTATGTCTGCCATACCAAGAAGTTTTTTCAGGTCCAGATCGCCGCCGCGGTCGCCATCAAGGAATGCTGTGATTATTTTCTTTTTTGCCAGCTCGATAACTGCTGGGGGTATTTTACTGCCTTCTATGGCAACTACATTTCTTATGCCATTTTTCAAAAGGTTTATTACGTCAGCCCGGCCCTCGACAATTATTATCTCGTCGCTTGTCTCTATATCAGGTCCGCAAGCCAGCCCATTGTAATTCCCGACTTCCCATGTCCTTACAGCCTCTTTTATCATGTCTGCCATGCGTTGCGAACTTGGCAGGCCTGTGCTGTCCATCATAGCGTGCAGTATTTCTTTGGCCCTATCAATTACATAACGACGCTTCTGGCTTCGCACGTCCTCCACTTTTACAACTTCAACTTCTGCGTCGCAAGGACCAACCTTATCTATTGTCTCAAGTGACGCTGCGATCAGGGCTGTTTCGCTTATGTCAAGCGAGGAAGGAATTATAACTTCTGCAAAGGATTTTCCCTTGTTTGTCTTCACGTTAACCTCTATGCGGCCTATGCGGCCTGTCTGCTGCAGGTCGCGCAGGTCAAGTTCATTGCCGAGCAAGCCTTCGGTCTGCCCGAATATGGCGCCTATTACATCAGGGCGCTCGACAACTCCTTTAGCCTGCATTCTTGCGTAAACCATGTATTTTGCGAAATTCTGAGCCAACTTGGCCATAATTACCACCTCTCCTCTATAGCGCTTTCGCGCGTCGTATTTTGTTAGAGGAAGAACTAGCTATGCACACCTGTTACATTCTTTACAAATAAGTATGAAAGCATAATTCTCCCTTAATACTATTACTAGAAACTTAATGCTTTTAAGCTTAGTTGGTTTTTAAAT
>DUFR01000044.1 GCA_013331845.1 Candidatus Aenigmatarchaeota archaeon | reverse complement strand
CCGCAGGCTTGCAGCCAATAAACTACGGGATAAGAGACGGCCTTGCTGTTATAAACGGCTCCAATCTGATAACTGGCATGGCGTCTCTCGAGATGTACGATTCGGATAATCTGATAAAAACTTCTGAGATTGCAGCAGCCATGACATTTGAAGCGCTGAAAGCAGTAACAATGGCGTTCGACGACGAAATACTTAGGTTGAGAGGTTTTACAGGCGGCATTGAATGTGCTGAAAACATCAGGAGATTGATAGACGGTTCAAAAATTTTGGTGAAGCAGGAAAGGGTTCAGGATGCATATAGCATAAGATCAACGCCGCAGGTTGTTGGAACAATAAAAGATTCTTTGAACTACACTCGCAAGCAGGTGGAAATAGAGTTGAATGCAGGCGCTGATAATCCTTTGTTCGTGCCAAAAGAAAACGGCTACAGATATCTGGCAGGCGCAAATTTTCAAGGCACGCCAATTGCTTTGCCTTTGGAGATGCTTGGAACTGGAGTTGCTATACTATCGGTCATCTCTGAAAGAAGAATCAACAGGCTCCTGAATCCTAATCTGAATATAGGATTGCCTGGTTTTCTGATAAAGGGAGCAGGATTATATTCAGGCATAATGATACCACAATATACTGCGGCATCTCTTGTGTGTGAAAATAGGATGCTTTGCACACCAACAGCGATAGGTTCAATACCAACTGCGGCAGACCAAGAAGATTTTGTCTCGATGGGGACGAACACTGCAATCAAGACGCGAAAAATAATTAATAACACGTCATATGTGATAGCTATAGAATTCCTTGCAGCAGCTCAGGCGTTGGATTTACGCGGCGGTACACCAGGCAAAGGCGTCAAAGCAGCTTACGATTTGATCAGAAAATACGTAAAATTCCTTGACAAAGACAGGCCGCTTTATCCAGATATAGAAGCTATTGCGAAACTTATCAGAGAAGGAGAAATTCTGAAGGCAGTTGAGAAAGAAATAGGAGAACTGAAGTAATAAAAGAACCATAGGAGTATAGATTATTATGTTTCAACCGCCACGAGGTACACGAGATCTTCTTCCGGAAGAAATGATCAAGCGTCAATTTATTGTAGATACCGCACGAAGCGTTTTTGAGAAGTGGGGTTTTGATCCTTTGGACACTCCAGCATTTGAAGAGTTTGAACTACTCACAGCCAAAAGTGGTCAGGCCATAAAGGATGAAATTTATTACTTCAAAGATAAGAGCGACCGTGAGCTGGGTCTAAGATTTGATTTTACTGTTCCTGCTGCACGCGTGATTTCCAGTAATCCTAATCTACAGAGGCCATTTCGCCGCTATCAGCTTGGACCTGTGTGGCGCTATGACCGTCCAGGAGCCGGGCGTTACCGCGAATTTTGGCAGGCAGATATAGACATATTTGGTTCCTCCGGCATAGATGCCGATGCTGAAGTGGTTGCTTGTGCATGCGAAGCATTGCAAAAAATGGGCATATCAAATTTCTACGTGCGTATCAACAACAGAAAAATAATGAACGCTTTCCTTGGATCGCTGAACCTTGATGCTACTGACATCATGCGTTCAATAGACAAGCTGAACAAGATAGGTGATGAGGGTGTCAGAGAGGAGCTTAAGTCAAAAAAAGTTGGTGAAAAAGACATTAGTTCTATAATGAAATTTGCGAAGACCAGCAGCATTGAAAAAATAAGAGAATTTATCGATGACGGCGTGAAAGAACTTGAACAGCTGGCAGTCATGTTAAAAAAGTTCAATGTATCCGTAAGAATTGATACAAGTTTAGTCCGTGGTCTTGAATATTACACTGGAAGCGTGTTTGAGATTATGCAGGAGGGAAGCAATCTTACTATCACTGCAGGTGGTCGATATGACAATATGATAGAAGGATTTGGCGGCAAGTCAACACCAGCTGTTGGCATATCACTTGGTGTAGATCGCCTCATGGAATTGGTACAGCTGGATTTGGGAAAGACCCGGGTTGATGTTTATATCGCCAACGTGGACGAAAAATCCAAAGAGAAATGTGTGGAAATAGCCCAGCAGCTTCGCGAACTTGGAATAAATGTGGAATGCGACGTCATGAGTAGACCACTCGCAAAACAATTAGAGTATGTGAATACAAAGGGCATAAAGTTTTCCGTTGTTATTGGAGAAAAAGAAATGAAAAGCGGAGTCCTGAAGCTGCGCAACATGCAGAGCGGCAGCGAAAAGGATATAGAATTGAGGAATTTGAAGCGAGTTCTTGATGTGATAAGATCTAACTGAAGAAAGTAATCGCCAAGCAACACGACAAGCCACACCTTTATAACATATATTTTGTAGTGTATATAGGCTTTAATAGTTATATTAAGTAAATAATTTTTGGACATATCGGTTGGCCTGGAAAAGGCTAAGCTTCAGCACCACTACTGACGGAGACTCGTTCAAGATGACTGGACTATACCTCATCTTGGAAATCCTCGTTAGCACGTTCCAGTTGTAAACATGCTTTGAGACGACATTTTTTTCGAATAGGGGCTGAGTCGCTCCGAAGAAAGCGCAAAAGTACGTTTTAACCGAGTCCAGAAAGCCCTTTTCTAAAGAAAAGTGCTTGCGGAAAAGAAACAGAATGTGAAAACTATGGTATGCCCAAAACTAAGTGCAGGAAAATGCAAAATAACAAAGAAAACATGCCTGCAGAAATACGAAATAAAAATGATCAGACATAATGACTGCCGTGTTTACAAAAAAAGACCTGTGAAAGCAAAAAAACCAAAGAAGAAAAAAAGATAAGTCTTATTCTAATTATAATTTTAACTCTTGTTCTAGCCGGAATCACCTCTTGGTTGTGGTAATGGTTAAAAGCATTTCTACTTTTTGAAACATATGTTACCAGTTCACAATTGACTTTAAAGGAAAACGGCTATTTTCTATTATATGGGGTGTGAAAAATGAACTGCATGGAATGTGGCTCGGACAGAATAGCTTACGATCCGGCTCACGACAACAAGTACTGCAAAGATTGTGGAATTGTCTTAGAGGAGCCAAGATTCTGGTGAAGGTAGCACAACAAATCCGAAAAATACAAGATTCGAGTAGTTAGGAGAATGGACTTTTTCTGAAAATTATTAAAGGTATTTAAGCATTTTGTTCAAGTATAACATACTCTTACTTCTTCGGGATTAAAGGTGGAAGGCGTTTTTTGTATAAACGCGTATTGCTGCCTTACTCAAAGATAAACGAATGGCGAAATGCTTTTCGTTTTAGTAAAGATGACGTTCAAAGAACGTTTAAAGAAAAAAGGTGATTAAAAAATGGAAAAAATAGTACCAGATACAAGTGTACTCATATCGGGCATACTTACAGATCTGATTGAAAAAGGAGAAATAACAGAGGCGGAAATAATAATTCCGGAATTTGCTGTTGAGGAACTACGTGCCCAGGCGTCAAAGGGACGTGAAATCGGCTTCAAGGGACTCGAGGAAATGAAAAAATTGCGCACATTGTACAAGAATGTGAAAATGACGAAGTCAGGCCGTAGGCAGACTTATGAGGAAATACAATTGGCGAAAAGCGGTCGTATCGATGCGCTTATTATAGACGTTGCGCGCGAGCATGAAGCAACCATATACACTTCTGATTATGTCCAGTACATGTTTGCAGAGGCCGAAGGCGTAAAGTCGCGTTACTTCAAGCCCTACGAAAAGAAAAAGGAGATAATTCTTTCAGAGATGATGACTCCTGATACCATGAGCTTGCATCTCAAAGAGGGAACAATGCCCTCTGCGAAAAGAGGACGTCCGGGAAAATTTCAGTTGGTAAAGTTGTCAGAAGAAAGAATAACTGCAGAGCAATTGGAGATAATAATAAAGGAGATAATGGACGCTGCACGCTATGAAAGTGACGCATTTGTGGAAATAGGTGGTCATACGGCAACTGTAGTGCAGCTCGGTGATATGAGAATAGCCATAGCACGCCCCCCGTTTTCTGACGGTATTGAAATAACTGTTGTAAGACCAATAGCAAAACTTACTATAGACGATTATAAATTGTCTGAAAAGCTAAAGGATCGTTTGACTAAGAGAGTCGACGGCGTTCTGATAGCAGGTCCGCCCGGCTCAGGAAAGTCGACATTTGCTGCTAGCATAGCTGAGTTTTTCGAGGAACAGGGAAAAATAGTCAAAACAATGGAATCGCCTCGCGATCTTCAAGTCAGGCCAGAAATTACACAATACGCTAAGCTAAAGGGTTCTTTTGAAAACACAGCTGATATGTTGCTTCTCGTACGTCCAGACTATACAGTATACGACGAAGTTCGCAAGACAAATGATTTCGAGGTATTTGCAGACATGCGTTTAGCAGGTATAGGTATGATAGGTGTTGTTCATGCCACAGAGCCAATAGATGCCATACAACGTTTCATTGGACGTGTCGAGCTGGGAATGATACCGCACATAATAGACACGATAATCTACATAAAAGACGGAAAGGTTGAGAAAGTTTATTTTGTCTCTCTGACCGTTCGGACGCCGACGGGCATGACCGAAGCAGACCTTGCAAGACCGGTTGTAGAAGTCAAAAACTTTGAGACAAACGCGCTAGAGTACGAAATTTACACCTATGGCGAGGAAAACATAATCATACCGGTTACAGGTAAAAAAGAATCCGGACTTTCCAAGCTAGCTAAGAAGCAGGTGCTTTCCGAGTTGCGACGCTTCGATCATAATGCCGAAGTGGAAATAGTCAGCGACAACAAAGCCATTGTCCGCGTTGAAAACGATATGATAGCACGCCTCATAGGAAAAGGCGGCGAAACCATAAAGGCACTTGAGGAAAAACTTGGCATAAGCATCGAAGTCAGTCCAAAGGTTGCCACGCTAGGAAAAGAGGTTACATTCGAAGAAGAAGAAACTGGCGCCTACATTGTGTTTACCTTCGAAGTACGTCCAGGAAAGATTGCAAATTTCTACGTCGGCGAGCAATATCTGTTTTCAGCAACCATAGGGAAAAACAGTCAGATACGTGTCAGCAAGGACAGTGATATAGGAAAAGACATCCTGCGCGCAATCATAAGCGACAAGCTGAAGGTTTTCATCTAAGAATTTTAGAATAGAAGAATTCCGGATGCCATGTTCTATAAAGAACATATCATCTAGACTTTTCGCGCTTTTTTTGCCTTTGTCTTAGCACAAGCTCCAGTTCAGTTAGCGTCATGATGCCTATCGCTACGTTCAAGATGATGAAAACCGTGTCTTTTATTGCGACTGCATGATATGTCAGAAGTATATTACCTGCGAGATAGACAAGAATGAATTTTATATTAAGTCTCTCGCCTTTTTCCAGTGCTCTGTAAGTCTCATAAACCCACGCCGATAGAATAAAAAGNNCATGTAAATTACCTTATGATAACACCAAAAGAAATCACACAGGATCTTGCCGAACTTTTAGGTATAATTGTAGGCGACGGCTATATCAGAACAAGAAAACCTATATGGTTGTCTATAGAATGTTCGGCTCATGAAAGAGGTCTTATAGATAATAATGTTATACCGCTCATAAAATCAATTTTTGATATTCAAGCCAAAGGTAAATACTTTAATCGTAACGGTATCAAGAATACTTATGGCGTACTAATAACTAATAGAGAACTGGTTAGTTTCTTATCACAGTTTGGAGTGGCGGTCAAGCACGATGTAATTGTAGTGCCTGAACAAATTCTAAAGAGTGCAGATAGGAAAATAAAATTGAAGTTTTTGAGGGGATATATAGATACTGACGGATGCCTTAGTTTTATAAAGAAAAATAATAAATTTAGATACCCACGCTTAAACGTTTCTTCTGTTTCTAGGGAATTGATATGTGAAGTAACAGAATTATTCAGAGAATTGGGATTTAATGGTTCTTTATGGACAATGAAAATCGGTAAGAAGTGTAAGTTACCATTACATAGGTTTGAGATAAAGGGAAAAGAAATGGCCAATAAATGGTATAATGAAATAGGGACAAAAACCCATCAAATATATCCAAATATATGATCTGGTCAAATACCGGCGAATGCAAAACTAATACTACTTTTGAAGAAAGAATAAGCTTATTAAAAAGTAAGGGTTTTATTACTTCTGAAAGCACGCTCCTGTAGCTCAGCTTGGATAGAAGACGAAGATGAAGAATCTTCTGTCTATTATGCACCTGCCTCCTATTGGCACGGAGGTGAACAGAGTGCAGCCGGCGGGTTGCACAATGACGACCATGCCAGAGTGATAGCAGGGGGTCGCGCGTTCGAACAGCCCTTTTCAAAAAGCGCTGGCGGAAAACCAGTACGGAAAAGGCTCGAAATTCGCGCCGGGAGCGCTATGTCAATGCATTATGAGATAAAAGAATCAGGAGAATCGGTTGCAATACCGGATGAGTTCACTGGGACAAGGGTATCGGCTGTGAGGTCAAGAGATGGCCAGAGAATGATTGTTCTTGATCAGAAAACTTGGTGGGATTTGTACATGCCACGCTCTTTTACTGCAAAGCAGTATCTGGATTCTGCAACATTAAGGATAGATATTGCGAACCGGTCTGTGCCTATAGATCATATAGCGCCACAAGGCGAGGGACCTTTCTTAGTGGAATACCATACAAATCGAATAGTTCTCAGAACACTGAGAGACGATGAATTAGGCGCATATTTTGATTCATTGATACGGTCAAACTCTTTCTGAACGAATAATCTTTAAATTCCGCCCCCGAGCATAGGATAATTATAATAGATGGGGGCATACTTGATGAAATTTATCATATTAGCAGCGGTATTTCTATTTTTGATTAGTCCAGTCTTTGCAGCAGGCAACCTGAGTGTCACTAGCACTAGCCTTGCGCCATCCTATATAAACACGCGAACTGTAACAAATATGCTTAACCTTACTATGAACTCTACCGTCGGAAACACCAATATAACTTCCCTGAATGTGACCATTGGCGGTAACGTAACAATAGGAAACGTAAGCAGCGTTGTCCTGCTTAATGCGGCTGGTTCTGCCATAGCATCAAGCACCACGTTTAACTCAACAACAAGTAAATTTGCCATAAGCATACCGGCCGGTTTTAACGCATCATCCGGTGCAAATACATCTTTTACAGTAGCTGTAAACCTCTCTGGCTCGGCAATCAAAACCAACGTATCACTGCAGATAGAAAGTTCTGCCGTATTTGGTGTTGACAGCAGCAGTAATGTGACATTTGATGCAGGTTTTGTGAATTCTACAGAGTCGCTGATACAGGATATTCACGCAAATGCTTCCATAACACCGAACTTTATAGATACAAACGCAATAAATCAGACACTCGTATACACCATAGCATCTACTGGCAGGGATAGCATTAATCGAACCATAATTACCATACCTTCTGGATACAACTTAACAAACATATCAACTATTCAGGTAGATGGATCAAACACAACAGGCGGGGTTACCACAACAACATCACCAAATTATATCAACGTTACAATTACAACACCAACTACTCAAATGATCAAAGTTTTTTTCAACGTCAACACAAGCAGCACTCGGGTTAATGCATCTGCCTTTACTTCTGTCATTGACGGCGGAAACATCAGCAGTGCTGCCACTGATACAGTCAGTCCTGGCATAAATGTGACGACCCAGCAAATGATTAACGCAAGCGTGAGCTTGGCAAAAGGTGCTGCCATAGTCAACGGCACAGACTACTGGGAGTTTAACTTTACCCTTGGCTTTACAGCAAATGTTACAGGTCTACTGCAGTTCAAGATGAGTGACTGGACAGATGCATCCAGCTCTGTGAATAGATTGAATATTAACACCAGTTCTGTTTACTATGCCACGCTCAGGAACGAGTCGATTTTTAACACTACAGGAATTTTCAATGTTACAACTTCTTACATTTCGAATGTGGGGCTTACGAGAACTGTTACAGACTCCAGCACATGGTCACTGATATTAAGAATGATCATACCATCCGGCACACCAATATCAAATTCATGGGCATCCACCTATGGATTCCTCTTCAGACCCACTTCATAGTGATTTGAATGAAAAAGATAATAGCGATTTTTTTTATCATGTTTTTTCTTCCTGTGTTCGCAGAAACAACAGGAACGATAAACCTGACGCAGGTAAGGCAAGTTACTACAGGACTTTTCAGCTATACTGTTAACTTGTGCAACGTGACCGCTGACTGCTATGGCATGACATGTTTTACTGATTACGATGGCACAGGAACTGCTGGTAGCGCTGGCTGGTGCAATATGAGTTCCACTAGTTGCTACCACGACAATGGAGCTTACGCAACAGCGACAAGTATTTGTTATACTAATACAACCTACTATACTTGCACCTCAGGCAACTGGTCCTCTCTCAGTACCTGTAGCTCAGGTCAGACTTGTGCATCTGTAGGAAGCGCCGGCAGTTGTGCCGCACCTTCTACATCTACATCGAGCTCATCCGGAAGCGCCTACAACTTGTCACAGCTTGCAGCCCAGCGGGTCGGATCTATAATTTTTACGTCACGTCCCATAGATTTCACCATGATACAGGATACCTCGGCAACAAAATATGTAATCATAAAAAACAACGGGAATTTAACTCTGTATAATCTTACCCTGTCCGCTTCTGGCTTGTCCTGGTATTCTGTAGATCCGGCAAAAATGGACCGTAGCATAGTAGGTAGCGAAACAACATTTATGATAGTTTTTTCAGCACCAGCCACCGCGGAAATAAAGACATATCCAGTAACTATTACTGTATCATCAAATAACGCTTCCGTGAGCGCCACGTTCAATATAAAACTTAACCCTAGCAACAGGACGGTTCAGGAAAGGATTTTTCCGGATTACGCTAACTACATGTCAACGCTGGAAAACATAGAAGCACAGATGATAGATAAGCAAAATCAGGGCGCCGATGTTCAGGAGATGCAGGCACTGCTTCTTAATGCAAAAAGTAAGCTGACGCAGGCAAACCGTTCCTTGGAATCCAAAGACTATGCTTCCGCCACGCAGCTTCTGGCTGATGCAAGCGGACTCTTGGATGAGGCCGCCTTGAAAATTAACACCGTTGTTGTACCATCAACCCGTCAAC
>DUFR01000021.1 GCA_013331845.1 Candidatus Aenigmatarchaeota archaeon | reverse complement strand
GGTATTACTGTCCTACCTTGGACACGATTGTCATATTCTCTCTGGAGAAATTCCCTGCTTGCTACGTTCTCGCCCCTTAAAATATTGTTTAGTAAAGTCGCAGGGTCCTGTTGCATAACCGTTTCGTAGAAGTTCTGGTTAGGTTCGGCAAGGCCGCGTTCTTCTGGTGTCTGCCATACAGCAGTCAGGTTTTTCTTTGGCGTACCTTTGTGCAGGAAATCCAGATCCATATAGATAAGTGGTTCGGTGCCATCAACAACATGAAAATATCCAGTGTCATTAAATTCACCAATATCACGATAGTCAACACTCCATTTTTTCGCAAGCGCTGTAAGCCTTGCCATATTTTCTGGAGACACAGCAAGAAACATTCTTTCCTGTGATTCTGAAACTAATTTTTCCCATGGAGCGAGACCTTCGTATTTCAACAGGTCTTTGCTCAGGTCAAGTCTTGCCCCATTTGAGTATTGTGCCATCTCTCCTGCAGCAGAAGCGGTTCCACCAGCACCGCTGTCCTGGGCAAAATTTATTAGTCCCTCTCCCAGTGCTTCAAGCATGAATTCCTGAACGTTCTTTTGTGTATAAGGATCTCCTATTTGAACGTGGCCTGCTGGTGTATGTTCGCTAAATTCCTGAGAAGAACCGGTTGCNNCTGACTCCGTGATGTATGCCATCAAGAAGCTGATCAGGATGCAAAGGTGGTTTAAGATCGCCGTTGTAGAAAGGAGAACCGGTACAATATCCCCATACACCAAAGATTAATTTTGACCCCCGTCCTGTTCCAAGCGGATCTCTGTAAACACCAACTATTCCGGTTATCGCTCCTCCGTATGGTTCGATGAACGAAGGGCTGTTGTGCGTTTCGCACTTGAAACAAACATAATGATCTGATTCCGGGTCGAAATCAACAACACCCGAGTTGTCCCATAGGACAGACTTTATAAGGCCTGGTTTTTGTTGTTGAAGTGCAAGCGTCGGCTTCTTTATGAATTCAGTAAAAATTCCATCTTCAAAAATTTCTGTTTTGCCATCTTCCGTATACGTCACAGCTGCATTGAATATTTTATGTCTGCAGTGTTCAGACCATGTCTGGCCAGCAATCTCAAGTTCGCCATCTGTTGCCTTTTCTCCGAGCCCTACTTTTCTTCTTGCTTCTATAAACAATGTGTCAGTATATTTTGCCCTGATTGCTCTCATTTCAGCATTGTCAAGTGCCAACACTCTTTCACTGCTTAATTTCAGAAGATCAGGGTCAGTTGTATTCATGTCGTAATGCCTAATAGGTTCAGGCGCCGGAAGTCTGACTTCAGGCATGTAAGGTTGTATGCCATTTGTAAGATCAAAAGCTGAAAATAATCTGTAACTCTGGACAGTAGGGTTGTAGAAAAGTCCTGCAATTTTTTTAAGTTGTGTTTCTGTTAATGAATTTTTGCTCCTTATTCTGCGCTGATGCTGTACCACAACTTTTCTGTCAAATGGTATTTGTCTTTTGTATACCATCTCAGCAAGCAGTTTTGCTGATCTTCCCTCCGGATCCATGACACCAGGCTTGTAACCTACTTCAATAACATAAACATGAGCATCCTGTCCATCAACTAGGTTTGTACTTGCATTTACAGATGAAGTATTCACCAAAGGATGCCTGAGTTCTTCTGAAAATCTTCCTACTTCTTCTGGAGTCAAATCAAGGCCTTCAGTATAGACCTTTACATAGTCGACGTCAACATTAAGTCCTAGAGAATTTCGAATTCTTTGAGAATCTATGTGACCTTGCGCATCAAATAAACCAGCGTTAAGACCGACTTCTATTCTGCGAGGCATTGCAGAATATTTGGGTTGAATTCTTTTATAGATGTTTACCGATTTTTATGTAAGGCTCCGGTAATTATTGTGTAATTGTTACTTTCTTTTAGTCTTATTTGTGGTTTTTTTGTATTCAAAATAAGAGTAAGTGAAGACGTAAATGGATGACAATATCACTGGTACTAGTATGAAAAATATTGCATACTGTGGTAGGACAATAGCCACAAGCGCCAAAACACCTGATATCTTGAATAACTTTCCGCCTCTCTTGTGAGTCTTGTTCCAAACGGCTTCATTCATCATGGTCCATGGTGTTCTGATCCCTACAAACCAGTTTTGTTTTGCGTTTTCTAACAGAATACCGCAATAGTAAAATAATAAGGCAAAGGCAATTGATAATAATTGTACCATGTTAAAACGGCCGCCGATGTTCCAAAATATAACTAATAGGTGAAGGTAAAGCAAAAATAAAAATATCATTATGACAAAATTATCATAATATTTCCGAAACTTTTTCAGGTTAGCTTTTTTAGGTTCGATTATTGGTATTGCTAAGAATAACAAGAAGAGGAAAATGGAAATTATTGGCATTAAAAATATTCCCCACTTCTCCATGTAGCTGTTAACTTCTCCGTTGATGTTCCAATGGGATGCCACTTTTTCGGGCATCTGTGGGTAGCTATAAATTCCGATTGCAAATGAGATTAAGATTATTGATAATGCCAGTAAATTACTCTTTCTCATAATTTTAATTACCTCGCTAATTAATTTAGCTAACGTTAGCATTTAGCAACTTTGAAGCTAGCATACATAGTTCCGAATATGTATGTGCCAATTCCTTTGATAATGCGCCTTCTTCCTCTTTTTCTCTTTCTATTACTCTTGTTACATCCTTAATTTCCCCTTCGAAGTGTGCCAAGAGGTTGTTGTGTTCCTTCAACTGCTCCTCAAAAGTGTCTCTTTTTCCCCTGAGTGTTTTTTGTTCTGTCTTTACTAATTCGATTGCTTTTATTAGCTCCTCTCTTTTCCTGTGTAGGTAATCTGCGCTTGCAAGTATGGTATCTGTTTTCTTCTCTGGCAGATTTTCGTTTATTTTTCCTTCCTTGATCAATAGTGCTGCGCTTCTCACATAATCCAATATCCTAAGGTTTTCGTCTTCCAATATTGCATGGTTCGGCGATTCAATGTAAATCTCAAGCAGATTATCCTTAAGTTCTGCTTCATAAGCATATTTTTTCAGCAGTTTCTGAATACCCAAAAAAGAATCTATATCCTGTCTTACTGTTTTAAGATCTTTTTCTGCTGCTTCCAAGTTATGTGTATCGATATGTTCTACAAATTTTGGCATGTTGCTTTTTTGTTGGTTTAATTTTTTAAATTTCTCTTGATTATGTAAAATCGATTCTGACAGTTCTTTTTTCCTTTTCTCGCCTCCCTTGATTTTCTTATACATCTCTACAGATTTCATATGTTCATGACCTTTTTGTCTAAGACTAAGCAGAGCATTTATTTCGTTTATTTTGCGTGCTGCCAGAGAGAAGTCGTCCTTGAAAAAAAAGTTAATGTGTATTATCTGGCGTTGTGTCAGTCCACCAAGACTATTCAGAACGTTTTGCGTGCTCTGTAAATATTTCCATGGTTCATCGCCTGATGGTTCTGGAAGGCTGTTTATCTGCCTAATGGAAATAGAACAAAAGCGCTCCTTTACGTTTGCTGACGATTTTGCAAAAGCTGGCACGTCTTTTCTGCTGAAGTCTCCTATAAGAGAGTAAAGCTTTTCCATCTCCGAATGAACCTGCATTGCTGTTCTGTATTGCTCCTCTTTATTGGCAGATTGCAGTGAATGCAACTCGTTTTCTATGATTTTAATGGCTTCGTCTAGGCTGTAGGTTTTTGGCTTCGGCTGGCCAAATATTTTGTCAAATAACCCCATAGGTACAATAACACCCAAAAACTCTAAAGCGCGTTATCAGGCATAAAAATCTTTTTATTCCAGGTCTGGCATAGACTAACTATGGAAATACATGAATCTTTGATGAGCCAGGCATTTTCGGTGCGTAATCCTGACCCGTATCTTCTTTCACTTAAAATTATGGAAGACATTTCTAAAATGTCCAAGGTTGTTGAAAAAAAGAATGAGTATGAAACAGACGGGCCGCATCACAGGTCGACAGTCATATTTGAATCTATTGAACTTATTGATGACTTCTCAAACATTGTGTTCAAGTTTGAACTTAACGGTGAGGATGATGTGTTGCATGCTAATGTAAATGGCATATTTGACACACATATAGTTGATACCGGTTTCTTCAGCGAGGTTTTCACAGACTACTATGTAAAGACGCTGTTTCCTTTTCTTAGAAAAGTCTCCGAAGATAAGATCAAAGTTTTTGGGGAGCGTCTTAACAAGTTCCTTGAAAACTAGCAAGTAAAATGGAACTTTAGGCAGTGTTCTTTATTCTACTCGGATGTGTATTGCCCGTCAGCGCATAGCAGCTAATTTTTCTTGCTTCTTAACTTATTCAGAATTTCGGAAGCGTATGCAACACTTATTTTGTTTTCCTTCAGCATCTCTTGTGTAACCTTTGGGGCTTCTTCATGGTTGGCTCCAGCAGCCAATGCAATGTTATTTGCGTGAAGTTTCATATGACCACGCTGTATGCCTTCTTTTACTATTGCCCGCAAAGCTGCAAAATTATTTGCAAGTCCAACGCAAGCCGCTATCTCACCTAGTTCATTTGCATGCTTTATACCAAGTATTTTCAGCGCAATTTTTGCTATTGGATTTGAATTTATTGCCCCGCCGACTATCCCTACGCCCATCGGAATTTCTATTTTGCCAACAAGGTCGCCGTTGTTATTTTTTGTGTAGCTTGTCAATGGTTTGTAGCCATTTATTGATGCAAAAGCATGTGCACCTGCTTCTGCTGCGCGAAAATCATTTCCGGTAACTATCATCACTGCGTCAACACCATTCATTATTCCTTTATTGTGGGTTGCACACCTGAATGGGTCTACCTGAGCGAGTGCATAAGCGTCCAGAATTCTTTCTATAATATCCTCACCTATCACTTCCTTCTTCCATATTGCTTCTGCCTTTGCAAGGTGGTAAATTGCAAGGTTTGAAATTATTTTCAGCACGGCGCGGGCTCCTGTAAGCTCTTCGAGAAATGGTGCAATGCATTCACACATGGTATTTACGGCATTAGCACCCATGGCATCCTGAACATTTACTATTATATGAACGATGGTTATTTTCCCGCGTGGGCTTGGCAGCTCGCGTACTTCCAGATTCTTCATCCCGCCGCCAAGCTTAACTAGTGTTGAATCCTTTCCATTAGCTATGTTTATTATTTTATCTTTGGCTGCGTAGATTTTTTCCTTGGTCCCTGGTGGTGCATCCATCAATTGTATTTGTCCAATCATAAGTGGTTCTGTGCTTTTTGCTGTGAAGCCTGTTGGCCGAGTGAGTTTTGCAGCGTTGCTTGCTCCAGCCACTACGGATGGTTCTTCTATGGCCATTGGTATCAAAACGTCTCTGCCATTAACTATAAAATTCGTCGCTATGCCTATTGGCAGCTCCAATGTACCTATTACGTTTTCTATCATCCTGTCAGAGGAAATAAGACTAAGGCAACCAGTTTTGCCGATTGCTTCTGTTTCCTCATTAGTAAGAGAACACATTTTCTTTATTTTATTTAGACGTTCCTCTACCGTAAGTTCGTAAAATCCAGATAAGTCACTTTTCATTAAACCCCTCGAATTAGAAGTTTTTATACAAAGCTTATTAAAGTGTTTTGGGCCCGCTAATTACTCCACAGTTCTTTCAGTGAAATAGGTTTTTCCTCGCCTTTTTTAGATTCCTTTTTCTCCTTTGGTTTTTTCTTTCTGCGCAGTTTATCGCGTAGGCTTATTTTTGGCAATACAATACTTGGTGGTTTTATTTTTGGCGCTTCTATAGGAGGCTTTTTCTCCTTTGGTTTTACACTGGGGAATCTTATTTTTAAATTAGGTTTTCTTACATCGAGTTTTCTTATTGTTGGCATCTTTGGTATATGGGGAAATCTTATTTTCGCTTTGATGCGTGGATGCATTTTAACTATAGCTAACACGATTGTAATTCCTGCCAAATCTGCCAAAATGAACGTGAAGTTTTTAGGCATTACTTGCCAGAAAATGTGTAGATATGCTGCGAGTACTATAAGTTTTACGTTTGTTCTTCTTACGTTTGTTTTCCCTATTGCTAGTATTGCTACAGATGCAATTGCTATCAGCGGAATTGCAAATGTGTACGGGTCCTGATAATCATATATCTTAAAATTAAAAACAGTTAATAGCAAAGTTGCCGCTATAGCGAAAACTACCGCTATACCTAGTTTTCTTTTTGTCAGCACTCCGGAGAGAGTGTCATGTAATCTTACGTAGAGGAGCGGCCAGTAAAGGAAACCGGCGAACAAAATTATTACTTCCAACACATCTGCCATAATTATCATATTTATACTAGGCTCATTTAATAATAATTATGCTGGAGTCATTATTAAGGCCGAAGAGGGCTGAAAAGAATATTTGGGATGTTTTTCTAATAGCGATCGTATTCTCGGTTATAGGTGTTGTTTTTGCAGTTCAAATATTTCCTGCGCAGGCGTCTGTATTTTCTGTGTCGCTAATAACAATGATGTTTCTACCGTTTTTTCAGAAGCTCTTCGAGGTTGAGGAAAGAAAAGATTACAAACTGCACAAAAATATTTTTCTGAGGCACCGTCTTCTTTTTTCTGTTTTTGTCTTGTTCTTTCTTGGCCTTGTAATAGCCCTTAGCTTCCTCTACGTATTTTTCCCGCAGGTACGCGGAGCTTTTAATATGCAGGAGGATTGGTACAGATCACAGGGTAGAACTATAACAGGCCACGTCACGGCGTCGGAGGACTTTTCTCTTTTTCTTATAAATAATACACAAGTTCTCCTGATGGTTTTCATACTATCAACTATATTCGGTGCCGGAGCTGTATTCATACTTGTCTGGAACGCGTCGGTAATTGCAGTTTACGTTGGTTTTGTAATAAATTCTTTCATAAGAAGCGGCGTCTCTTATGAGATTGCCTATGTTTTAGGCGTACCGGTTGGACTTGGCTCCGTAGCACTTCATGGAATACCTGAAATAGCAGCTTACTTTGTTGCTGCGCTGGCTGGCGGCATGCTTTCTGTCGCGATATTGCGGGAGAAATTAAAAGGTCATTTTGAGAAAATATTCATCGACTCTATAATATTTTTAGTTTTGGCTGAAGTTCTTATAATTCTGGCGGCGTTCATTGAGGCCTACGCCTAAAAAGCTCTGTTTATACATTACAATGTACCGCTGGGTTATTTTTTGATGGTGTATTTAAGAATATTATGCTTGCTACTAATGTAATGCAAATTGGAATAGTTGGGTATGGTGCCTATATTCCTAAATTTAGGATAAAGGCAGAAGAAATAGCAAAGGTCTGGAATACAGATGTCAAGAGTATAAAAGAAGGGCTTCTCGTTGATGAGAAGAGTGTTCCTGATGAGGATGAAGATACCATAACGATATCAGTCCAGGCTGCCAGGAATGCGCTGGCGCGTGCTGGCATACTTGGCAACAAGATAGGCGCTGTTTACATAGGAAGCGAATCGCATCCATACGTTGTCAAGCCTTCAGGTACTGTAGTTGCAGAAGCAATAGGAGCTGCGCCTGATGTTATGGTCGCTGACCTAGAATTTGCCTGTAAAGCAGGGACAGCTGCGATGCAACTATGCAGCGCGCTTGTTCGTGCAGGTGACATAGAGTATGGTCTTGCAATAGGCGCCGATACGTCGCAGGGAAGACCTGGCGATGCTCTTGAATATACAGCAGCTGCTGGCGGGGCTGCTTTTGTGATAGGGCGTGACCCGCTCGCAACCATAGACGCTACTTATTCTTTTACTACTGACACTCCTGACTTCTGGAGACGCGAAGGGCAATCATATCCAAGTCACGGAGCGCGATTCACAGGTGAACCTGCTTACTTTACACATTTGCCTGGTGCTGTAAATGGTCTGCTTGCCAAAACAGGCCTGACTGTAAAAGATTTTGATTTGGTAGCTTTTCACACACCTAACGGTAAATTTCCGTTGCGGGCTGCCAGAATTTTAGGAATAGAAAAATATAAAATTCTACCGGGTCTGATAGTTACGAAAATCGGCAATACATATTCAGGCGCGAGTCCATTAGCGCTTTCAGCGCTGCTGGACATAGCAAAGGCTGGACAAAAAATTCTTCTTTGTTCTTATGGCAGCGGCGCTGGTGGTGACGCGTTTGCACTAACGGTCACAGATAAAATAGAAGANNTTTAAATAGTTTACAAGTGTATAAGTATACTAGTGATCTTTATGAAGAACGTGAAAGTTTCTGATAAAAACTGGGAAAAATTATTCCAGTTGAGAATAAAATCCCGTAAAAAGTCTATAGATGAAGTAATTGAGGTGTTGTTGAAAAATGCAAGTAAATAAGTTTGCTGATATGCATCCAAGAGAGAGGTTGCTAAAAGCTGCCAGAGAACTAGGATTAGATGCAACTGCTACAGAAATAGCCAATAATGCGGGTTTTAAAAATCGAAAATCTGTGAACTACTACTTTTGTAGCATAAAATTGTTGAAGAAAAACGTTGGGTTTGTCGTAAGAACCCCTAAAGAACGGCTGGTAGAAGCTGCAAAAGATGCCGGTACTGGAGCTTTTGGTAGGAAAATAGCAAACTTGGCTGGTTACGCTTCTCATAAAATTATCAATTTAGAGTTTGGTTCTTTGAACAAACTTAAGTTAATGGCTGGTACCTATGCTTCGAACAAAAATGATGTTAAATGGTCTGGTGTTGAATTTAGCCCGAAAGATGAATCTATAGGCGTAAGGATACCTAACGATATCGACGAGACTGTTGCGGAAGAAACCGGCATACATGTAGGTGATGGCTGCCTTCCAAAAATGAGTAATGCCAGACATTATAGAATTGAGGTTGGGGGTCATAAGATTGATGAGAAAAGATATTATGATGAAGTTGTGGCCGCATTATTTAAGCGTGCTTATAATTATCATGCTACTCCCAAGGGAGTTTCAACAAAATATGCAATAATAATAAATTCTAAAGCCTTATTTACTTTCAAAAAGAACGTAATTAAATTGCCAATCGGTAATAAAGATTCTATTGGAATCCCAGAAATAATTATGAACTCGCCGGATGACATCAAAAAAGCTTTTGTACGCGGTCTTGCGGATACCGATTTTTCATTGGTTTTTAGTAAAAAACACAAAAATAAGTATTATTACCCTACAATAACCGCCATGTTTTCTAGTAAACTTCTAATCGAACACTTGGAAATGGTTTTGAAAGAATTAGGCTTTAATCCTAAAACAACTTTCAATGTTAATCATTTGAATTCAAGAAATAAAGACAAAATTCTTACTGGCCATATGATCAGAGTATTTGGAGTTGGCGGTTTAGAGAAATGGGTGTCTGAGATTGGTTTCCATAATCCAAAGCATTTTACTAAATATCTAATTTGGAAAGAGTTTGGTCATTGCCCACCAAGAATGACAACACCAGAAAGAGAATCTATAATTAGAGGTGAAAAAGAGCTATGCGCAATGTAGCAATAGTCGGGGTGTCGCAAACAAAATTTGGAGAGCACTGGGACAAATCGCTGCGCGACCTTATTGTTGAAGCTGGGAATGCTGCAATAAATGATTCTGGAGTCGAAAGAAAATCTATACAATCGCTGTTTATAGGTTCCATGTCTTCTGGTCGTTATGCAGGGCAGGAACATCTTGGTGCTCTTGCTGCTGATTCGCTTCGGTTAACACCAATACCAGCTACGCGCTTTGAAGGTGCTTGTGCTTCTGGCTCGCTTGCTTTCAGGAATGCTTACATAGATGTTGCTTCTGGCCGACATGATTGTGCTATTGTAATCGGTGCGGAGAAAATGACCGATGTCAAGGGTCCTGAAGCAATAACTTCTTTGGCAGCTGCAGGCGACCAGGAATGGGAAGCCGCGATAGGTCTTACGTTTGGCGGCCTTTATGCCCTCATCGCAAGAAAACACATGCATGATTTTGGCACTACCAGCGAACAGATGGCCATGGTATCTGTTAATAATCATAAAAATGGCATGACTAACAAATATGCGCAGTTTCAGACGCCAATCACTGTTCAGGATGTACTAAAATCTTCTCTGGTTGCTGACCCGCTGCGGCTTCTTGATTGCTCGCCAATAACAGACGGTGCTGCAGCGCTTATACTAATGAGTGAGAACAAAGCGAGAAAAATGGCTAATCCTGTTTGGGTACTTGGTAGTGGCCAGGGCTCTGATACATTAGCGNNCATGATTGTTTTTCTATAAATGAACTCATTGCTTTGGAGGATCTGGGATTCTGCAAAAAGGGCGCGGGCGGAAAATTTGTCGAAACCGGAAAGATTTCCATTGACGGCGAAATACCTGTCAACACTACCGGAGGTTTGAAAGCAGGCGGACATCCTGTTGGCGCAACCGGTGTAAGGCAAATAATTGATATTGTAAGACAGCTTCGTGGAGATTCGTGCAATCAGCTGAAAAATCCTGAATATGGCATGAATCTTAATGTTGGCGGCTCTGGCGCGACTGCTGTCGTTAATGTTTTCGGGAAGGAGATGAAATAACTATGGAGTACGAGTCGGATGATATTTTAAGAGTAACGAAAAGCGGAGACTCGAGAGTAGTCAACTACATACGTGATGACGCTGATACGATAACTGTTAACCCAGACCCATATAATGAAAGAGGGGAAATAACTTATCGGAAGTCCGAAGTAACAGTAGAGGTTTTAGGACGTTCCGGGCAAAGGTCATAATTATGCCGCACAGATCTTCAGTTCCGATGTCGTGGAGACTAAAAAACAGTCGCTATACGTTGACGGGTACTAAGTGTTCCTGCGGTAAGTTGTACATGCCTCCGAGGGCGATGTGCGAGTGCGGTAAGGATAAACTTGTTCCTGTTACTTTTGGCGGCAAGGGCACCATAGTTAGCTATACAGAAATTCATATCGCACCGGCTGGATTTGAAAGGCAGGTTCCATATAATATCGCACTCGTAAAACTAGATGAAGGTCCTGTTATAAGCGGTGTTGTTGTTGACAAAAACATAAAAATAGGCGACCATGTAAGAAGTATTTTCAGGAGACTGCAGGTTGATGGTGAAGGCGGCCTCATTTCCTACGGTTTTAAGTTTGAACTGGAAAAATAGTAAAATACTTTATACCTGAATACCATAGATTATAAGAAACTCTAGCAGTGTCATCAATGAATAACCCTCTCATTTATACGAGCATGGAATTTGGACTCCGTGATGATATACATACGTATAGCGGAGGGCTGGGAGTTCTCGCTGGCGACGCTATGAAATCTGCTTCTGACCTTGGCTATGATATGATTGGTATCGGGATGCTGCCTGATTTGGGGTATTTTGATCAGCGAATTGTTGACGGCCAACAGGTCGAAGACTTTGTACCATGTGGTAGCAGGGAAAAGCTTGTGGAAGGTCCTTCTGTAAAGGTGAGATTGCGTGGTAACGACATTACTGTGTCGAGCCGGCGCTATGACGTTAAAGGTCAGGAAAGACAAGGGAAGGTTTGTGTTGTCCCAGTTTATTTTCTCAGTACTAACAATGAGCAAAATACATCAGAAGGCCGGATGATAACATCAAAATTGTACAGTGGTGACAGGTTGGGGCAGGAGGTTGTTCTTGGTATAGGTAGTATGAGGCTGGTGGAAGCGCTTGGCTACGATCCTGCCACTGTTCATGTACATATGAACGAGGGTCATTCTGCTTTTGCTGTTCTTGAGAAGCTGCGAAGGACTGGTAATATTGAAAAGGTAAGGGAAACTAGTACATTTACTACACATTCACTGGTTGCTGGACATGACGTTTGGGATTATGGAGATGCTAGGCATGCTCTTGATGGGTTGTTGCCAGCAAATATACAGGAACTTGCAGGCCACAGTCATCTAAATATGACTACTCTTGCCCACGGAGGGAGCAGAATAATGAACGCTGTTTCTAAAAGGCACAGACAGGAAGCAAAGCGATACTATGGTGACGACGTTCTCTCAGTTACGAATGGTGTTCATCCTTATACGTGGACGTCGCCAGAATTTCAGGCATTATACGATGCTGAGCTTCCTGGTTGGCGGCTTGATCCTTCGGTACTCAGTGGCACTTCCAGGATTGACAAGGCAAAGGTCGCAGCTGCTCATAGGGCCGCCAAACAGAGGGTGATTGATTATGTTTATGATATATCTGGCGTGAGATTTGATATTGACGTTCCTGTATTGACCTGGGCAAGGAGGGTTGTTCCGTACAAAAGACAAACACTTCTATTCAGGGATATGAAACGCCTAAAAAGTATATTGAAGGGCCGATGGCAGGTAATTTACGCCGGAAAGGCGCATCCATACTACGACGAAGCCAAGGAAATGATAGCCACTTCAATTAAATGCCTGGCTGAACTCAAAGGTGCTGGGATTAATGCTGTTTATCTGGAAAACTATGGGATGGAGATGTGTAGTATGCTTACAGCAGGCAGCGACGTATGGCTTAACACACCAATGATTCCACTTGAGGCATCTGGAACCAGTGGGATGTGTGCTGCGCTTAATGGAGTGCCACACCTAAGCACGCAGGATGGGTGGTGGCCTGAAGGGTATGAAGAAGGTGTGACTGGCTGGGCTATCGGTGGGTCTGAATCGGATGATGAAAGGGATGCTGATAATTTATACCACAAGCTTGAAACAATATCAAATTCTGATATTGTAGGGGTTGGGTGTGGTGCTATTAAAAAAAATGGGTGTGTTTTTACCACCGAACGTATGGATAAAGAATATGCTGCTAATGTTTGGTGATTTATGAATAAAATATTATTACAATGGAGTATTAACCCACAAAATTTTAATAAAATTCCTGGTTCTGNNCGGGTGTAGGGTATTCTTCATATGGAAGTATTCCACTATAAGCACGCCGTTTACATTAATGATACAGTAATTCGGAAAATGGGGTGGTTTAATGCAGTTGGTCAATACAAACAATATTTTCGCGCAATATGTTGAAAAGGAGGACATATTCAATGATAAAAACACACTTTCTTCTTCTTTTATTCCACAGAAACTTTCACATAGAGATGTGGAACTTCAGCAACTGAGTTCAATGTTGGCACCGGTTCTTAGGGGTTACAAGCCTAACAACCTCTTCATTTATGGTACTTGCGGGACTGGCAAGACGATTTGCGCGAAATTTATAATAAACCAACTCCAGGAAATAGTAAGAAAGAATGGAAAGAACCTGCGTGTAGTTTACATAAACTGCAAGATGAAAAAAGTGGCAGACACAGAATACCGACTGTTTGCGCAGCTGCTAAAGGAGCTTGGTGAATGTGTTCCTGATACGGGCCTGCCTACGGATGTTCTTTACAGGCGCTTTTTTGAACACGTCGATAACAAGGCAACAGAACTTATACTGATTTTGGACGAGATAGACACCCTTGTAAAGAAGGTTGGCGACGACTTTCTTTACAATCTTACAAGGTCCAACCAGGAACTCAAGAAGAGTCACATAACTATAGTTGGCATAACAAATGACCTCTCTTTTCGTGATAACCTTGATTTACGGGTGAAATCTTCTCTTTCCGAGGAGGAAATCCTGTTCAAACCTTACAATGCAGTGCAGCTCAAGGATATACTTTATGAGCGGGTACAGGGAGGGTTCAAAGAGGGCGCGGTAAGCGATACAGTTCTTAGCAAATGCGCTGCACTGGCTGCACAGGAACATGGTGATGCCAGACGTGCGCTTGACCTTCTTCGCGTTGCCGGAGAGATAGCAGAGAGGTCTGGAGAGATGCTGGTTGCTGAAAAGCACATAGATATGGCACAACAGAAGATTGATCTAGACAGGGTAACAGAAACCATAAGAGGNNCCTGTAAGTAAAGGTTGGGTAGACAAAAGGCTGCTAACAGGCGACGTGTTCAACATGTATGCAAACATATGCAAGGCAAATAATATCAAACCACTGACACAGAGAAGAGTTAGCGATCTAATAGGCGAACTCGACATGCTTGGTGTCATAACAGCAAAGGTCGTGTCAAACGGACGCTATGGCAGGACACGTGACATTGCGCTTGCTGTGAAAGATGACATGCTTAACAGGATAAGAGGCATCCTCCAGGAACGATTGGGTAATTAAGTATCTAAAGAAGGGGGATTTGTGATGGGAAAGAGCGAAATTGTCAGCGAATTCTTTAAACACGGACACCTGCTTACGGATGAGGCGCTAAAAATTATTGAGGAAACAGGCGTTGAAGAGCCCCTCTCAAGGAAGTTACCACTTATTGTTGATTCCAGGGATCTCTACACACCTTATAAGATACTCATGAACCTCACTTACAAAAAAAAGGAGATTACACGGGAGGATTTTGTAAGATTCTATGGTTCCAAATACGAGAAAATGAAGCAGATCATAATATCCAGAATACCAAAAAGTTTTGTATCCCTAAACAAGATAGATAGCACTCGCAACGAAGTGCATGTCATAGGCATTGTAAAAGAAATAAAGGAGAATGAAAAAAAGACAGTTGAGCTAGAAGATACGACAACTACGATGCCGGTCATACTTGATGATATTGATGATTTAGAGCTTGATGATGTTGTTGCCATAAAGGCAGTGGCAGGCGGCAAGGTACTTTTTGGCAAGAAAATAATATATCCTGATATACCTCTGCGTGACCCAACAAAAGGCACGGGCAAGGCATGTTTTGTGTCTGATCTTTGTCTGGATGAATCATCTCCAAAGGATATTGAAGCATTTTTTGAATGGTTTAGCCAGCAGGACATACAATACCTTTTTGTTTCAGGAAAATTAGGCAGCAAGGAACTTTTTAAGGACTATGTTGACAGGTACTGCTACATAAAGACGGTTTTTGTCATTGCCGATGACAGTGAATATCCTAACATTCCACAAACGTTCGAAAGCAGCAGGATAGTTTCTCTCAGCAATCCGGCCATGGTAGAGCTTGGCGGGCTTAAGGTGCTCATGGCACAGAAAGCTGACATAAAGATGCTGAAGAAACGCTACCTCGGAAAAACTAACGTAATCCTTGATGAGGACTATCTTGTACTGACGGAAGTTCCTGACATAGTTCACTATGGCAATAGTGACCAGCCTTACATTACTAATTACAAATCTGTTACACTTGTGAATTCGGGGTCGCTGCTTGGTGAATTCAAGCCAATTGTCATAGACTTTGCTTCTAGAGATGTTGAGAAAATCAGTTTACCTCAATAAAAGTATAGTTTTTATACTTTGTAGAAATGATAAAAGTATGGGACATTTAGACAATCACCACCACACGTACGAAACAGTAAGGCCTTTTTTAGACCACTATCAGATGGCAAAACTAATTCGAAGAATAGACGGTTCTGCTATGTTTCAACATACTGATTGGTCTCATATTTGCTTGAAGGGTACTAATACTTGTGTTGGTTATTTGGGCGATGAAAGTGCAGAGTTAGTTGATCCTAACAGAAGACCTGAACTAAGACTTCCACAAAATAAACTTAGAAGATACTTTAATTCTGCATAAGTAGTGAGTAGTCTTTGGCTGCGGTAAAGTTTAAATAAATGTTATAGAAGGAAAACGAATGATAGACCCAATTAGTCAGAGACTCCGGGAAATGGAAGCGTTTGATTTGGCAATGGTTGGAGAAGGACGTTATGAAATGTTAATTTCTGCAGAAAAGATCCAGCCGGGAATTTATAGAGTTATTGAGGAAGANNTCGCTGGTGGAGCCGTGGTAACCTATCAACATCTCGCCGCCACACTCGCACAGGCCGTTTAGCGGCATTCTCCTGTAGCTTTTTGAACACTTCTTGCATATAAATTCTTCCCAGCCTTCAAGCGGTTTTGCATAGTTGACTTCTATGTTATGCTTCAGTTCTCTTTTTTTGCCGGACATGACATCGCCGAGGGACATCTGCCTGCCGCTTCCCAGGACTTCGGAGCGCTGAATACCTACGGCATTCAGAATCCTTTCTATCGGAGGCAACAGCTGACTTTCGGTATAATAATCAGAATCGAGCTGGATTTTGTTCTGCTCGACATACTTGGGGTCCTCAGCACGCTTTGATAACATCTGGTCACCCTTTATTATTACAAATCCCAAGCGATCACCTATCTTTGGCGGATCCTGCGGGTTTCTCTTTGTCAGTTTTCTTGCAAGTTCTATGTGTGGAAGCATACCTTCATAGTTGTCAATATGTTTTGTGATGCCTTTTATTATTGTCAGCTTCTCCAGCGGTATTTTGCCTGCACGAAGGTCGTTGATGGTGCATTTTACGAGTTCTATAGCTTTCGCAAGGTCGCCCTCCTTTAGTATTGTATTGAGCACCTTCTCCATGAGCTCGGATACAAGGGGACACCAGTCACGCCGAACGGTTTCAATACCACGCATTTCAATGATATCGTGCCAGCCTTCATCGGTTTTGTCAAACCGCCAGCCAGCATAACGTTTCTTTGTTAGTATCAAGAAAGTTCTGTATATTTTCTCAAAGTCAAGTTCGAGGTAACTTGGCAGTTTTTCTGTTACAAATTTTGATATTTTTTCACCAAGCTCCTTTGCCTCATCGAGGTTTGTGGTCTTTGTCCTGACAAAAATACTATCTGTGTTGTGCAGGAGTATCTGGCCGCATGCATCTACAAACATATGGTTTTTGTCCACAGCAAGATCGTAGACATAGTCGTTGTACGCTTCCTCTGATACTTTTGTGCGCAATTTGCTGTTGTATTTTGAGCAGGTCGTAATCCTGTAAACATCCTTATCTTTTCTGAAGCTTATCGTATACTTCCTGCCCTGCATGGTCAGGAGGAGCGAGAGGCAGGAAATGAGGTTCAGCGATTTGGTATCATAACGGAAATTCACAGCTTTGTAAGCATCGGTGTATCTGGAACCTTTTTCTATGTAACCGTCGCCCTTTAGCATATGGTGCAATATCAGGTTTTGCTTGACTTCTGGTATATGAAAGACAAAATCAGGTAGTTTTTTGCCGGCGCTTTTCTGGCCACAGAGCAACTTGAAAACCACGGCAGAGAGCGAGTTCATCATCTGCAGCTTGCATGTCTTGTCCTCGTATAATATCTTTTTGTCGCCATAGACAAGCTCCCTTATACCAGTCGTAGATCTTATGACGCAAGATTCAGCCCCTTCAAAGAGCAGCACATACGCAGCCTGAAGCTCTTTCAGCCATTCGCTATCAGAGGACGCTATCGAAGCTCCATATCTGCTTGTAGTTTCTAACGTCGATGAAGAGCCCTCTGCTGCATATGCTCCAATCAATTTGCACAAAGCATCAAATTCACCAGACTCGACATCTATGAAACGCTTTATCCTTATTGGGTCTTTCCTGTCTTCCCAGCCAAACCATACAAAGTTTTCATCGGCATGGAATGCTGCTGTTTTCATCCGGCCTTTGTACTCATGGCGATAAGTGTAATCTTTCAACATCTCATACATATCAATTCCCTGCAATTGTTTTACTTCTGGTATTGTCTCCACTCTTGCTATTTTCCTATCAGCAAGCTGGGCGGGTTTTGTTTCCTCGAGCAATCCGTTATTGTCAATCATCAGTGAATGATCCTCGGTCACGATAGTTTCACCGAATTTCTGCCCAACTCTGTATATTTTCTTGATTGTTTTGTGACGTATTACCTCCTTGACAGGTGACCATTCTGCTGTTCTGCTCCGACTGACAGTAAGTGCCTTGTATCCGGCAAGAGGTATCCTTTCCTTGCCGTCTGGCGTTCTCACTGCATGTTCTTTGTGCTGCTCGAAGAGCACTTCTATGTTTTTGACTTCTATCACATCACGAGGATTCAACAATGTCACGAACCTGTCTTTTGTTATGCTGTCACCATAGACAACCTCTACGTCAAAGTTCTCCTCCACCAGCTTGCGGGTTTTTTCTATGTTCTTTCTTCCGTAAGCGGTTATGGTATTGGCGACATCTATAGTATACAGGCGCGCTCTTGTGTAACCTGTGTAGCCGTAAAAGCTGTTGGAAATATCTTTCAGGGCAAGTTGTTTGGCATTGAGTATCCGCTTTTCCTCACCTTTCTTGGTTTTCATCAGTTTCTTTGCGCTGCCGCGGGCCGCAAGCACACGCGCGAGTATATTTGGAAATATTCCCTCATGAACTGCCTGATCTATGAAGTATGCGCCTGATGGAGACTGATGTGAATTTTCTTCGGTACCGGTGAGAGTGTCAGGTGATACATTGTACGTACGCATGATAGAAGGGTAAAGGCTCTTGAAATCGAGGACCAGAACACAGCCTTCTGCTTGCAACCCCTTCTTAGGTTCGAGAACTATAGCACCCTTCAAGCCCTGCTTGTCCCTTTCTTTTGTTCTCCTTACAAGTTCAGCTTTTGATGGCGCAAGGGGCATTACAAAACCTTTTTTTCTGAACTCATGAAGTACCATTGTCTCTATTCGTCTTGTCTGCCCGCCCATCACATCCTGAAGCAGCAGGCCCGAAACTTTTGAGAGTTCAACAAACTTGTCCAGCATTCCACGATCAAGAACAAGCTTCAGTGATAGATCAGCGTCTTTACGTGCGTATTCAATAAACTTTGACAAGTCTTCCCGTGTCCCGTTCCACAAGCCGCTCATCTCGCCATATTCAATATCATGCTTTTCATCGTTAAGAAGCAGCCTTGCAACAGTATTGAGATCATAGCGCGGGAACTTTACCCATGGATCTCTTTTGAGTATCTGGTATGGGTCGACTACCACCCTGCCAGTCAATACGTACTCCTGAGTCATTCCTAGTGTTCTTAGGAATGTTATTTTGTCAGTCCTTCCGAGATTCTGGGGAAGCTTGTTTTGTTTGAGACGTTCTATTATGTAGGGAAAGTCAAACATGTTTATGTTGTAACCGGTTAACACATCAGGATCGTAGTCGTTTATCACCTTAAGGAACTCTTCTAGCATCTCCTTTTCTGTCTGGAACCCCTGAACATTTTCGCCAGATGCACGCTTTGCCACAAGCACGAGCGACTTCCTGCCACGATATTCGTGGCTAAAGGCAAGTGAAATCATCACTATACCATCCTTCTTCTCGTTCAGTGGCTTGCGCGGGTCTGATGGCACACATTCGATATCAAATGCCATGTACTTCAGGTCTGCGTTTTCCTCAAGTTCCAGTGGTTTGATTGACTCGGCACGGAATGACAGGGTTTTTGATACAATTGTATTAACCCTCTCACCCTCGACTTCGAGCCACTGCATGCCATATATGTTTTTGTCTACCATGAACCTGTATTTGAACAATATGTCTGCTTCGTAGGCGTCCTCGACGAGCTTGTTATTGAGAAGCTGGTCTTTCAGCTTTGGCACGTCCTGCGGATTTGTGAGAGTTATTTTGTACAGTGCAGTGGGTTCCTTCTGGTAACCGACGGCCAGGAACCTTTTTACCTCCTCGATACCTGTGGCATTTATCCCGTTAAGATTCTGTGGATTACTGCACTTTACATAGAAGTATGGCCGCATCTTGTCGTAGAGCACACAAACAGCTCTTCCATTAGCATCACGACCGAAGAGCCTTAATATGGGCTTGTTTCCGTTAAGAAAATAGTCTGCGTCAAGCAATTGGAATCTAATAATCATCTGACCACGCTGTATTGTATGTAAATATACTATTTAACTTTTTCAAAAGTAGAGCAAACACACCACGCTGTTTTCAAACTCACTTCAAGAGTGCTCATGAGTTGACAAACCGGGAGAAATTATCACTTGCTATGCCAGCTTTTGCCCATTCTAGACGCCATTTAGAGTGTGCAATTGCGTTACTGGACAAACCAAAATTTTATATAGGGTAAAAAATAATTTACTACCATGACAAACCGGCATATTAAGGTCATAAACGGCAGAAAATATTACTATGAGTCTATCAGAAGAGGGAAAAAGGTTACAAGCCGGTACATAGGTCCTGTTGACGAAAGAAAAAGGAAGAGTAAGAAACTATCAGATGAACAGTTGGTACAGCAAACAGCTCCAGACGGCGACGAAAATTATATTGGCTAATTCTGAATTAAAAGTTTTGGTCTGTATATAACAGAATGATAGAACCAAAAGAAAAGTTCATGAAAATAGCGATTGAACAGGCGATCAAGGCTAAGAACGACGGTGATTACGCAGTCGGGGATGTTATTGTACAGAGCGATAAAATAATTGCAATGGCGGGAAACAGAAGTAAAATTGATCAGGACCCGATACACCATGCCGAAATTATCGCAATAAAAGAAGCAGCTAAAGTTCTCGGTAAAAGACACTTAGATGATTGTATTCTGTATACAACTCATGAGCCATGTCCTATGTGCGCTGCAGCTTCGGTTTGGGCAAAAATGAAAGGAATAATATACGGAGCTAAAATAGAGGACATGAGAGAGTATAGAATTCGTAACGGCAGCAATGAATGGTCTTGGAGGACCATTGACATACCAGCAGCACATGTACTAGAAAAAGGAGAACCACGTTTGATTTTAATCGGAGAATTTATGCGCGAGAAGTGCAAAAGCCTGTTTCACTCTTAATAATTATTTTTTCATGGTGACATAACCAGCAAAAATAACGAACAAACTAACGAGCGACTTAAACATTACATATATCCATGCCATGGACGCTGTTTGCGCGGCAATCTGAGTACTTTCAATAATAACAAACATGGCTGCTGCCGACTCCATCAACATGACCACACCAATTAGGAAGAGTGCAATTGGAAGCAGATGATCAATATGAAGTTTTCTGTGGTTCATTGGCAACACCTTATTTTTCCCTCAGCTCTGTTATAGCCTTAGCCAGGTCATTATTAAGTTCCTCGAGCTTTTTTACAACCGTGTTCCTGTCTTTTCCTGTTTTATCCATCACAAGTTTTACGTCATCCTCACTGACAGGAAAACTTTCTGATACTTCGCCGCTTATCTGATATACCTCGCGGCCCATCATGTCAGCCAGCATTATTTCAGGCCTTGAAATTATTATATTTTTATCTTTAGTTTTTATTATTACAAGCTCTGCAGGTATTTCCTGAACTTTCATGTTCAGCTTTTTCATCATCTGTTCAATCATTTTAGGATTAGGCTTTCCCAGCATATGTACACCTTCTAAGATATTGGGAACGCCGATTTAAAAGCTTGAAGAAATACGGAATTATGGACAACTGCATAGCGATGGTCGACGTGGACGGTATCGTGTCTTTCACGATNNTCTCTCACAACTCAACCTTCAGCCTATGGCATTGATTGCTTTTGTCGTTGCCCTCGGAATATCCAATACATTTCTGGATTTCATACCATCCATGCTCTTTGGCGCACCGGATTCTGACAAATCTCTGGCTGTACTACCGGCACATAAAATGCTTATGCAAGGCAATGGCTACGACGCAATAAAATTAGCGGTCATTGGTGGCGTCGGCTCGGTTATTTTTATTTTACTTGCACTGCCGCTAATTATTCTTATAATACCACGCATTTTTCAGGTGTCACAACCGCTCACATATGCGCTTCTCATCTTCATCGTTTTCATAATGGTATTTTCTGAAAAAGGGAAGAAGAAATTCATATCTTTCTTCTGCTTCATGCTGGCCGGCACGATTGGCATACTTTCGTCACAGCTGCCTGTAGACAGAACTCTTGTTCTATTTCCAATACTTTCCGGCATGTTCGGCATTAGCGTTATGTTTTTCAGCACAAACCAGAAAATCAAGATACCAAAAAGGAAAAAAGAGATTCATGTCACTGGCCGCCAGACGCGACGGTCTATAGTATTTGGGAGCATAGGCGGGATTATTTCTGGCATGCTTCCGGGTGTAGGATCAAGTGAAATTGCGTCGCTTGCCAGTGTAGATAAAAATGAAAAGTCCTTTATACTCACACTCGGCGCCATAACCATTTCCAATGCAATATTGTCCATACTTTCATTGTGGCTTATACAAAGNNATGGAGAAAATAAATTATGTAACAATAAGCAGAGTTGTTATTTTGTTGATTGTTTTCATGACACTATTTTTCACTGGCATATATGGTATGCTTCTTCTTGTGACATGCACAGCACTTGGAATTTTTGCAAACATGGCAGGAATAAGACGCGGAATTCTTATGGGTGTGCTGATATTACCGACAATTATTTTTTATTTGCCCTTCTGATTATCGCGCTCGTTATATACTTTTCAAAATAAATAATAAAATGGTTAAAGAAGTTGAGAAATGGTGGAATGATGCAGCTCCATGGTTCCAAGAATGGGCAAAGCTAAGCACAAAATCAGCAGATTACGGACCATATGCTCCTCGTGAGAACCAGCTGAAACTACTTGGAGATGTCAAAGGTAAGAAAATCCTAGAAATCGGGTGTGGCGGAGCCCAATGCTCGATCAGCTTCGCAAAACAGGGCGCAATATGTACGGCAATTGATATTTCTAAAGCACAACTAGCATATGCCAGAAAACTTATTGAAAGAGAAAAAGTTAGTGTGACGTTGATTAAGGGAGATATACAGACATTGAAGGGAATTAAGTCGAGCAGCTATGATATCGTCTTCTCTGCCTTTGCTTTGCAATACATTGCCGACCTTACCAAATGTTTCAAGGAAGTGTATAGAGTTCTCAAAAAGGGTGGATTGTTTGTTTTCAGTTATGACCACCCTTTATATTATGTCATTGACCCCAAAACAAAAAAGATCAGGTACAATTATTTAAAAACTAGAAAATTAGTTCAAAATGAAACATGGTCAGACCGCACAAAACACAAATTCGTGATGTTTCACAGGAAAGTGAGCGATATTGTAAATAGCGTCATTAATGCGAATCTAACCCTGCTGGAAGTGCATGAGCCTCTGGACATGAAAAACAAAATCAAAGACCCGACAGTTTATCCAGAAGACCTTGTCAGGCTAATCGGACCAACCATTATTTTCAAAGCCAAAAAGAAATAAATCTAGTTTCATTCCTTGATTATTTTCTTGACTATCTCGCCGAACGCCGGGCGCACTATCAGTATTCCGACAAGCACCCCGATAATCGTCGTTATTGCGAAGCCACGCAGCAGGCCGAATCCTATAATCATCAGAGGTACCATCGCAGCGATTACGGTTCCGCCGGCGCCGAATATCACGAAGAAGGCGTTCTTCAGCTTCTCTTTCAGCGTCGCTGTTTCAACTTCTTTTCGCAGTGCCTGGTCTATTATCATTATCTGGCTGTTGATACCGCTTCCTAACGTCGCGATTATGCCTGCAATTGCCGGCAGGTCAATCGTCCAGCCTATCATGGACGCGATGCCTAAAATTATCAAAATCTCGCTCGACGAAATTATTATCATCGGCAAGACTATCTTTGGCCTCCTGTACCTAACGCCCACGACAATGATGACGCCGATAAGGGCAACGAAGCCGGCGAGAGCAGCATTCATCAAGAACGATGTCCCAAGCGTTGGGGAAATCGCGTCAAGCTGGACGATTTCTACAGATGTAGGAAGCGCGCCTGAGCGCAGGATACTTTGCAGCTGGGATCTTTCCTTTATTGCGGCGTCCCTTGTGTCAGACGAGCCACTTATCTGTATCTCTGTCTCGACACGCCCCTTCAAAGTGGATGAGATGCTGAGAGAATCCACGAGATTACTGTCCAGATAAAGCACTATAGGAGAGCTGAGGTAACCAGTTCCCGGCACGAGTTCAAGGTTATTCGTGATCCATGCAAATTTCTGCGCGCCTTCCTGCCCCAGCTGAATTGAGAAAGACCACCTGTAGCTGTCCTGTTCTAACTCAATGCGCGAGCGCTGCGGGTCGAAGAAGACAGTCTTGACGTCATCGCTATTGAACACGGTTGCAGTCATGTTTATCTTATCCGAAACCGTGTCAAGGACAAATGGAATCCCATCCAGTACAAAAGCCTCTTTTTCGCGGACAGTTTTGCTATCCATGATTACGGAGCCATTAGAAACAGAGAAATTATGATTTCTTTCAAGACGTATAGTTCCTGAGCCGGACGAAACACGAGGCGCTATTGTTATCTTTGCCTCGAAATTTCCCTGGTTCTCCAACAGGTTTCTCAGCTCCTCCTTGCTGCCTCCGGCTATGCTTATCTCGACAAAACCCTTACCTTCATAATACACGGGCCTGAATACGGCTTCCCGCAACCCATAGATATTGATCCTTGTCTGGAGGGTGGAGATTATCTGGTCCAGCGTTGCGTTGTCTGTTGAATTTACCTCAAGGACTGCGCGCACCCCGCCTTTCAGATCAAGCCCGAATCTGAGACTCGACGACGGCACTTCATCCACCTCAATTCCGAGCACGCCGTTCGCCCGCACGAATTTCTGCCCGTGGTTCGTTTCGAGCTTTATTGTACCGAAATATTCGCTGGCAATGCTGTCAGCTGTGACAGGGACATCATTTATTTTGTACAGTATTTCGCCTACAGCAAGGCTAGTTATCGTTGAGTTCTTGTCAATTGATACAACACTGAAGCCGCTTGCGTTATAATTAAATGAAATCAGGACTACAGACAAAAGAATAAATACAAACCAAATTAACATGCGAATATTCTTCAGCATGGCCCGTGGAACTATAATTAAAAATAAAATAATGACGCCCAACAGGATAACTGGCGTTGAAGGCAGGAATAATGCGCCCGCAACAGTAAGAGCAAGCATCGCTATAAACAGCACAATTTTCATGTTCGTGTTCATGTTCTTCCCCTCTTTTTCAACCAGTATCGGAGCACGCCCGCGTTAGTCATCCATGTCGTGGGCACGTCAAGCAGAGTAGCTATTATAAGCACAAGCGCAATCTGTTCGATAATCAAAGATCCTGAAAGAAAATACATCGCCACCAACGCCACAAATATTGTTGAAGTCATTGTCAGGCCGGTTTTCATTGCCCGCTTGATTCCGGCGCTAACGCTGCCCCGCCCCTTGAGGAGCTCGGACGTGAGTACCATGTTGGTATCGACAGAATAGCCTATCACCATCAGGAGCGCTGCGATAACTGCGAGAGAAAGCGCGACGCCAAGAATGCTAAGGACTGCAATTGTGATGACGATGTCGGCAGTGGCAGCAAGTATGACTATAAGCGAAGGCACGATTGAACGGAAAAGAATGAAAACCGTTATCGCCATCAATATGAATGCAATGACCAGCGCTATTTGTGTCTGCTGAAAAAATATGTTGCCTATGGAAGGGCCTACCGTTCTTACTGTAGGCGATCCAATTACGCTCGCGTGGCGCGAGATAATGTCGATAATCTCACCCTCATCCTTGTCTACAGACATTTCTATTATCAGATTCTTGCCAACACCGCTAGTCACATGCACTTTTGCATAAGGCAGCTGGGACTTGATAACATCAACATCTACAGAAGCAACTTCGAATGTTATTGACTTCCCGCCTGTCAGCTCGATGTCCCTTTCCATGAACGAGCCTTTGGCCACTATGTTGTTTGAAATAACCCCGACGGATAAGATTAGCAGAATGATTGGTATCCAAAGCCATATTTTCCAATGTTTTTCGAATTTTTCATAAAGCATTTTTACGACCTTTTTGGACTTATAGTTAACCCAGTAAACCATGCTTTGAATCTTTACTGAGTTCACATATACATGGAGAATCTTCGATTCTCCTGTACAGGTAAAGCTTTGCTTTACCATGTAGTGCCCAAGAAAGTAATATATTGATTGTTTTCTTGGAGCACTATATAAGTTTTGGCGTTTTATTTTATCCGGCGATAGAGTGTACGATGTAATAATTGTTGGCGGCGGCGTTACTGGCGCATACCTTGCCAGCAAACTTAACGGGCTTAATGTATTGCTCATAGAAAAGAATAAAAAAGTGATTTTAAAGGACAGCGGTATAGTGTCTGCCGATTTTCTTAGCCTTTTTGACACCGTTCTAGTGAAGCATGAAATACGGGAGATGGATATTTTTTCNNCTAAAATCGTCTATGAAAACACTATTGGTGTTAGTTATGACAAGGATTTTGTTACGGTACACACAATAGGCGGGTCTTACCAGGGCAAGCTTGTAGTTGGAGCAGATGGTGCAAATTCTATCGTAAGAAAATATGCAAAGATACCAAGACCTTTTCTCTCTCTAGGCATAATGGTAAAGACACGAAGTAACATGGACGGCAACATAAATGTATTTATCAACAAATATTTCTCACCAAATTTCTTCTCGTGGATAATACCACAAAATAATGAATACGGAACAATATCAGACGTCAGACCTAGGGAGTACCTTGATTATTTCAAAAAACAACACCACCTTCCTGATGGTGATGTTTTTGCACATCTGATACCGACGGGTTATGTAAGAAGCTATGCTAATAGAACTATTCTCATTGGTGATTCATGTGGCCAGAACAAACCGCTAACAGGAGGTGGCATAATGTTTGGATTGGAGGCTACGGCCTATGCGGCGACTGCGATAAGTGACGCATTTGACATGGAACGTTTTGATGCCAACCACCTAAAGCAATATGAATCTATGTGGAAAAAGGATTTTGCCTGGGAGATTGACAAACAGTTTCTTGTGCGTATGCTTTACAGGAACATGACAAATAAACAGATAGATAAAATATTTCTCCAGCTTGGTCCATCGATGGAAAAGCTCAACAATTTCGATTACGACAAGTTCAGTAAATCTTGGATAAAAATGCCGAAAATTACTATGCTTAAAACAGCTTTCCTGCTTGCCACTGGTATGCTGTAGGTAATTGCGGAACTTTTGGGCGGCAGATTTCCCCCATGTACCATTTGAAAACAAAGACATGAACCGGCGTTACTTTTTAGTTACCTAGAAAATATTTTTAATATCGAACTTCTTGCTCAAGTAAAGGAAAGAAACGCCACCAAGCAGGTTTACAAACCATATTGTCATGAACCTGAACATTATTGTTGCTGCTATGGCGATGCTACTTTCAATGCCGTTCAGCCCGAGAAGGAAAGTCATCACTACCTCTGTTGTTCCCAGGCCGCCTGGCAACGATGAGGCGATTCCTATAACCACAGATAATGCAACTATGCCGGCCAGCACAAGCGGATTCAAGCTAACCCCAAACGCCGACAGTGCAAAATAAAGTATGAAACCCTCGAGAAACCATGTTATGAGCGCTATGGTAAAACACTTCACTATCCTCACTTTCTTTATACGCACTTTGTAGAAAAGATCCATGAAGTTTTCAGGAAGCCTTTTTAGTAGCGGCAGCTTTTTGACCAATCTGAATATTTTCATCCCGAATCTTTTGCTGTACAATACCAGAAAGGAAACAGCTATTATCCCGCCAAAAATAACCATGCTTGCTGCTCCAGCGAAGAAAAAATTGGATGTTACGGAGAGGCTGCTTATTGCTATAAGAGAAAATATAAGCAGGGAAAAAATATCCGACAACCGCTCCCATATAATTGATGTAAGTGATGAGGATATTGGTATTCCTTTGCTTATCTTAAGCAGCACAGCTTTTGCAGGTTCGGCTGCTTTGCCCGGTGTAAAGTTGCTTATTGTATAACCAAGCATCTGCACCGGAAACAGTTCTAAAAAACTAACACCACCTAACAATACTTTCCATTTCAGGGCACCGAGAAGCATCGTTAAAAATGCCACACCAAAACCAATGACTATGAGTGAGTAATTGCTTTTGATTATCAGACCAGCCAAAACAATAGGATTCGCGTACAATACTATTGCTAGCAGTATCAGTACACTGATTCCAAGCATGAGTATTTTGAATCGTTTCATGACAAAACAAAAGTAGTTTTTAAACCTTTTAATCTTATTAGATTGTTCATGCCTATACAAGCGTTTTCGAATTTATTCAAAGACAAGGATTTTCGCAAGGTACTCATTGTCTTTGCTATTTGCAAGATATTTGTCATAACAATTGCTGTTGGAACCCAATTTTTTATTCCAGCTGACATAACACACACAGAAAAAGTAACAGACAATATATTTCTTAACCCATTTGCCCAGTATGATTCCACGGCCTACTTGTATATAGCAGAACGCGGATATACGTCAGATTTCGGTAGCTATCACGTTCCTAATTATCACTGGTATCCACTTTATCCACTCCTGATACAAACATTTGGATTCATCGGACATCCATTGGCTGCTTTTCTTATAGCAAATATAGCATCGTTCTTTGCGATAATGATGCTTTGGCTGCTGGTAAGGGATGAACTTGGAAAGCAGACAGCAACGAAGACCATAATTTATACGCTTCTATTTCCAACAGCATTTTATTTCACCATGATGTATACGGAAGCACTTTTCCTATTTTTTTCAGTCTCAATTTTTTACTTTGCCCAAAAAGGCCAGTGGAAATACGCAGGTATATTCGGGTTTTTGGTGGCTCTGACAAGAATGCAGGGCATACTTTTATTGATACCGGCTGGCTACATTTATCTGAGATCGATAAACTTCAGTTATAAAAAAATCGGCAAACAGGCACTGTATTTTGTAGGTTTTCCGGCTGGTATGCTGCTCTTTATGTTTTATGAGTATCTAGTCCTAGGCGATATTTTTGCACAGTTTAGATCGGCCATTACTTACGGGAAATCGCTTGCCTGGCCTTGGACAGGATTCCAACAGGCACTCTACGCCTTAACCACTGATTCGACACCAATCAACATAGGCTACCATGTGATAAACTTATTACTTACCGTAAGTTTTATTGTATTACTTTATTTGTCTTATAAAAAATTGAGAATAGAATATACAGTATATTATCTAATTACACTAGTTATAGTTCTCATATCATCTAATCTTTTTGGAATCACACGATACATGTTAGTTGTGTTTCCTATGTTTATGATTTTGGCTTCTCTTGATGATAGGAAGTGGTATGTAAAGTATGGCTTAATTGTAGTCTATATATTTTTTGTAGCACTTATGGGATTATCAATTGTTTTGCATGTAACAGAAAGAGCAGCACTTTCATTTTTGTATACACCACTTACCTAGGAAAATCTTTTTCTTATAAGAAATTTTATGTTCTCCCACCCGACTTTCCAGCTCCTGACCTTTGATTCACCCCTCCTTTTTCTGTAAATAATTGGCACTTCAACGAACCGCCCGTTTCTTGCTGCCTCTATTTTTATCTCCCCGGAGAACGGCCAGCTGTTGTTGGTAAGGTTCATCTTTTTCAACAAACTTTTTCTAAATGCCCACATGCCTGACTGGGAGTCCTTGAAGTTTTTGAAGAACAGCACGTTAGCGCATGTTGTAATTGACCAGTTGCCAAACCGGTGAAGGAGACTCATGCCTTCTGAACGCCGCCTTAAACCACTTACAAAATCCACGTCTTTTAGCACATTTACAAGTTTCATTATGCTCTCTACCGGATAAGTTGAGTCAGCGTCCAGCGTCACAATGATGTCGCCTTTAACATGCCTGAAACCATTTTTGTAGGCACGTCCATAGCCCCTCCTTGGTTCATTTACTACACGTGCTCCGAGAGTTTTTGCTATCTTTTTTGTGTTGTCAGTAGAGTTTGTATCCACAACTATTATTTCATGTCTGACACTCTTCAGATGCTTATGGATGCTGCATATTGTGCTGCCTATAGATTTCTCCTCGTTTATGGTAGGTATGATTATTGACAAAAACATACAAAATCTATGGGAAAATAGCTTAAATAAGATCCTCCAAATGGTATTTTTATGGCAAAATTTTTCGTGAAACTCTTCAGAGTAATAAGAAACAAAAAGGTAATGAAATATGTACCTAATGGCGCAGATGTGCTGGATATTGGCTGCGGCGATGATTTTTACCTTCTCAATAATCTTAAGAGCAAAATAAAGAACGGTACAGGCGTTGACATAGCGGTCAAAAACATGAAAACAGGAAACATAACAATTAAAAAAATACGTATCGACCAGAAACTTCCTTTCAAAGACGCGTCTTTTAGCGTAGTCACAATGATAGCGTTTATAGAACATCTCAACAAACCGGAGAAAGTACTAGCAGACTGCAGCCGGGTTCTAAGAAAGAACGGCACGATTATTATAACTACCCCAATGGCACAAGCAAAACCTTTCTGGGAGCTTCTGGTTAATTTTGGATTTACAGAAGAAAAGACAACAGAGGACCATAAGCAATATTTCTCACCTACAATGGTCGAGAGCCTTCTCAGAAAGCGCGGCTTTGAAGTAGTGGTCTCCAAGAAATTTGAGCTTGGTATGAATTACATCGCCGTAGGCAGGAAAAAATGAGGAAGCTTTTATTGTGAAACCACAAAGAAATCTAGATATAAATTTGTGGGTTCACATATAGCTCACAAGGATTAATATCTTTATTGTTTCCTTGCAGAGCTATAAAGCTTTCATTAGAATTAGCACTAAACGATACAAATAGTTGTTAAAAATGACACATGAGATAGTTGGCGTGCTTGCCACGTCTATTTTAGCGCTGATTGGAATTTGGATAGCTTCGCTTGGCTGGTCTATTTCTGATGTTATAAAAACCAAGAAGCCAAAGAAATGGATTCCAATAACTATAGTTCTGCCTGTTTTGGGNNTGCCCGTTCATGATATTTATCAGCTGGCACCAGACGGATTTTACAGACCGCCGGAGTGGATTTATCCTTACTTCTATTTCGGGTCATACAGCTACATACTTGTCAATAGTATAACCCCACTGCAGCTTTGGGAATTTCTTATATACTTCCCGCCGTTTCTTGCTACATTGGCTATTATACCGCTTTACTTTATTGGCAAAATGCTCTATGACAGAAAAGCAGGCATTCTTGCAGCGTTTTTTTACATATTTGAAGTAAATAATATTTCACATACCATCGGTGGTGATCCTGATTCCGATGCCATAGTAATACTTGTTTCCATGATAACCATGGGTGTAATGCTCTTGACGTATAAACATGCAAGTTCTGCAAAATCATTTGACAAAAAACTTACGCTCTATACAGTCTTTAGTAGCATAATACTATGGATATGGTATTCGACCTGGGCTGGATACTGGTACATAACATGGTTGTTCACAGGTTTCGTTGTTTTGAAACTGCTTTTCACAATTATGAAAAGGAGAAACATAAAACTGGCATGGCATGATACAAAGTATATTTTAATGAGTTTTATAATTTACATGTTGCTGTCTTTTGCCCTTAGTATACCTTCTTATGGCGACACGAAAATTACAAGTGCACTGGCAGGACCTATTGGTTTCCAGTCGATAAAGGGTGAAGACAGCCAGTTTCCAAATGTTTATGTATCTGTTGCGGAGCTCCAGACATCCGGAGGGCCAAAGGAGATAATAGAAAGAACAAGCCCGCTCGGAGGGCCGTTTATTTTGATATCGTCGTTTTTCCTTATGATTTATGCGCTTCTTTACCTTCTTTATTCCTACTACAAGAACAGACACCATATTGATACAGTACTAATTTTGTTGGTGTGGTTTGTAGGGCCGTTTCTTGCAACGGTTATTGCTGTAAGATTTGCCACACTTTTCTCAGCACCACTTGCAATCGGGTCTGCTATAATAATATCAAAGATAATCAGAATGGCAACTGGAGAGGATAAACATTTCAGTGACTAGTCAAGGTAAAATAATAATGCTTGCAGCTTTCGTACTCTCAGTAGTCATTACTGTATTCTGGGACTTTCTTATAGCACTTGTGCTGATCATAGTATTGGCTATTGGTCTTTTTGCTGCAAAAAAGCTTCCAAAAAGAGAAATCACACTTATTGTTATTTTGTTCTTCGTCTTTGCTTTTGTATATTACATGTATTATACTCCTGCATTATTCATAGCAAAGAACTCAGGAACTGTATTATCAGATAACTGGTTTGAAGGATTGAACTGGATCAAAAATAATACAGAAGAGTGTGACGTTGTTGCAACTTACTGGGATCCAGGGCATTTCATAACAGGAATAGCAAGAAGACCTGTTGTTTTTGACGGCGCGTCCCAAGGTAATCTGTTTACAAGGCCTTGGAATTATACACAGGAAGGTGTTGTTGTAGACAAATATGACAACAACATAAATCACATTGCCCTTTATAAAAATGGCAACAAGACCACTGCCAGAATACAGGATATATCAACTACACTTCTCACTTCGAATGAAACACTTGCTGTAGAAATTCTCAAAGAATACAGGAAGCCTGGATGCGATGTGTATTACATTGCCTCATCAGATCTTATAGGAAAAAGTCACTGGTGGACTTATTTCTCAACATGGAATCCTGTTGACAAGAAGGGCACTCCTTATAACTACATGCCAATTCAACTTGGAAGCGCCAAGCCCGACATAAAACAGAATGCCATAATTTACACTTACCCGTTTTCGCAGACAGATTCATTTGTTATATACCAAACAAACAACACACTTGTTGTATTCCTGCAGCAACAAGGTACAACAGAGCCGCTTAAGGTTAGCAAATATGTTTACTTTACATCAGATGGCGTAGGGCGCGTTTTCACACAGAATGATGCGAAGGTAGAGGGAACCGTGTGGATAGAGCCGGGAAACAGGGCAATACTTTTCATTGCCCCGCAGCTTGAGGATGCCATGTTTACGAGAATGTTTCTTTACAACGGTCTTGGGCTCAATAACTTTGAATATGTAAATAGTTGGGGCGGAGAAGTCAAACTCTTTAAGGTAAATTTTAAAGATTAGATCACTACTTAACAAGTTGTTCGTACCTGTCAGCTATGTTTTTTACTATGATATCCCAATCGTGTTTTTCTGCAGAAATACGAGCATTTTTTATAATGTTTTTCTTTAATACATTGTCAGTCAGAACCAATCCCATTTTTTCTGCCATATCTTTCACGCCACGAACCAGAAAACCAGTTTTACCATTTTCTATGTGATCAGATGGGCCTTCTGTCGCTGTCGATATTACAGGGATCCCAGAGAACATTGCTTCCAGAATTGTTATTCCAAAACTCTCACGTTTTGATGGAAGGACAAAAAGTGATCCTGCTTTTAATTCTTTCAGAACAGCCTCGTGATGTTCTATTTTCCCCACAAAGTTAACCTCTACGCCAAGTCTTTTGGAAAGAGACTCAAGTTTGGCCCGTTCACTCCCTTCTCCTATTATCTTTAGAGAGTGTTTTCTGCGTACATCTGCTGGAAGCAACGAGTAAGCTTTTATCAATGTATCAACACTTTTCTGAGGTACCAACCGACCTATATATACTATTGACCCGTCTTTTCCCCCGCTCTTTACAGAATCTATGTACTTTGTGTCTATACCACTGTGAAGTATTTCTATTTTTTTGGGATTAATCTTTAGTATCCCTTCCATCTTTGCTTTCAGGGAAGAATTGACTGTCAGTACACGATTAAATGGCATTTTGCAAGAGACAACCTCAAAGGGAAGCCCTCCGAAAGATACGACACTTTTATACATTTTTCGCCAGTCGGTCAGATACATATCGTGTACTGTTGCTATGGACGGCTTTTTCCTCATAACCGCGGCTAAGGAACATGGTATTAGTGATAGATGACCCTCGGCATGAATCAAGTTATAGTCACTTTTCATTAACTGTCGAAAAAGGTTGAACATATATCCCATACAAAAAGCATAGTTTCTTTTTGGCGGGTTTGTTATTGTACAATGACTTACCTGGTTTATGTTAAGATGTTTGAAATGGTTTCTGCTGGTAGACGTAAACACTTCTACTTCTATGCCATATTTGGGCAGTCTTTTTGCCATTTCATATACACGACGCTCAACACCATAAAGCGGGTATAGAATTTCTGTACATAGGGCAACTTTCATTTTAACCATTTTTTATTCTGCAGAACAAGCTTAATAAAGTTCAACAGATCCGATATCATTTTCATGTTTGTACCAAATACACTTTAAAACCGAAAGTTACTGGCACATATTTAAGAACAATGTTTAATAAGTCTTCTACTGTGTTTTTATGAAAATAGTTTTTGTAGATCCTAAAGGTGTCTGGGAAGGACTCAATAATGGCATAGCTTACATAGCCAGCAATATGAGTGATGAGCACGAAATTAAAGTCGTGGATTTTGTTAACCGTTCTGGTAATACAGCGAAAAGACTTGATGTTGTAAAGGATGCCGACATTATTGGAATATCAGTGAAGTCCTTTACACTTGACGAATCCATAATGGTTGCAAATATGGTCAAAAAGATAAACCCGTCGGCTAAGATAGTTGCTGGCGGGCCACATGTTATGGTTGATGGTCTAAACCTTCTCAAAGATAATCCAATATTTGATTTAGGAGTTTTTGGTGAAGCAGAAACGACCTTTAAGGAAATTCTATCGGGCAAGGACCCTGCAGACATAAGCGGGGTAATTCACCGAGTCAACGGAACGGTAATACAAAACCCTCCGAGGGAATGGAATACTGATTTGGACAAACTTAGATTTCCTGCGTATGATAATTTTGATTCTTTCGAATCTAAGATAGAAAACTGGCCGCTTGTTACTAGCCGCGGATGTCCGTATTCGTGCACTTACTGTTTTGCCAGCGGTACGCTAGTGCATACAAATAAAGGCATGATAAAAATAGAGGAGTTGCACAATTATAATGATGTTCGCGTACTCTCGCACTCCGGCAAATGGATGCCTGTGACCAGATTTTATAAAAGAAACTATAACGACAGCACAGTTAAGATTAAAGCACGTAAACTACCCTTCGTCAGGTCTACAAAAAACCATAAGTTTCATGTGCTAAGAAACGGACTTAGAATAGAAACACCCGCAGAAAACATACATAAAGGCGATTATTTGACTGTGCAGTTGCCGAATACAAAACATATAGAATACATAGATGTAAAACAAATTCTTGGAGAAAAGGTTCTAATTTACGAATATACCAGAAGAGTACCTTTTGAAAAAATTAAGATCGCAATACAACTTCATAACGACGGGCTTTCAACAAGGCAAATAGCGTCTAAAACTGGTTTAGGCAAGAGTTTTGTTCATACCGTTGTCAATAATGATTTTGATGAGAAGAAAAGGATAAAAAATGAATTGGAAGTGAATGATGGCAGGATAGGTTTTACGCTTTCAGAAGACATACCTTCTAGACTTCCTATATCTAAAGACTTGATGAGATTATTTGGCTATTACCTTGCAGAGGGTTCTGTTTCTAAAAACAAGAATAGACAAAATAGCTATGAAATTTCTTGGACTTTCAATAAAAATGAGCACGCATATATTGAAGATGTTAAGACTATAATAAAGGACGTATTAGGTTTAGGACCGTTTATAGTCAATCAAGAGAATGTGACTAGGGTTTGTGTTTCAAATGCGGTTTTTGCGATGCTTATAGAAAAACTCTTTGGGTCAGGTTCTGAAAACAAGGCAATACCGGATTTCATAATATCGCTAAAACCAGAGTTTCTTGAAGAACTAATGAAGGGTTGGATATTGGGGGATGGTGGCATCGTTAGATACAACGGTAAAAAAATGATCAAAGTATCTACTATATCGCATTCTTTGGCATATCAGTTCTTTGTTATAGCGCAAAAATTAGGGCTTTCGCCAAGCCTGCAAAAGAATTCTACTGGAAGCAGTTACATAGATGGCAGAGAGGTTAAATCATGCGGCTATTGCTATCACTTAAATTTCAAATCAAAGCAGGACACAAATAAATTGCTTAATACTATTTTTGGTGCTGAACAACTAGAATTTGTGGCAGGAAGAGGTACTGTGGAAATAAGAGATGAAAACGCTGTTTATTTTCCGGTTGAATCAGTAGAGTTTGAGGACTTTTCTGGAACCGTGTACAACATAGAAGTCGAAGAAGACCACACATACACTGCCAACGGCTTTCTAGTGAATAATTGCAATGTGCCAACAGTAATAGGCAGGAAATTTCGTACCAGGTCTGGCAGGAACATATTTGATGAACTAATGTATGCTAAAGAAAAATATGGTAGTAATGAGTTCAAGGTACTTGACGATAACTTTACTTTACAGATGGACAGAGCAAAGGATATTTGCAAGCTTTTCTTAGATGAAAAGCTAGACATGAAGTGGACATGCCCAAACGGCATCCGTGCTGACAGGCTAGACGAAGAACTTTGCACCCTTATGAAGCAAGCCGGGTGCTACTCCATGTCTATAGGTGTTGAAAGTGGTGACCCTGACGTTTTCGACAAAATAAATAAGGGGGAAAGGTTAGACGATGTTGAAAGGGGAATAAAACTTGCCCAAGCAGCAGGAATCAAAGTTCACGGCTTTTTTATAATAGGACTTTTAGGCAGCACTTATGAGGCCGATAAACGCTCAATGGAATTTGCAAAGAGGCTTGGCATAACCGCTTCATGGGGAATTCTTGTTCCATACCCTGGAACAGAAGTGTGGGAACAGATAAAAAAAGATCATAAAACACGTATCCTAAGGGATTGGAAAGAAGGATTTCATGTAGGTGCCAGACCTAAGCCTGTTTTTGATACATCTGATTACACTGCTGAAGAACGCGTGCGAGCTTACTATTATGCTAATATGTCTTCAATAAAAAAGAAGGATATTCCACGCGCAGCAAAAATGATAATAAAAGGGCTGATAAGCGGCAAATAATACCTCTTCTTAAGTTTTCTGGGGTCACATTTTAACTGGTAGTCATGAAAATAATCGTTGTCGGTTCTGGCTATGTAGGCTTATGTACAGCTGTTGGTTTTGCCACTCTTGGTCATGACGTTGTTTGCGTTGACGTTGACGAAGAGAAGGTTGATAAAATAAACAAAGGCGAGGTACCAATATACGAAGAAGGCTTGGACAAGATGCTTTCACAAGCACTGCAAGAAAACAAGTTGCATGCCACTACTAATATTGAAAGCGTTAAAGAAACGGATTTTGTATTTGTTGCTGTCGGCACCCCATCAAAGGAAAACGGTTCTATAGATCTTAAGTATGTCGAGAGCGCTTCTGTGGATATAGCTAATTTTATTAAAGATAGGAATTATTGTACTGTAGTTGTAAAATCTACGGTTCTGCCAGAAACCACAGAAAAAGTTGTAATACCAATCCTTGAGAAAACAGGCAAAAAGGCAGGCAGAGATTTCGGCGTTTGTGCCAATCCAGAATTTCTTAGAGAAGGAAAGGCAATGGACGATTTTTTCAATCCAGACAGGCTAATAATAGGTGAACTGGACAAAAAATCAGGAGACATTTTAGAAAAACTCTACGACAATTTTAAGTCGCCTATAATGAGGACAGATCTTAAGACAGCCGAACTTATCAAGTACGCTTCTAATGCATTTCTTGCAACAAAAGTCACGTTCATAAATGAGATTGGAAACATGTGCAAGAATCTCGGAATAGATGTTTACGACGTAGCTGAGGGAATGGGTCTTGATAAACGCATAGGTAAAAACTTTCTCCAGGCTGGTATAGGTTTTGGTGGCAGCTGCTTCAGGAAAGATGTTGAAGCACTTCTAAGTAAAACAAAGGAAACACGGGCAGAATCAAAGATACTTTCTACGGTCCTCGACATTAACAAAGATCAACCACTTAGAATCGTTCATTTGCTCAAGAAAAGACTGCCCAATCTAAATGAAAAGACAATAGCTGTTTTAGGTCTGGCATTCAAGGAAGGAACTGATGACATAAGGGACGCACCTTCCATATCAATCATTGCCGAACTGCTTAAGCATGGGTGTATTGTAAAATGTTATGATCCAAAGGCCTCGGACAATATGAGTAAGATATATCCCAATATCGATTATTGTAATTCTGCTGGAGCTGCGCTTAACAAAACAGACGCATGTTTAATTCTTACAGCGTGGGATGAGTTCAAAAAACTTAGTGATAAAGACTTCAGTAATATGAAAAGTAAGATAATAATAGAAGGCAGAAAGGTTCTTGATAAAAGTCTTGTAACATCTTTTGAAGGGGTGTTGTGGTGAAAGCAATTATTCTTGCTGCAGGAAAAGGAACAAGGCTCAGGCCGCTTACTTATGGTATACCAAAACCTCTCCTACCAGTTCAGGGTAAACCGATGATTGACTGGGTCATAAGAAGCATCCTTTCCGAAGACATAGATGAGATAATTGTTGCAGTTTCCGGTACGAGTGGCAACGATATGGAAGAGCGGACACTTTCTCACATACATGGAATAAGTATTGATTCCTATCTAAAGAATATGAACTACCCATGCAAAGTCCGTACTATACCCACACCACAACGTGAAACTGCTGGTGACGTACGATATATTTTAGAGGAGATGAACCTACACGACGGAAAGATGCTTGTTGTCTACGGAGATAATCTTACACAATTTGACATCAAAAAAATGATAGATTATCACGATCATTGCAGAGCAGTTTTAGGCACGTCGGCAACGGTTCTTCTTTTTGAAGCGCCGCAGGAAGAATTGCATAGGTTTGGCATAGCTAAGATAAAGAAGTCAAATGGCTTCGATCTTGTAAAACATTTTGTGGAGAAGCCACCTCTTGGTCAAGCACCATCAAATCTAGCTAACGGAGGTTATTATATATTGGAATTGAGTGATGTTTTTGATCTTCTGCCACGCGAAAGTACAAAAGTTGAGAACTCTGTTTTTCCCATTCTGGCCAAAAATGACAAACTTGCTGCTTTTGTCACGAAACTACCTTACTGGATAGACATAAGCACCCTCGAGTCTTATGAGAATGCAAATAAAATGGCTCATGATGGTCTTATAATTCCACCACCTATAAACCACAAGGGTGACCAAAAATGAAGACATGTCTAGTTGCTGGCGGAGCAGGTTTCATAGGTTCGTGGCTTTGTAAAGATTTGATCCAGAAAGGCTATCGTGTTATTTGTCTGGATAACATGATAACTGGTCATAGAGAGAATATCGACACAGACAGTGATAATTTTTCTTTTATTGAACATAACATAATTAATCCAATAAATATTGACGAGAAAATAGATTTTATTTTTCATCTTGCATCTCCGGCAAGCCCTGTTCATTACCAAAAACATCCGCTAGAAACACTTCTTGTAAATTCTGTTGGCACAATGAATCTTCTGAAATTAGCTGGAAAAAACAAAGCAAGATTTCTTTTTGCCTCTTCTTCAGAAGTTTACGGAGATCCAAAGGAACACCCGCAAAATGAAACCTATTGGGGTAATGTAAATCCTAATGGGCCTAGGGCATGCTTCTCTGACGATACTGAAGTACTTACTGAAACAGGCTGGAAATTAATGAAGGACATAACAAATAAGGATAGAGTTGTAACATTGAGTGACGTTGGCAAAATTGAATACCAGGAACCGATAGAAATCATAAAGCAACGCTATATTGGTGAGTTAATAGCATTCAAAAATTATCATTGTGATATTCTAGTAACACCAAATCATAATATGTATGTTAAAAAAAGAGGAAAAGCTGATTTCGAACTTATTTCGGCATACCAAGCAATAAACTGGAATAGATCTCACATGCTAAAAGTTGCTGATTACGATGCTAAAGAAAAGGAATTTTTTGTATTCCCACAAAATATAGACCGAAAAAATATAAAAGTTCCATTTGTAGAAAGAATCGTAATGGACGACTGGCTAGAATTCTTCGGGTATTTTATTACAGAGGGGTGTGTATATGTTAGGAAACGTAAAAGAAACATTAACGGTAAGGAGTACATAGTTAATGAATATAAGGTATTAATTGCACAGTCTAAAAAGAATAAAAAAAATTATGATAAAATAAAAGCATGCCTTACTAAGATGCCTTTTAATTTTGTTGATAGTTTTGATCATCAATTCTGTATTACTAATAAACAACTAGCTAATTATCTGAAGCAGTTCGGTAAGGCGCATGAGAAATTCGTGCCACAAGAATTTCTCAATGTCTCAAAAAGACAGTTAAAAATCTTGTTTGATGCGATGATGCTAGGTGACGGTAGTTCAAAAGGCACGGTCTACTATAGTAATTCAATAAAACTTATCAGCAATTTTCAAGAACTCTTATTAAAAATAGGTTACGCTGGCAATATTGCAGTTCATGATAGAAGAAAAATGAGACAAATATACCAAATTCATATTCTTAATCGTTTTAATAAAAGATATAGGACACCAACATACTCTAAAAGATCAGTTCAGCAATACGATGGATATGTTTACTGTGTAACTGTTCCAAATCATGTAGTTTTTGTAAGAAGAAACGGCAAAGCCCTTTTTTGTGGTAATTGCTACGATGAAGGAAAACGTTTTGGTGAGGCTCTTGTATCATCTTTTTCTGTTGACTGGCGAATAGTGAGAATTTTCAATACCTATGGGCCTTTCATGAACAAAAACGACGGCAGGGTTGTTCCAAATTTCATTAACCAGGCACTAGAAAACAGATCAATAACTATCTATGGCGACGGCAAGCAGACAAGATCCTTTTGTTATGTTTCTGATATGATAGAAGGACTGCAGAGAGCCATGTTCTCTGACAAGGCACACAAACAAGTCATAAACCTAGGCAACCCGTCGGAAATTACCATGCTCGAACTTGCTGATATTGTGATTGAGCTGACAGGGTCAAAATCTAACACTGTTTTCAAGGGCATACCTGTTGACGATCCGACACGCCGCAAACCTGACATCACCAAGGCAAAAAATCTACTTAACTGGACTCCAATTGTAAATATACGTGATGGTATGAAGAGCACTATAGATTATTTTAGAGTTTAAGAAATGCTTTTAGTCTTGTAATCAACACACTTTAAATGCTTTCTTCACGTTCTTTTTTAATAAGTGATTTTGATGGATTGGAATGGCGTAAGGGCTTTGGTAACTGGTGCAGACGGGTTCATGGGCTCACATCTTACAGAAAAACTTGTTAGCATGGGCGCTGACGTGTCCGTTTATGTTAGAGGTAATTCACAAACTGGGACAGTCCAGTACAAACTGAAAAACATAGGTCATATAAAAGATAAATTAAAAACAATAATAACCGGTAATATATCAAATTCGGATTCTATAAAACTAATAGAAAAGAACAACCCGCAGGTTATTTTTCATTTGGCTGCTGATGCCTATGTACCTAATTCTTTTGAACATCCATTGGAAGTTATGGAAACAAATCTAATAGGCACTTTGAACGTTCTGCATGCTGTGATGAGACTTCATGAACTGCAGCAGGTGGTATGCACATCTTCAAGTGAGATATATGGCACAGCACAGTACGCTCCTATAGATGAAAAACATCCACTCAACCCAACATCGCCTTACGCTGCTTCCAAGGCGGCTGCGGACCGGTATTGTTTTGCTTACTGGAACACATACAAACTTCCTATAGCCATAATACGCCCGTTTAACACATACGGACCAAGACACACGTACGACGTGATACCAAAATTTATCAAGCTTGCACTTCAGGGCAAGGATCTTACTGTTTATGGAAGCGGTAATCAAAGCAGAGACTTCACATATATTGACGATATGGTAAATGCTTTCATATTAATGGGATCTGAAAATAAGGCAATAGGAGAATTTGTCAATTTTGGTACTTCCGTAGATGTGAGCATAAATGAAGTTGCAAAAAAGATAATTGCTATCAGTAGCTCAAAATCAAAAGTAGTGCATCATGGAGAAAGGCTAGCGGAGGTTAACAGGCTCTGCTGTGATTACAATAAAGCCAAGAAACTCTTTGGCTGGGAACCACTGGTTGACATAGATGAAGGTTTGAGAAGAAATATTGAGTGGGACAAAGCCCACGTGAGTAATTGATTCTTTGATGTTTATGAGAATTATTATAATTGGTCCTACTTTGTTGACAAGAAAATGCCTAGAGGCGCTCATAAAAGACGGCAGAGATGAGATCATAGCTGTTTATACATTGGAGGACTCCCTTTGCAATGAAAAGAGCCGTTTTGTTCTCATGGATGATTTAGCGAAACAAAATAATATATTACTTTACAAGATAACAGACATAAATGACAAATCTGCAGTAAATCAGATAAAGGAGTCAAGCCCAGACGTTATTTTTGAACTTGGATGGTCCCAAATAATCTCAAAAGATATACTAAGTATTCCCAAAAAAGGTTGTATAGGTGTACATGCTTCTCTGCTTCCGAAAAACCGCGGCGCTGCTTCATTGAACTGGGCACTCATAAGAGGCGACAAAAAAACCGGAGTCACTCTTTTCTACTTGGCGGAGAGACCAGATGACGGCGACATAATAGCCCAGAAAGAGTTTGACATAGACGACAGGGATGATATAAGTACCTTGCACTCGAAATCCGACATCGCCAGCGCCGAGCTTCTCTTGGAGAATATAGATGACATACGGAATGATACCGTGAGAAGAATCAAGCAAGACCCTAAAGAAGTAACATATACGGCTAGGCGGAAGCCGGAAGATGGAGTCATAGACTGGAATACAGACTCAAGACAGATTTACAATTGGATAAGAGCACAGACGCACCCGTTTCCCGGGGCTTTTACTTTCTGGAAAAAGAAGAAGCTTTACGTATGGCAGTCCCAAATAGAAAACAGCGTGACTCAAGGCAAACCTGGAGAAATATTTAAAATAGAAAATAAAAAAGGAATTTATGTGATAACAAAAGACGGCTTGCTGTTAATAAAAAGAGCCCAACTGGAACACGGGGTGGAAATGTGGGCTGACGACCTCGCTGAAAAGTACGGCATCAAACTTGGTGATATTCTTGGATGAAAAAATAAACATGAATATAGATTGGATGCTTAATTCGGGCATACAAAATATCTCGGGCAAACATACCGGCGGCTTTAATGGCTGGTACGACCTTGATAAAAAACTTTACCCGTTCGTCTATTCCGAGATAACTGGTTATGGTATCAATGCGTTGTTGTTTTTTAACTCCCTTGCACACAGTCTGACGTTTGTACAGCGAGCAAAACTTGCCGCAAGATGGATAATAGATTCTGCGATGCATGACTGCGGCGGCGTCAGGACAAGGGCGTATAACATAGATCCTGATAAGATGTATTCTTTTGAGGATAACGTGCTTTACGTTTTTGACAATGGTATGGTATTGTCAGGACTTGTTAATCTTTACATGGCTACTAAAAAAGAGGAATATCTTAAAGCCGCTACAAATATTGGAAATTTTCTCCTTTCGATGCAGAAGAATGACGGGTTCTTCTATGCTGCTTATGACGCAAATAACAATATACAAATAGACAGCCAGGATAAGTGGTCTTCCCAGTCAGGCAGCTATCATACAAAGCTTGCAATTGGTCTTGTAGACCTCTATAACGCAACCAAAGACGAGACTTTCTTGAATTCAACGCTTAGGATATGTAATGTATCCCTTAAATTACAGGAAAAGAACGGGAGATTTATTACACAACAAAACGAAAAAAGTACTCATATGCACCCGCACTGCTATTCTGCTGAAGGTCTTATTTACACAGGCTCGGCTATTGGAGAAAATAAATT
>DUFR01000038.1 GCA_013331845.1 Candidatus Aenigmatarchaeota archaeon | reverse complement strand
GTCCTCGCCGCTGTCGGCATCTGACGTAAGGTGGCCGACATCTGTGAAGTTTTGCACGTGCCTGACCTTGAATCCATCCAATTCAAGAACACGTCTAAGGAGATCTTCAAAAATAAACGACCTGAAGTTTCCTATGTGAGCGTAATCATAAACGGTTGACCCGCAGGTATAGAGCAAAACAGTTCTGCCCTTGATGGGCTTGAATGTCTGCTTTTTTCTTGTGAGTGTGTTATAGAGAAGCATAATTATCCATTCCTTTGAACGCTTAAAAACAAAATAATACAAAAAGAAAAAGGTTTATCGGCAGTGATTTTAGCAGCCGCAGCTATAATCTGTTTCACGGCTTCGCTTTAGATCCCTAGGTTCTACAGGACGGCGAACTTCGACCTGACCATACCATACTCCGTTCCTGAAATTGGCGTATGCGTCAGGTCTGCCTGTTCGTTCAAGCCTTTCAACAGCCTCGGAAATCGGCTGTCTGAATTCTGCAGGTAGGCTGTCAAAATTCGGGAACGCATTCAGGTCCAGGCGCATGCTGACAGAGATCTCGTATTTGAATCCTTCCATTATCTTCTCACCTCCTTTTCTAATTTGATTTTTTCAGAAACAGGGAAACATGAGAGAGTAAGTTACCTCTCTCATGTCGCTAAGCGATTTTTTCTCTTCCACGAGGTGTCTCGATTTAAGGATAGCGATCGCATATCGTATAGTTCTTTCAGGCATGTTAGTTTTTGCTTTTATTTCTTTTGCAGAAAGAGGCCTGGACAAAACGCCGATAATTTTTCTGGCGGATTTTGGCAAGACAAAGTAGATCGTCCATTTTTATCACAATGCTAATTGATTTCACAGCTTAAGCAGGTTCCGATTGCGGCAATTCATGGCTATTATAAGGAAGAAAACAGTTTCATATAAGATAGGGAAGTTGTACAGGATTTTTTTGCCTTATCACTAAAAACAGAGTCAGGAACTCATTCCTGCGTTATTTACTAAAAACTCAGCGGTATTTTATTTTACTTACTTCTTGCCCGGAGCATAGTTGTATTTTTTGGGTTTCGTGAGGAAGAAATGATACACTATTCCAAATAGCACTGCGAGCACAAGAACAACCACTCCGACCATCACATTCGCATCTGTCGAGCCAGTCGGTACTGAAGGAGCATTAACCGTTCCAGATGATGTGCCGGTTGAAGGAGTTTCTGTAGCATTTCCCGTCTCTGGCGTTCCAGTAGGTGTAGGCGTTGGCGTTGTTGCGTTTGCAGGCACTGAAGGTGCCGCTTCCCCTGCTATCGAGAATGTTGAGAATCCGGGTGAGATCGCCTCATAATAATAGTATGTTGAGTCAGAGGATGTCCGTGTAGTCACGAGCTTGTCCCATCCGCTGCTGTAGCGGTAAAGCGAAACCTTCAGTGAATCTATGTTATTCGTAGTTATCCATGTTTTAGGAACCTTGAATCTTATTTTTATTAGCGAAAAGTCGCTATCAACAGCGTTTATTTTTGTTATTTCTATGTATTTGTAAACAGCTCCGGTGGAAACAGGATCACCAGCACTGGGCTTGGTGCCGTCAGCGACGCTCATCTGGACGCTGTTCTTGTTGAACAGGGTTGTCAGTTCTATTTCCGTTACACCATTTGTGATTTTTGTGAACTTCAGTGTCAGAGGAGTACCTCCAACTGACGAAAATGATTGTGATTCTTTTGTGACTGTNNGTGCATGATGAATTTCCTGTTATTGTAAGCGTGTGTGCATTTGTATTGTCGCCAAGGCCGAACACAACGGTTTTTGTTCCTGTAAAGCATGATGAATGCGTTATTGTCCACGCAAGCGACTTGGTGGTTCCAGCATTAACAGTAGTGCCCGAACTCGATGTCGGGTCGCCAGTTATAGAAAGGTTGGAAGTAGCATACGTAAGCGAATATGACGTAAGAATATTAGATGCCTGGGAATTCTGTACGTTCACAGTAAGGCTGGTTGACTGGCCTTGTGCAACAGTAACAGCAGAAGCCGAGCCGGAGACGGATAGGGAGGAAGGCGCGACAAATTCCATGGTTTCAGTCGTTGATGACTTTGAGCCGCCAGACCATGTGTCAGTAACGTGGTACGTATAAGTTCCGGCAGAGCCGGCTGTAAATGTAAATGTCTTTGAAGTTCCGGAAGTTGTAACTGTAGTCGTATAGGAACCGCCGGACGGGTCAGAAACAGAAAAGTCGCCAGGACCGCTGTCTTTTATGATCTGAATTTGCGTGTTGGACACATCTTCGGAAGATGCGGTGCTGGTAGCAGTAAGAACAACACTGGTTCCTGTTGTTGCGCTCGAAGCAGACAGGCTTGTATCAACAGAGCTGACAGAACCGACAGCAAACACCAAGCCGGAAGCAAAAAGCGCAATTACAGCCGCAATTATCAAGATTTTTTTCATTAATTCACCTATGTTTATTCGCTGTTGTCATTCCAGCTTGAGCAACCAGGGTCATTGTTAGATGCCCATGGATTGTAATCTATCTTAGTGTCACCGTCATCATCAATGCCATTCGAACACTGTGAAGGCATCCANNGCCTTGATATTAACATTGCTGCCAGCAGTCCATCCACTCACCGGCACTATGTCAATCGCAGCGCATCCCTTTGGTCCCACGGTTACGTTCTTCGTTTCAAAAGAGTATCCTGACTGGTTAATAGGGTCAAACCAGTAGAACGGCACAGATGTTGGCTGAGATCCCATGCCCCATGTCTCGCCATAAACATAAACAGTGGCGCTCTCTATTCCTGTGTAAGGCCGTGAAAACGTCATGGCGCAGATTCTGGTCGAAAGGTTCTGTGTGCTGTTCACAATCCATATCCAGCCGCCGTCGCCGTCCTCGTAGAATGCAAGGGACGTGTTCTCTCCATCATTCCTTATAGCGCCGACTGACATGCTTTTCGAGCCTACTTGTAATCCAAAGTTACTGTTGTCCCTGCTCTGTGAATTAGTCAGGTCTGTGTCACTATCGACAATCGTAACATTTCGGGTCAGCATATACGGGTTGTCCGCAGTTCCGTTCGTCCAGTTAAATAGGAAGGAGTAATTTGCTGAAGGGCTCCCTCTCACAAACACGTTAGCAGCCGTCTGCTCGAACGTGCCATTGAAAATCGTGTCATTTTGACTTAGTATGAAATAGGAAACATTTCGGTTGTTCGGTTGTGGCTGGTCAGCCGATATGAACTTTCTCAAATTCACCACAGCAACAGCATGCTCGCTGTTAACACCTATCCTGTTGAGCTTGGTCGCCCATGTCTGGAAGTTTCTTATCTGCACCTGCGTTCCAACGTCGCCGCCGCCTCCAGGACCTTTTGTCTTGAAGGACGCAAAGTCCTCAACAGTCTGTGACTGATTGATTCTCCAGAACATCATGAAGCTTCCTGAAGTGCCTATTGTCACTGGCACAAATGCAACTCCCTTTGAGTCTGTGTTAATCAGGCTTGCATTGAATTCGCCTGCGGCAAGTTTCCTGTCAAATCCAAAGCCGCCGCCGCCAGCGCTTGAGCCAAAGTTGTCATTCTGCTTTATTATTGAATCAACAGATACTGTAACGTTAGGGAGCGGAACTATGCCTCTCTTGATTATGTATGGAACCATGAATTGAGTCCCTTTTGCATAAGAACCTGCCCATGAGCCGTACTGGCCTTGAGGTGTATAATTAGCATTCATCCATCTTACAAAGCCGCAGTCCATTATGTCCCACAAGTATACGTTCGTTGAAGGTATTGAGTCGCCTCTATGCAAGATATACGTAGCATTCCTCTGGCTGGAGTCATTCTTGACCAGAATAGTATCATATACGCCAGCTGTTCCATTATCGATTATGAGAAATTCTGTATCATTATTATAGTTCACCGACTCTGGCTGTCCCTGTCCATATCTTGAGACATTCAGTGCCCTTCTCAGGCAGACCCTGCCGGATTTTGACAGCGTATTGTTGGTGGCATTTATGTTCGTCAGGTTCCATCCTTTCGATACGATAGCTGCCGCGCCTGGCCCGGTTCCGTCAACCCCGCCCGTCCTGTTCCATTCGACGTAATTATAATTGTTCTCCATGTTCATGCCTTCTTCGCTGCCTATCTGGACTGTATAAGTCGCGATATTCAGCCAGACTTCTGCGTTCGCCTTCTCGCCCTTGGAATTATTGACGTCAATAGAAAGCATCAGCTGGCCTTTCTTTGTGGTTGATGGTATGGTAACATTAACCATCCACATCTCGCTTCCCCAGTCACCGCCGACGTTCCAAGTGTCTGCAGTAAGATTAGCGTAATTTACCGTGAGTGATGTCAGTTTTCCTTCCCAAGGAAGTCCGCTTTTGGCTATGAATCCTGTTGTTGTTGTTATGTTCTCGTTATTTCCGCCGGCTGTGCCATTGCCACACGTTAAATTTCCTCCTCTGCAATATGCCCGGCTGACATTTGTAGAAGCCCATACGTACAGCAGAACATCCTGGCCTGCTGCAGGGGTAGCACCCCACGGACTAATAAGCCCTTGCCCAATATTTATCTGGTTTATCATTGCGTCAAAAGGCGACGACTGGAAGCCTCCCCATGAAGTATCGGTCTTGTTTGCTGAAAGGTCAGAATCGTTAGCAGTGACTCTCCACGTAAGGTCAAAGAAGCCGCTNNCCCATGCCTGTCATAGAATCAGTGCCTGTTACCCAGAATGAAAGCTGCTGGCACATGAAGCCGGATGGTATTGCGTCTGCTCGGCCCTTGTAGCTTACATTGATAAGCATGAAATAAAATCCGGAAAGCGAGCCGCATGTTGAAGCGTTAAATGTAACAGGGAACTGTATAGCACCGCTACCGCTTGTTGTATCCGATGAGTTCTGCTGCATTGAAAGGCATGATGATATGTCTTTTCCTGTTAGTTCATCCCTTGCCTGTAATATATTGACAAACTGGACCGGATCTTTTGGGGCGCTGTTGGAAGCTATATCCATTACATTACCCTGGAACTGCTGGGTTCCTGAACATGAAGAAGCACCTTTAAAGTCGCCAGCCCCGCCCGCAGGTCCACCGCCGCTTTCACCCATACCGCCCATCATGCCGCCTGAAGCAACAAAGCCCATGATGTATTTCGCCATGTAGAACGTGCGCCCTGAGACATTATACTTGCCTGCAGAGGAGTTCAATTCAGCAGTGATTTCTATCTGGAACGGCCCTGTTCTGTTCACAGGTATCTGAACAGTTACTCTGGGGTTTTTGATAAGTGTGCCATTTGTTCTTTCCGTAACATTAAAGTAAGTGGGGCTGTTTGCAGTGCCTTCCAGTATATCAGTCGAGCCTGAGAAGAATTCTAAAGGAATTATCTTGTTGACCACAATATTTGTTATGTTAACCCCGCTAACTTCCCTGTTGTTTTGCATGTCATAAGCGCCAACATCAAATGTCGCGTTGTCGCCTGGATAGAGCATGGTCATGAAATCCATGCCGCCGCCGAAGGAAGAAATAGCCGTCGGCTTTAGCGCAAACCTCTCTATCTGCGCATAGCCGACCCCAGACGCGGTCACGTTTTGGCCGCCTGTCTGAACAGTGACATTGTATGTTATCTTATAGAATCCTGTAGGATCAGAAGGTGCTGTAAAGCGTATTCTGCAAACCGCTTTGCCCATGCTGAAGCCATTGGCATCCACACTTATGTTTACATTTGTCTGGGTTCCGTTAGGATAAAAGCTGAGAACTGTGCTGTTCACAGAAAGGCAGTTCGCCTTGTCTGCCGCGACGCCCATATTACCGATAAAATCAACATTATTACTGAGGTTTGTAACTATAACATTTAGACCAACTTCGCCTCCTGTCGGGAATGCCGCAGCGTCGCCCCATTCTATGAAAAAGTCCTGATTTCGCTGCAATTTTGTTTTAAGGCGCGCCGTGCTTATGGCTGTGCCACCGTCAATGTTAGTGGACCCAACATTTGCCGATATCGAAATAAGATAAGTGCCTGTCAGGTTTGCACTGGTATTATACGAACCAGTATAGTAGCCCTCTCTTGTGGTGTCATTTGCAAGTGTTGTCGTGGTTGATGTGCCGTTCGGCTGCGCTGTAATAGCCGACACGTTTGTTGCATATCCTATAGGGTCTCCGTTGCTGTTCCTGATTTTTACAAGTATTATAAAGCCGTCACCAGGAGAATAATCAGACCTTGTTTCGTTTTGGCTTGTATGTGTTGTGACAGCCATCATATATGAAGATTTTACGATAAACACCTCGTGCACGATGCCTCTATCGACAGCAATCAGGTACGTGCCATCCGCAGTCGAAGGCACTGTAATATTATAAGTTATATTTCCGTTGTGAATCAGTCTGCTGGTAGTATTCCTTAATGTCCAGTTCGAGTCCACAGGTCCGTTAGCCTTGAAAATCTCTACCAGAGGTGTGTAGTTCGCCACGCTTCCATTCGTCACATTCAGCAGCGTTATATTAGCAAGGAACGTGTCGCTTGCTGCAAAAGGAGGTTTCTTTGTAAGGAATGACACAGAGCCATAGGAAATGTTTGTAACATAGAAGGAAATATTTTTCTGAACCGATGAAAAGTTTGTCATGAAGGTTATGTTATATTCGCCAACATTGGGAGGGGCTGAAACATTGAACTGCATATAGCCGTCGCCGGTCGTGTTTGAGGAATTTACATAGCCGCTGATGTTGACATTGACGCCGCCAAATCCCGATGAGTTATTAAGATAATAGTACCCGCCCATGAACATGGAACCGTTTGGCGTAGCAAAAGCTGGCACAGAAATGTCAAGATAATTGGCAAAAGCCGTTGTACTAAGTAAGGCAAACACAAAAATAATTGAGACCTGCACAAATCTCATTGAATCACTCGCTACTCTAATGTTTCAATTATGTTTCCAAGCGGTATATAAAGTTTTTGGGCTCGCGCAACGGAATCAAATTACGAATTGAACTGAAAAAATCAAGTAGTTTTAATCAAATCAAAGTACTAATATTGTATTTTATTGCAAAAGTGAATTAAATATAATGCATTTTAACCGAAAAAACGTGAAAGAACTGCTCTTGGATGCAATATTGTTTTCACTTGGAATCATATCTATATCACTCCTCTATGAAAACATTTTACTACTTACATTCACAATGATATTTTTATGGTGTTTTGGAATATATTTTTGGCATAAAAACGTGATATAATTTTATTCGTATCAGGTGCTATTTTTGGTCCTCTGGCAGAAACCGTTGCCATTCATTTTGGTGCGTGGAGCTACGTAAATCCGACGTTTATTGGAGTACTTATGTGGTTGCCTTTTGCATGGGGAATAGCAATAGTTATGATCGTCAGGTTTGCAGAACTTTTTATCAGAATAGAGAAAAAATAATCACTTAGTGTCGTTTTTTGGTCTTAAGGTGTATGTGATACAGAATAAAAAGTATGACAATAACAGCTGTTGCAAACACTGACCAGACGAGCTGGACTGGTGTAAAAGAAATATCAGCCATTAGTGACATTATTGCGGCAATCATATTAACACCATTATAACACAATTACGATAAAATTACGCACCCTCTAGGTTATATATGTTCAGTGCCTCTATTTAAATTATGAAATGTGTTCTGGTTCACTATAGCGAAATAGGCATCAAAGGTGGCAACCGTCGCTTCTTCGAGAAAAAGCTTGTCGAGAACATCGCATCTTCCTTAAACGGAAGATGGGATCCCGGATGCACCTCTAATAAAACAGGCAAGAGTGCATCCAAGATAAAAAACGTGATCAAAGGCCAGATTGAGCGAAAGCGTGGCAGGATCATCGTCCGTACAGGCGTAAAGAATATTAATCTTCTGACAAAGATAGCCGGCATTTCTTCTTTTTCCATAGCAGAGGAAACACAACTCGCTCTTCCAAAGCTGAAGAAAATCGTAATTAACATCGCTAAGAGGTCAAAGAAAAAAACATTCCGCATCAGCGCCAGCCGCGCAAATAAATCATTTCCACATACTTCCATGCAGCTCAACGCACTTCTTGGAGAGGCTGTGTTGAAAGCAACAAAAATGAAGGTTGATTTGCATAAGCCGGAAATAGAAATATTCGTAGAGATAGCAGACAAAGCCTATGTTTACGGTGAAAAAATACAGGGCATCGGCGGCCTGCCTGTGGGAACAGCAGGAAAACTGGTCTGCCTTCTTTCCGGGGGAATAGACTCGCCCGTAGCAGCTTACAAGATGATGACACGCGGCTGCCGCGTTGTCTTCGTCCACTTCCACAATCATGATCCGTTCATGAGTAAGATAAAACATCTCGTAGAAACACTGTCAACCTATCAGGGCCGCTCCACACTCTACTTAATTCCTTTCAAGGACCTTCAGCAGCAGATAATCAAGAAAACAGAACCAAAATACAGAATGCTTCTTTACCGTAGGCTGATGATGCAGCTGGCAGAGCAAATAGCGCGAAAAGAGCACGCCCACGGTTTAATAACAGGCGACAGCGTGGCCCAAGTCGCAAGCCAGACGCTGCATAATTTGAATGTAATATACGAGCCCGTTACAATGCCAATCTTCTCTCCATTGATCGGCACCCACAAGCAGGATATAATTAACGAAGCGCAAAAGATAGGCACTTACAAAACTTCCATCATACCATATACAGATTGTTGCTCTGTGCTCATAGGCAAACATCCCGAGACGCATGGAAAAATCAAAGATATCAAGAAACTCGAAAAAAAGCTCAGAATAAAGGCATTGATGAAAAAAGCGCTTGAAAAGGCAGAGATTGAAAAGATATGACTATTTTTAAAACCTGCGGAAAACAATACTTATAGTTAATCAAGCAAATAATTCGGATATTATAACTTGGTTAACTATACGTGACAAACTTGTGTAGTATATCAAATATTAAGTTGGTCAGCTATAAAGTCTTTAGAATAAAATTACTTTCAATTGCTGGGATGGTAGAACGGCCATGCGCCGATCTTTTTGCTAGTGTGACAGAACGGCCATGTACTCGCCTGCAGAGCGGGGTAACCCGGTTCGACTCCGGGCACTAGCTCTTTAAGCCTTATACGAGGAGAATACTACTATATTGATATAATTGTATTCTCCTGTATAACATAATTCATATAATTATCAAATTTATTCGATGAATTATGTTTATAAAGCTGCCCTATTAAATAAACCTGTCTGGGTGTAATTTTATGAAAACTAAAACTCTATTCGTTGCGCTGCTATTGGGTATGATTTTAATATTACCGGCAGTAAACGCCGAAGCCGTAAAGGTGGTCATAAATGATGTGACGCCCCAGCCGGTCGAGCCGGGAAACGACCTCACGCTGCGCGTGACGTATAGCAACGTTGATAAGGACTTTATCAAGAATATTTCATCTTACATTGACTTGAGATATCCGTTCAGCCTAAAGACTTCGACAGAATCCTACGAAAACGGTCTCGAGCTCTGCGCCTACTGCTCACGCACGAACACATTCTTTATTCACGTTGACTCGGCAGCAAAATCAGGAACCTATCCCATTTTCATAAGAACGCGCGAACTTGACTCGGAATCCGTAAGAACTGTAAGCGCAACAATAAGGGGCAAGCCAAACTTTGTGCTTTCTTCAGAAGTACTGTCAAACATAACTCCAGGCGATATTTTCAACATGAATCTGCAGCTAAGAAATATAGGAACAGGAATCGGAAACCAGGTAAAAGTTGTTTCAAAATCGTCAGACTTCATTTCCCTGGGAAGCTCTGTTATT
>DUFR01000039.1:21119-23507 GCA_013331845.1 Candidatus Aenigmatarchaeota archaeon | reverse complement strand
GATGGATATCTTTTTCATCAGCACTAAGTCTCCCATCCTGCTGACAACCATCTGAGTTCCCTCGCCAAGCTCAAGCTCGTCCCTTATCCCAGCTGGTATAACAACCTGTCCCTTCGACGTCATCTTAGTCACTTCTGGCATACAACCACCTCGTAAGAATGTATTACTTTCCAACTTTATATGCTTTGTGGTTCTGGCTGAAATTCTATGATAGGTTTTCGGAGCATTGAAATAGAAATCAAGTGCCATGATGAGCTTTTAAGTCTTTTCAAAATCTGCGTTATTTCCGCTTATAACACAAGAATTTTCATAGTAAAAGAATAAATGCTCCCGTCGGGATTTGAACCCGAGTCCGCGGCGTTCCCTAGTCCTTTCTGCGCTGTTTTTCCGCCAGCGCTTTTTTCCAAAAAGGGCTGTGAGAGGCCGCTATCCTTGACCGGGCTAGACTACGGGAGCTTCGCTCTAGGATGTGTAGTTTCAAAGAGTTTTAATAGTTTCCTGAAATTGATATTTTATGTCTAACCATCCCGTTGCTATAGCAGGTAGAGGATTCAGAGAATTCGAAAGAATGCGCTCAGGCGGCAGTATTGTACCTGGAGATGTTATATTTTTTAGCCGCTATGCCGATTCTTTTGGCAGACGTAGGAAGGAAACACATTACGCAGCTGTGACTGATTCTTGTTTCCTTGATATTATTGGGAATCCTTACGATTTAGTTAACCGAAGAGATTGTGGCTCTATGGGTTACAAATTTGCATTGGTGCGCGCGCCTTGGTATGCTTTTAAGAAAAAGCAATTGCCTGATTTGCTGAAGATACATCCTAAAGAAAGAAAAAGACTATATCTTTAATTCTAAATTCTAACAATTAAATAGCCGGAAATACCATTGTCAGAAGCAGTACAAATGCAACGCCGGCAAGCACGCTAAGTATTACTTTTGCATTGAAGCTTTTGTGAGCCTCTGGCAGCAGGTCCGAAGCGCCTATGTAGAGGAAGTCACCGGCAACAAAAGCAAGAACCATAAGGTAAAGTTCCTGCGGTATGAACACNNAACGTCTTCTTTACACTGTATTTCGCACGTTTCATTATAGCAACAGAAGCAATGCCCTGTGGTATTTCGTGTATAACAACGCCTACTGTTATTACCAGGCCTAGAACAGGATTCACTAGATAGCCAACAGCTATGCCTATACCGTCAACAACATTGTCCAGTGCCATGCCAAACACGGTTATGCCACCGATTTTATGGACCTTGCATTCGCCCTCGCCGCAGGCATGGAGCATGAATATCTTTTCTATGAGGTAGAAAACAAGAAATCCCAGAAGAATATAATAAGCGTGAAGATTCATTGAAAGCTGAGGCATTACATCGACAAAGGTAACGGTTATCAGAATTCCAGCTGCAAATCCTATGATATAACGCGGCATGAGCTTGATTATTCGTGTCTTATAGGCAAGCCAGCCACCTAATAGGTCAGACAGACCTGCTATTATGGCATAGATTATTGCAATTAACATAATCTATACCTTGGTTGTTATTAAATTTAAGCTTAATTGTTAATAACATATGCACAGCAAAGGACAGAAATTAATAACGTGATACTATGGTGAAAATAATAAGCATGTCTCTGAGCGAAGCTCTGCTTAGGGAAATAGACGAACTTGAGAAAACAGGTTTCTCTGGTAGGTCAGACGTCATCCGGTCGGGTGTGAAAATGCTCATTGACGACATGAAAGAAAAGGAGCGTCTAAGAGGTCATGGAGAATGTATTATGATAATAATGCACAACAAAAAATTCGAAAATTCCTTCATCAAGACAAAACACAAATACGAGGATATAATAAGCACCCAGGTTCACAGCAACCTTTGCCACGACAAGTGCCTTGAACTCTTCGTGCTTCACGGTCCAGCGGAGAAGATAACACAGTTCCTGTCAGACATAAGAAAAAACAAAAGAGCTGATTATGTCAAGCTGGTCGTGCCCTAACGTGCTGTTTCTGGCTGCTCGTAAAGATGCATCATAATCATTGCTTCTTTTGAGCAATTATCAGATAACGATGTTGGGTAAAAATTACCCTTTTTCCGCTGTCAAGCATATTTTGAAGTTTCTCCAGATCATGCAGATTTTTGTCAACGCTGAAACCAGGGACTATCCATGGTATTGCTTTGAGAAAATAGACTATGGTGTTGACGTCCTTGAATTTCATTCTGCCCTTCCATTCTCTGGCATCCTTTACGGTAAATCCGGCTTTCTCCAGTTCCTTTTTGATCGAATTTAATGTGGCATTTCTATATTTTGAAGTCGTATCAAATTTCTTAACGAGATCCTTCAAATTGTCTCTGCCTACTTGTTGTGTGAAAAAAACGCCTCCAGGAGAAAGTATTCG
>DUFR01000039.1:19653-21097 GCA_013331845.1 Candidatus Aenigmatarchaeota archaeon | reverse complement strand
TATCATATTTTTCTTGAAGCCGGAGAAATTCCAACCACTAAACCGTCTTTTCTCCTGTTTTTTCCATACTTCTATTAAAGACATGAAATATATTTAGAAAGAAAACGTAAAAAGCGCCTACCTGACCAATCTTTCTATGACAATTCCGCCTAGTAAACTTGTAACAAGTCCTGAAACAGTCCAGCTGACAATAAGCATCGTAGGCAGATTTATCAAAAGATAAAGAGAAAACATGCCCGGTATGACAGAAATCAAAAAGATGCCAAAGCCGAATCGCAATCCCTTTCTTATGCCTTTATCCCGGATGCTCGCCTTGACACGACTATATACTCCTGCAAATATCAAGCCTGCTACAAGCGTAAAAACAAATGAAGCTACATAAAACTCCACGCCAGGCGGCCCTGCTGTTGACATCATCAACTTGCTCCACACAGCAAAGTACTCCTGCATAAGGTAGTAAGGCATATCAATAAACGCCCATAACGTATTAACTACCATAGAAATAACTGCGTAAACAATGCCAGCAGCTACAATTGCCGCAATTTTGTTCATAAAATAAGTTTGTGTGCAGCCATTTAAATTCCTTTTTAATTCTCATGTTCAATATAAAAGCATGGGATCTGTCGTGAATCGGAAGATAAAAAGAAAATGCCTCGTCTGTGGCAAATCAATAACTATAACACTACGTGGCACACGCTATACCAATGGCAATTACTTCGAATTAATAGGAAAGGAGAAAATAGAGTATTGGGAGTGTAATAATTGTTTTGAAGCTTCCGATGACGATATTCCATATGGGCCTGTAGCTTAGCTTGGATAGAGCGCTTGAGCGAAAGCGGCGATGCTTCGGATAAACTTTTCAAAAAAGTTTAATCAAAACGGAAAGTTTATGGAGAGACCAATTCCAAGTCCAGAGAGGTCGGGGGTTCAAATCCCTCCAGGCTCATCAAGGATTTGAACCTTGGTTCACGCCTGAATAACCAAAGGTTATTCGGCGGCTCAAAGAAGCAAAGCTTCTTTGCAGCAATCCCTCCAGGCTCACTATATCTGAGGTTAACAAAACCTCCTTTTTTATTCATATAGATCGTTAGGGACACATACAATAGAACGGATAAAGCAGATAATTGAAAAGAAAACAAAGAGATGAGTTGTTTTTATGATCTGTAATGAATCATAAGTATTGAGTATATATAATTATCTTAAAAACAGTTTTTATGTCATTAGGACCTTTTGAAGCAAAAAATGGAAAAATATTGTTCAGGGAAATAAAGTATTCCAGAGTATTGACGATGTAAAAAACATAAATGCACCAGATCTGTCACAAAGACATATGAAATAGGGAACCTAGGTTCCCTATAACCCTCCTGTGTGCGCCTCCCTTCCTCTGCGGGTTTTCCATGAAATTTATGAGGTCAAACCTGCAGTATCCACGGTCGGCGCTGTT
>DUFR01000039.1:0-19434 GCA_013331845.1 Candidatus Aenigmatarchaeota archaeon | reverse complement strand
CGGCATCACTATCCGCACTTTATATATGGATGTGCATTCAGAAAAAGAGCCTTGCTATCACCTGCGGGTCAAGACCCGCAGTACTCTCGCTCGGCAAATAGGATCCATAGATAAAGGAAAACAGCCATGTATAATTAATGTTGAATTTGACGAAGACGTAAATAATGCCGAGAAATTCATTGTAAACAACATTGAAAAATTAACTGTCAGAAGAATTTTCTAAGCGTGTCTCTAGCTGCTGGCATATGTGTACTGCACTTGGTAGTTCGAGATGTTTTCTGTAATCAGAAAGATTTATCCATTTCAGATCAGCAAATTTTTCCCCGTTTTCAACAGTAAAATCCGGGACATTTCCTTTCCATTCTGTTACAAGAAATGCATGAAAATTAATTTTAATTTCATTAACCTTATACGATGTCAGATATTCATATTTTGTTATTGTAACATTCCCCTGAAATTCCTCCTCCACCTCGCGGTTCATGGCATTGATCAGATAATCGCCATTCTCCGAATCTTCCTGCTCCACTGCGCCATTGGGTATGAAAACTTCCTTACCCTTACCTTTGGGCCTTATTTCAACCAGTATTTTCCCGCCTTTGAAAAAGAGGAATACAACAGCCTCCATGAAGCCGTCTTTATAGAGTTGTGTCATTGTTGATGATAGAATTAATAAGTTTAAATCGTTTTTATATATCCTTCTTTTATGACATGGGAAGAATTTCACAGAACAGGTATTACAAGACTGCCGTAGCCACGGGTTGATGCAGCATCAGAAAGGTTTGTTATTGACCTTTCCGAAGTATCTGAGAATGCCTTTAGACTCTCTATATCTTTCGGAGTCAGGTTCCTTATGTTTCTCCTCACGAATTCGTTCAGTAAAACGATCATTTGTCGGGAAAGACCAAATACGTCTTCTTTAAACAAATGTCTGTATCGAGATAAATCAATGACACCGGCCGTGTGATTCAATCTCCCCAGTTCTAGCCCGGCATGACAGTAAATCTAGAAATATTTGGTTTTTGCTGCTCGAGTCCGCTGACCATAAACGGGATCGAAGGGCCATAAAAATCTGCGTCAAAGATTCCTGTACGTATTCCTGTTTTGCTATACGTATACGCCAGATTAGTGCAAATGCTGCTTTTGCCTACGCCACCCTTGCAGCTATATAGAAAAACTGTCTGTGACGGGATACTCATAAAAAATTGATTTGCAGAGTGTTTAAAAAGACGATATTTTATACGGATTTTGGCAGCTGATACTACTTTACTCCGCCTTCGTCTATAGAAAACTCATTTGTTTTGGAATTGACAGAAGATTTCACTCCGATTGGTATGGTTATCATAGGATCTGTATGCCCCATATCGGCTCCGAATAGCACCGGAAAAGAGTGTTCTTTACCATAATGCCTGAGAACTTCTTTCAGCCGAATGATATCTGCTTTACTGTACGCAAATGGCCTTCCAAAAACCAACCCTGAAACCTCTTCAAAAACCCCGGATACTTCGAGGTCAGTCAGATGAGGTTCGGCATATGAGATCGGAAAGCCTTTGCTAGGCACCTGACTCTCCGGGAGTTCCAGAAATAGAATACTGTCATGGTATTTTGGCCAGTATTCGGTCCCTTTCATATGAAGTATTGACGGCAGGCAGCCACCTATTATGGGACCTTCAGCCTTTCCTTCGCACAGCCATTCATATCCTGGATTGTGTTGCATTTTTCTTGTCCTTTTTTTGTCGGCTTTGGTGCCCCAGTCCAGGAATTCATCTGTCCATTCTTTTGACGAGTCTATTTTTCCTATTGGGTCGCTGGTGCAAACGGCTTTCATAAAATAATCAACTGTATAATTCAGGGGTCTTGGGTGTTCGCCAAACTGGTTCATTGCCGAGGGACCATAAAATGTGACAAGCCCGGTTTTTGTGAAAATTGCATAATGAAGAACCGATATGTCAGAATATCCGCAGAATATCTTGGGATTGTACCTTATTTTATCGAAGTCTATGTATCTTAGAAGCTGATTGCTTGTCAGGCCGCCTATTGAACAGAGGATCATTTTTATTGAAGAGTCGCCAAATGCCTGCATGAGGTCTCTTGCCCTGTCTTTGGCAGTACCGGCGCTCTGGCCTTCGGATGTCCTTGTGGTCGGGAATTCCCTGGTCTTATAGCCTAGTTTGTTAAGAGCAATGACTGCATTATCAACCCTGTGAGGAAACAGAGATGCAAGATTGGATGACGGTGAAATTATGGCTATCGTATCACCCTTTTCAAGTTTTGACGGTTTTATGAGTCTCATACTTATGATTTAGACAAATAGTTTTTAAGTGAGTTAAAAACTACGATTAATAGAATAGTTCTATTTACTGACGAAATATCGGCATTGGGTACCGAACCCAAAAATCCCGGGAATTCTTGAAATTCAATTTTCGCTCTAACCCGTCTTCGATATCCCTAGCCGAACTTGAAATTCGAATCCCTCCAGGCTCACTAAACTCCTTTTTCTTAAAAGAAAGAGTAGCTTCCAGTCAAAAAATATTATATCAGCTTCTTCATCAGTCTTCTTATTGTCTCCGGATCGCCTCTTCCCTGTGTCTTCTTCATTACTTGCCCAACAAGGAAGTTGAAAGACTCGTTCTTGCCAGATTTGTAATCAAGAACAGCTTTTGTATTTGTGTCTATCACTTCTTTTATTGAATTTTCAATGGTGTGCTCATCATATATTCTTGTCGTGACATCGCTGCGTGCCTCAGGATCTAAAGACTTGATAGTCATCTCGCGCAGCATCATCTCCGCTGTATGGTCAGTTATGGTTCTCTTTTCAATCATGTCAAGAAGTTTTATTATTCCGTCTGTCTTCAGCTTGCTGTCCCTAAGCCGCAAGTTATGATAGTTAAGCGTCTTTTTTATTTCGCCGGCAAACCACTTTGCAGCGAGTTCCTTGTTAACGTATTTTATTACTTTCTCAAATGCTTCAGCCAAGTCGGGTTCGCTGACAATGGAAACAGCCAAATCTTCCTTTATCTTCAGTTCCTTAACATATCTTTTCACCTTTGCATCAGGAAGTTCAGGCAGATGATTTTTCAGTTCTTTGATCTTTTCTTCCGTAATTGTAAATATAGTCAAATCAGAATCTGTTATGTACCCATAGTCTTCTTCATCCTCCTTTGTGCGCTGCGACCTGGTCACGCCCGCATCCGCATCCCAGCCTCTTGTCTCCCGCACAATTTTCTGATTCCTGCGCAGAGCATGTTTCTGCCGGATAATTTCATAATTTAGTGCCTTCTCCACGTCCTTGAAACCGGTGATATTTTTTATTTCAACGCGTGTAGGTCCAAGAGAAATATTTGCATCAACGCGCATCGAACCTTCCACGCTTGGATCATAAACATTAAGATATTCAAGTATGCTAGAAAGTTTCTGTAAGAAATCCCGCGCTTCACGCGGACTTTCAAAGTCTGGGTCTGTGACGATTTCGCAGAGCGGCACACCTGACCTGTTATAGTCAACCTGCACATAGTCAGCCGTTGCTATTGTTCCGCCCACATGCACAATGCGCGCCGGGTCTTCTTCAACTTGAATTCGTTTTATTGTTATTTCCTTCAGCCCCAATTTCAATCTGCCTGTGTGTGCTACAGGAGCTTCATACTGCGTTATTTGAAAATTCTTTCCCATATCTGGATAAAAATAAGATTTGCGCGAGAAGAACGACATTGAAGGGATCTTGCAGTTTAGTGCAAGACCTATAAGCCATGCGTATTGTAAGGCGCTCCTGTTAACGCGTGGCTTGCTGCCCGGAAGACCAATACATTGAGGGCAAACCAAAGTATTAGGATCTTTGACAAACCTATTCGGGCAGCCGCAGAACAGCTTTGTCTGCGTCCTGAGTTGTATATGCACCTCGAGTCCTATCCGTGTCATTTTGAACGCCTCTGTTCAAAAGAAGTGGTCACAGTTTTTATTTTACACTTCATTTTTTCAGCACCTTGTACATGAATATTTCACTATCATACCCTTTTCTTGTTTTAGCAGCTTTGGGGATTTTTCCTGCTGCTATGAAGTCCGTCTTTCTGTAAAGGTTTTGCGCTATTTTATTTTCTTCATAAACAGACAGCTGCAACATCTTCAGGCCCATGCCTTTTGACTGGCTTTCCGTAGAAAGCATTAACATATTGCCTATTCCCACGCCGGTATATTCCTGGAGAATCACTATGCCAAAATCTCCTATATGTTTGTGGCGCTGATTATCTCTCCTTCGTATCGACGAAGCTCCAACAATTTTTCCGGCGTGTTCAGCAAAGAGTTGAACCGTATCATTCTTTTTCATTTTCCTTATGGTATCATCAAGCCATTTTTTTTCTTCTTTCATGGGTACAGGAGTTACTCTCGCAAGGAATTCCGTCTCCTTAATTGCTTTGTTGAAAAACTTCCAAACTTTTTTGAAATCTGTTTTCTTTGGATACCTAAGTATAATTGGGGTCTTCTTGCCTTCTTTTTCTACAAAAAATACTTCTATGATTTTTCCTTCTCTGAATTTGACTTTATTTTTCATATCTCAACACCTGTTTTTCTCAAATCCCTTTCCAGCTGTTTCGGGTTTTTGAAAACAATACCCTGTGCCCCCATCTTTCTCACATCTCTGATAAAGTCGCTCATGTCATCAATCATCAAGCAGTCTTTTGGCTTTAGCTTCATTTTCTTTACAGCAGCTGCGAAAAGTCTAGGATCTGGTTTGTCATAACCATAGTGATAAGAGTAGTGCTGCTCATGAAATATTTTGCTTAGCTTGTATTTTTTCTCAAGATACTCTATTCGCTCCCTGTTATTTCCTGATAGTACAACAACCTTGTAGTTCTTTCTTAGTCTTTTGACAAGTTCAGGCATGCCAGCGATCGGTTTGCATGAAGAGTGAAAACACCTTCTCATTTCAGCTATCTGCGCATCCGTAGTTTTAAGCATCTCTTGAATTTTATTCCAGTGTTCATTATCAGTTATCTTGCCCCTAGCAAGCAAATTCCATGATCCACTTTTTATGAGAATGTCAAAAAACTGTTTCTGGGTCATGTAAAATTCTTTAGCATATTTCTTTGCCATAAATTTGGCGCTTCCGCAGAAATAAGTTTCTCCAAAATCCACGAATATTACAGGCTTCATTTCAATCCCTCGAATCCTGCTGCGATGTTCAGCAGCTTCTGCTCCTGAAGATGGTCGCCAATCATATGCAGACCTATTGTGCGTCCGCATGGCACTGACATGTGGGGAACGCCCGACAGGTTAGCCGGCACTGTCAGTACATCCATCTGGTAGTTCTGCAGCGGCGTCAGTTTTTCTATCTCTCTGAATTTCGGCGCTGGAATAGGCATCGTGGGTGCGCATATTACATCATGTTTTGCAAATATTTTCTTGAAATCTTGTGTAATAAGCGTACGCACCCGCATCGCTTTCATGTAGTATTGTTCGCGGTAGCCAGACATGCGGGCAAATGTTCCAAGAATTATGCGACGCTTCGCTTCCTCGCCAAATCCCTCTGTCCTTACAGACGTAAAGTATTCATTAAAACCGCCTTTCAATTTTCCATGAAGGCCATAACGCATCCCGCAGTACCGCGAAAGATTGGTAGAAGCCTCGCTGGTGGCAATAATGTAGTAAGCAGCCAGAGCATATTTTGTTGTGGGCAGCGAAACCTCGCTGACTTTCGCGCCCGCACTTTCCATTTTACTTATTGCTGCCCTAACAGATTTCTCNNGCAGCATCCTCAACGCGCCTTGTTATTACGCCAATCTTGTCAAGGCTATTCGCATAGTCAATTAAACCATATCTGCTTACAAGTCCATATGTAGGTGTCAGTCCCACAACATTGCAAAAGGCTGCAGGGCAGGAAATCGAACCGCCCGTGCTTTCCGCCAGAGCTATTTGTGGGTAACCAAGTGCGGCTATTACTCCTGCAGCGCCACCTGAAGAGCCTCCGCAAGTACGCATCGGGTCCAATGGGTTCTTAGGAATGCCATAAGCGCTATTAGTAGAAAAGGTTCCAAAGCCAAATTCGTCCTGATTTGTCTTGCCGGCAATGAAACCNNCCGTAAAGGTCGTGTTGCGGCTTTACAAGCTTTCCTGAAATGCACTGCATAAGGCGGAGCCGCTTGCTCACAATTTTCAGGTCCTCCAAGTAGCTGAGAACAAAGTCGCTGTAGTCTATGTTTCCGGAGTGCGACTGCTCTAGAAACTCATGTACAGAAATATCGTATTTCATCTGAATTATTGTATTGGCAAGGTTTAAGTTTTATATTCAGGTCAAAAATAGTGGGACGTAAGTTAATTTTAAGGCAGTATTCAGACGTTCCTGCTTATTTATGGTGCTTTTCTCAGCATGGTTCTCGGAAATGGTATGGCATCCTTGATGTTGTCCAGTCCGCAGATCCATGAGACAATCCGTTCAACACCCATGCCAAAGCCTGCATGCGGCACCGATCCAAACCGTCTTGAGTCCAGATACCAGTCATAGTTCTTGGGATCATCGCCCTGCTCCTTCAGCGCCTTTTCCATTTCCTTTATATCAGTGTCCCTTTCTGAGCCGCCAATTATCTCGCCATAGCCATCCGGAGCCAACATATCAAAGTTTAACGCTACATTTGGATCATGAGGGTCGGCAGGTTTATAAAAAGCCATTATCTTCTTAGGATAACGGGTGACCATAACCGGCGTGTCAAAATTTTCCATTAGCTTGTCTTCTTCTATTGTCCTGAGATCCTTGCCCCACTCAATATTTATTCCCTGTTTCTTTAGCAGGGCAAGTGCCTCTGTATAGGTTATGCGAGGCAGTGGTGACTTAACTTTCCTTAGCTTTTCCGTGTCTCTTTCAAGCAGCTTAAGTTCCTCTTTGTTTTTTTCCAAAACCTGCTGCACGATGAATGCAATAAGTTCTTCAGCATATTTCAAAATATCATCCAAGTGAGCCCAGGCAACTTCCATTTCAGACATGTAGAATTCAGCCAAGTGTCTGGACGTTTTGCTGTTTTCAGCACGGAAACAAGGTGAATTGCAATAAATTTTCTCCAGCGAGAATATCAACGCCTCGGCATAGAGTTGCCAGGATTGTGTCAGATAGGCGATATCATCAAAATACTTTACTTCAAAAAGAGTCAGCTTTCCCTCGCATGCATTGGGAGTGAGTATGGGCGGTGCCACTTCGTAGAAGCCCCTTTGCCTGTAAAAATTATCTATCGCTTCGAAAACAGTCGAGCGTATTTTCATTATTGCAGTCATCTTGCGTGAGCGAATCCACAAATGGCGCACATCCAGCAGAAACTCCGTGGACTGGTCCTTTGTTATGGGAAAAACTTCAGCAAAGTGCACAACATTGAATTCATCAACATCAATCTCATATCCTGTAGGAGCCCGCTTGTCCTCTTTTATGTTTCCATTTATCTCGATAGAAGATTCTATCAGTAGCTTTTCTGCAGTTGCCCATTTTTCCGCGCTAACTTTTTCGCGATTAATAACACACTGTATAATATCAGAAGAATCGCGGAGCACGATAAAAATCATTTTGTTGCTGCCGCGCACCCGGTAAACCCAGCCGCGCACTGACACGCTGCCAGAGCCCTGTTTCATCGCTTCTTTTACAGAAATGAACTGCATAATTATAGTTAACCCAGAAAAGAATCAAGACATGTTTTCTGGGTTCACATATAGTGCCCAAGGAAATAATATCCAGATTGATTCCTTGGAGCACTATAATCACGACGCCCGTGGCCCCTTGAAGAATCCTTTTTCCTTATGTTTTGTATTCCTGAGTGCCTCCTCGTTGGTGAGGCAGTTTTCCGGCGCATCTTCCCGCAGCACGTTCTCCATGGGAATCGGCTGGAAAGAAGGCTCTGCCGTAGGCGCCTCGTCCAGTGTCTTAAAAGCTGTCAGTATGTCATCAAGGTCTTTCTGCATTTTTTTGAGCTGAGAAGCAGTAAGTTTTAGGCGTGCCAAATCTGCCACATGTTTAACTGTTTCCTCTTTCACCTTTGTCATAGGAATAGTTTAATAAGTAAGGAATTTAAAAACAAGGTTATCACTGAATCCGACTCTAAACGTAAATAAAAGTTTTTGTATATATAGAAAGTCATGACAGATTTTGGATTGCAAAGCATTCGTGATTCATCTGAGGTTGTTTTTGTAGATACTTGTTTATTTGATATAGAAAGATTTTTTCGTCGCTATGAAAACTTGCATATAGACGGGCGGGAATTATTGAAATACCTAGACGAACTAGCAGATGGATTTTCTCACTCATTCAGGATTACGCCTGGCATTTCAGAAGAAATAAGAAAAGGGGAAACTAACAAGAGGGTAGTAGCAAACGGTGTTCCAGCAGATTACATGCGGAGAATGAAAATTGCTTATAAGATAGCCAGAGAAAAAGGTGTAATTCAATATACGGAAGATGAAACCAGAATCATGGAAGATGTAGCACTGTATTTCAAAACATTCAAGCAGTGCGTGTCGCCGACAGATTTTGAAATGCTCACTGCTTCGGTGGCCGTTGCTCAAAGAGGTCATGTCAGCGTACTCACAAATGATTTTCCTTTAATCAATGTATTCGAAAGATCTTTCAAGTACTTGAACAGAGGTTATCTGCTCTACTTTGATCCCGTTCCAAACTCACTTTTTGTTTATTCAATATTTCCAGAGAAACAATTCAAAAAACAGGCAGGATACAACCGTGGTGCCCGTTCTTGATTAATTCTATTTTTATTCTTATGTAATATCGTTAATGTGATGAGAAAAATACCTTACATACTCGCACTTACAGCTGCATTGGTATGTAGAAAAGCGGCTGCCCAAACGCTAAAGAGCAGTGTAGAGCTAGCAAAGGCAGCAGATCCTAATGAAAATGCTTTGCTTCGCGTCTCCGGCGGCTACGACGGCCAGTTTAAAATAGACACATTCATGGACGTCTACGGAGGACAGGAAAAACCTGTAGAGTATTTCGGAAAAGTTTTTATTAGAAAACCTGTTGCAAAAGAAGGGTTTTGAAAAAATGTCAGCGGTCAGGCAGAAATAAACTATACCACTGGCAAGCCTACAAGATTTCGTTTCGGCGTAAAATACGACGCAAAAGCCAAATTCGCCGGCCAAAAAATATCTGGCAACGTAAGGGTCACGCCACTTTGCTACAACACCGAAGAAAAAATGAGACAGACAACACTCCAGACATATGTAGACTACGCCTGGCGTGGCATCTATGCAGAGCATTGGTCACAGTATAACTGGAACTACAGGGATTCTGATTACTTTGTCCACGAACTGACCGTAGGCAAGAAACTAACGCCACACATAGGAATCCAGGGTCAAATAGCGCACAATGTAGATTCACCAGGAACAACTTACCGAATTGGTGTAAGAATAAAGAAATAGTTTTTCCTGCGAACGTTAGTGAGCCAAAAATCTAATATGTTCTTCTTTCCGGTACAAGCATTTGCGTGCAAATACTGTACAGCAAGAACGAAGTTCTTGCTTGTAGCGCTTTTTCTNNAAAAGAAAGAGTCGGCAGCTGCCTCATAACGCAGAAAGCGACACGCAAGCAGCTGCCTATCTTTGGGGTGTGGTCAGGATTAGGCGAAAATTTGTGTTCGCCATTTTCCTCTTCGATGAGATTTGCACAACACAAGCATTTGCTTTGCAAATGCTATGCAGAATGAACTTCGTTCATTCTTGCATCCCAATAATGTGCTTTGTCTCAAAACTTCTTGCCGAAGCCCGGTTTTTTATCTGTCTTGGGCATGCCGGATTTTTTCGAGCCTATCACGGAAATGCCAAGTTCGTCTTCAGCCAGTTTGTCCGCTGATTCGTTCTGTCGACCCATTATGTATGGAGATTTTACACCAGTGACAATGGTTATGACTTGTATCTTGCCGTTGAACTCCGGCAAAATACGCGCTCCCCACATGACCTGTGCTGTCGGATCGAGCTGTTCCTGAACGATTTCGCCTATGGCATTTATTTCCTCCATCTTCATGTCGTTGCCGCCTATCACCTGAATAAGCGCGCCGCTTGCGCCCTGATAGTCAACGTCTATGAGTGGATTATTCATCGCGGCTGTAACAGCATCGCGTGCCCTTGTAGGCGATTCTGATGTGCCCACGCCTATCGCAGCGACACCACCGGCGCGCATGACCGTGCGTACATCAGCATAGTCCAGGTTTACAAGAGACGGTTCTGATATGGTCTCGGTAATGCCTTTTATCATTGTAGCAATCAAATCATCTGCCAGTCCGAAAGCCTCCTTCAGTGGCTTGTTTCCGGCCAGCTTGAGCAGTCTTTCATTCTCTATGGCTATTACTGTGTCGCAACTCTGTCTCAGTGTTACCAAGCCTGCTTCGGCTTTTATAATTCTCGCGCCCTCCAGCTTGAACGGAAGCGTAACAACAGAAATTACAATAGCACCAAGCTCTCTAGCCAGAGAAGCTACGACTGGCGCAGCTCCGGTCCCTGTTCCGCCTCCGAGTCCGCACGTAACAAAAACGAGATCTGATTCCCGCAACATCTCCCTTATTTCGTTCTTGCTTTCCAGCGCAGCATTTTTACCTACTTCCGGATAGCCGCCGGCTCCGAGCCCGCGCGTAAGTGATTTGCCTATGAGAATGCGCTTGTCTGCCTCTGTAACAGCCAGATGTTTTGCATCTGTATTAATCGCGACGGTGTTCGCGCCCTTTAAGCCCTTCTTTGCAAGGGCGTTTATCGTATTACAGCCGCCCCCACCGGCGCCTACAACCAAAATCCTTGCCTTGTGTGTTTCAAAATCTGCAACATTGCTGAATGAGTCTGTTTCTGTCATATTTGCTCCCCTCGTATATTGTACAAAGCATATATCAGGCAAGCGAAATTGCCTTTAAACGCCCTGACCATATTTTGTTTAAAGAAATAGTCCAATTAGTAAAGTTGTCCAATTTGCAAAATCCAAATTGATTGTCCAAATCAATTTGCAGGTATGTGAAACGCGTTGTCCAGACGTGTTATCAAGTATTCTTTTTCTAACGCCTTTAATACTGTTTTCTATGCCCGAGAATATATGTTAAACTACGCACAGTGTGGGTTAGCTTTATATACTACACTTCTGGCGTACCAGTAAAAACTATATAAGTCTCGAAACTCAATAATTATTTATGAAAATAAAAGGCCTATCTAAATGGGTATGGATAATCGTAGTGATAGTAATACTCATTATCCTATACGCAATGTTCGGACGCGGTTAAACAAGCAGACCTGTCAGTTAATTCTATTTCTTGAATAGGTTTGGGATCATAAAAATAGTCAAAAAAGATGTGTTTTCTTGGCAAAAGCAACGTAAATTAGCCATTAATCAGCAGCCATATGACAGGTATCAATATCATCACCAGGAACGTAATCGTTATTATTTTCAATCCTTTTTTCCAACCTTCCCGGCGCAAGCCAAAAGCAAGACCGACAAAGAGCCCGCCAAAGTGTGCTATGTAACTGACCTCAGGATCCAGATTGACAATAAAACCATAGACATTGTAGAGTGCATAGCCAAGGCCAAGCAGTGCCAGCGGTATGGGCATGACCAACGGATAGAAGGATAAATCAATAGGCCGGACAAGCATGCCAACGCCGATGAGCGCAAAGATGCCCGCTGAAGCTCCTACGGCTATCTGGTCTGGCGCGTACACCGTGAGAGAAAGCAAATCGCCGGCAAAGGCGCCCAGGAAGAAGATGAGCAGCATTTTTCTTTTACCAAGTTCCGACTCAACCGCCAATCCAAAAAAAATCAGCACGAATATATTAGAAAGCAGATGCTCCAGCGAGCCGTGCATGAATATGGACGTTACTAGAACAAAAGGATTTGACTGTAGGTTATTCAGGGAAAAGCCAAAAGCATTATAGAAATCCTCGCCTCCATAGACACTCGCAACAAAGCCGATAATGCACAGGAGTGCAAGAATCCATGTAAGTTTCATAGGATTAATTTCAGAACTAAGGTTAAAAAGAAAACTTTATGTCAAAGGTGTATCACCGAAGAATTTACAAAGCGTAGTAAGGTCCGCCGTATTGCTCAAAAGGCAAAGCCACCATGCTTACCTCGCTAAGGTCTGCAAGAGAGTTCGCCTTTATCATCTTGTTCGAAAGTGTGTACAGCGTGTTGCCGATGTAAAGGCTTCTTCTTATCTGGCTTCCTGAAGAATACCAGTAGTCGCCCATCTTGGCTATTTCAGTATCGTTCAGATGAGTTACTCTTCCCTTTAGCCCGAAACCATTGACCAGGTCCAGCGAAAGCACGTATGCCCCTTCAAAGGTCTGGTCTCCATACGCTGTAGGCTCCGGATTAGGATTGGTTTCCCTGTTTATCTCCCGCAGTGAAATAGGTATCACAACGATTCCCTTGTTCTTGTCAAACAGGAATGCCTTGTGCTCGTAGAGTGCTTCCGAATCTGTCCCGCGGTCGCCGATGTTGAATTTGGATATTTCTTTTGGATTTTCAACGTCGCTTACGTCAAACAGTGAAAGCTTGACACCCTGGTACCAGGCAAAGTTGAGGTTCCTCTGGCCAGTTTCCTCATCGCTTGCCTCCACGGCTTCTTTTCCGATTCCTATTATATGTGTTTCGTCATAGGGATGCAAATAGTCCGAGTACCCTGGTATCTTTAATTTGCCAAGAATCTTTGGATCGCTGGGATTGCTCAAATCTATTACAAAGAGCGGGTCCACTTTCTTGAACGTCACCAAGTAAAGTCGGTCGCCCATAAATCTGGCAGAATATATTTTCTCGCCGGGTGCCAAATCCTCAAGCTTGCCTGTCTGCTTCAGCTCTGAATCAAGCACATAAACATTATTTCTCGAGTCCCCGTTCCAGACTTCGCCAACAGTCGTGGCAACGCGGAAGTAACCATTGTATTCATCCATGGAAAACTGGTTCAGAACATTGCCTGGCACAGAGCCCTGACCTTTGTAATCAATCTGGCTGCCGCTGACAGAAATCTTGCTGATATATGTTTTTTGTCGTTCTCTCTCAATATCCTGCTGTATAACAGTCATTTTTTCCTGCATTGAGTTTTGAAGGGTGCTCATTTGGTCCTGTGATAGACTAGCCACATAATTCTGCATCAACGTCTGGATCTCGTTATATTTTGAAGTGCTGCTTATGTTGTAGCCTCGTATCTCGTCTATTTTTTGCTTGAACTGGGGCAAAGTTGGAATTAAAACTTCGTCAATGATTCTGTCATAAAAGTCAGCATAACTCGCCCATTTTTGGTAAGTAAGGTAAATATTATTCTGTGACACATAGTTGGTCTGCGATGAAGGCATCATAAATGTCTTTGTCGCTGTTTCATCGGTCAGTATGTTCAGTGCTACGATGTTCACATAGTTGTAGGAACTGTCTGGAATGGGAAAGTAATATATGTCAGGAAACTCCCTCAGCGCAATTCCATCTTCCATAAAATAGGGCATGGGTATAACGCCGCCATTATAGACATACTCGCTGGTGATAGCGTACACATGGTTGCCTATCATTCTTGAGTCAGAATAAGAGCCACTGGCTGTTAAATTTCTGACAAGCCTAGGCTGCGATCTGTCTGAAACATCATAGACTTTTATGAAAGAAGACTGGGTATTATAATACGGATATCGTGGCATCATGATGTCGGCTACTATCGAAGGTGTCGCGCCTGAAGTTGGTGCGCCTGCCGACATTTTTTCAAAAGGCATTATATCAATATAATCATTGTATTGGTTGCCAAATACAACCAATCTGTCGCCATTTATGAAAATATTGCTGACACCGCTGAGATTTATCTGTGAAACTATCTTTGCATCTTGAGCAGGGTAAGCATCAACAATAACCACGTTGTTGCCGGAAACAGTATATATGTACTTGCCGTCATTCTTGACAATATCAGCCTCGTCAACGCCTGCAACCTGAATATTTGTAGTGGAATAGTCGCTAGAAGGTGTTGCACTGCTCTTGTCTGTTGCCGCTGTCATGAATGCGGTTTCCCTCATCGCGCCGCCCAATGCATAACCGCCATATGACTGCGCCTCGCTGTTTGCTTGTATGAAACTTTTCAGCTCGTCATAAGAAGCGAATTTTTTCAGTGATTCGTTCTGGCTCGTAGGAATAGGAGTAGGTTTTGGCAAAGCCGCCAGAACAATAAGCCCGACAATCAGAATCGCACCGACAATGTACATTTCATTTTTCATTTTAAACACCGTTTAAAAGAAATGTTCTTGCATTAAAGCATTTCATGATATTTCTTTTGTCGATGATGCTTAATAAGCGTATGTTTTATTAGGGTTAAAATCCTAATCAAGAACACGTTCGGCTACGCAACACTTATCTTGCCGTATTTGCCTACATTGAGCTGGAGTGTGCCGTTCCATTCCTTTACATAGCCGTTCTCTATCTTCACGGTGTCGCCCTGGTTGACTTTTTCCGTGTCGTCTCCCCAGAGAACAAGAACTATCGTGCCGCTGTCATCCTCGAGAACTGTATTGCAAACCTTGGTTCTTCCGAACTTTGTGTTTATCTCGCGGGCAGCTTCTTTCTCGACAATCTTTGCCTCAATGTTGACCTTCCCGGCTCCGTCCTTAAGTTCTGATATTTTCATTAAGAAAATAAGTGAATAATTAAACATATAAAGTTGAACTAAGCGAATGCAAAGGGCGTTCCTTGACGCTAACTGTGCTGTTCGCTTACTTATTAATTAACTGCTGCCCTATACTTTATTGATACTTATGCCAGAAGTGATTGTAGGCCGCGATGAGGACGACACAAAGAAGTACGGCACCACCGGAACCCTTTTCATGGGCAAGCATCTGGTCGGCACAGGCGAGGAGACGCATATGACAACGCCAGTGCTGCTCGACGTGCTGCGTCCCCACATAATAACCATAAGCGGCAAGAGAGGAGAAGGCAAATGCGTTCTTGATAGTACTTTAATCACTTTAGAGGATGGAAGCAAAATACCGATTAAAGACCTAGAAAAAAATTATAAACGTATTCTTGCACTTGATTCGCACGGCAAAATCGTTCCTGCAAAAAAATCTCATTTTTACAAAAGAAATGTAAACAGAATTCTTAAGATGAAATTGTCTACCGGACGTGAGATTGAACTTACGCATGAACATCCTTTGCTAACACAAACAGGATGGAGACCTGCTGCTGATTTATCAATTGGTTCACAGATAATTGTCACTGACACAAACATCTCCAAATCGAATAATCAGGCATTATTAACTAATTCTATTTTTCTTGACACAATAGTTTCTGTTGAAATGCTTGAAGGAGAATTTGAGGTCTATGACATATCTGTCCCTGATTATCATAATTTTGTTGCTAACGACATAATTGTTCACAACTCGTTTACGATGGGCGTGATAATGGAAGAGATGATGAAGTTGCCGCCCCACGTCAAAAGAAATCTCTGTGGCATTATTATTGACACCCAAGGAATTTACTGGACCATGAAGTCGCCTTCGGAGAAAGACGCCGCCGCGCTGAAGGAATGGGATATGAAGCCGTCGGGTTTCAACGTCGAGGTTTACGTGCCAGAAGGTCAGGAAAAAATCTTCAGAACAGCCGGTGTTGATTTTGACGAAACTTTTTCCTTCGCACCTTCAGAAATCTCTGCAGAAGACTGGCTGGGCGTATTCAACCTTGATTCAAACGAGCCACTTGGAATCCTGTTGCAGCGCTCCGTGACAAAATTGACAGGCAACTACTCCATTGATGATATAATAAAATCAATAAAATCAAGCGAGGGCTTCGGGAATGAAAAACTTGCTCTGGAGAACAGATTCGAGGCGGCAAAAACATGGGGAATATTCGGATCCTCGCGTGTCCCTCCGTTGCTCGAGCCGGGAAAGATGACCATACTTGACATCAGCCTGACGCCGCAGAATGTTCGTGCGCTGCTTGTCGGCCTGGCAAGCAAGAAAATTTTCATCGAGCGTGTTGAAGCGCGGCGCAAAGAAGAATTAGCAGAGATAGAAATTGCCACAATAAAACGGACACCTATGCCGTGGATTTTTATAGACGAGGCTCACAACTTTCTGCCAAATGATGGAATAACATCAGCCACAGAACCGCTCAACAGAATAGTGAAAGAAGGCAGGCAGCCAGGAATAACCCTTGTCCTAGCAACGCAGCGGCCCGAAAAGCTGCACCCTGACGCTCTTGCGCAGACCGACATGATAATTTCACATCGTCTTACGGCAAAAAATGACGTCGATGCCCTGAAGGCGATCATGCAGACCTATCTTCTCTTTGATATAGGAAAATACATCAACGAACTTCCAAAGCTAAAGGGCGTTGCTATAATTCTCGATGATAATTCAGAGCGTCTCTACAAAGTGCGAATCCGCCCGCGCCAAAGCTGGCACGCAGGAAGCAGCCCTGTCGCGATTTGATGCCCATCTTCGGCATTTTACTCAGCAGTGTATTTCCACGCTGGTGGCAGGCGAAGTAACCTTTATTGGCTGACCTTGCAAACAGGCAGGGCTGAAATTGCAGGTTTGCATCGTGTTGGGCGTAAAATCTGAAAGTTGCGGCGAGCATGTTACCATCTTATAATTTACATAAACTGCTAATTCGCTGCTGGCTATCCTGCCCGAGCCTATGCTTCTTATGGAAACCGAAGAAGAACTCCAGGAATCTATAATTACTTGTTTTGAAATTTTAATTATCTGGCTCGACGCTTCATTTTGTGCCGACTGGCCGGCCATGTCCGTAAGTCTGTTTATAAAAATCGCTGTTATTCCTGTAACCGAAAGTGTTATGAGCAGAAGCAACAGAATCGCTATAACTGTTGTTATGCCTTTCATTAAATCACGCTATAACATAACTAAAGCAAGAAGTGTAAGTGCAGCCGCGAGCGCTATTGTCATTCCGGCAGCGTAGAAAAGTGCTATCTGCTTGAGTTTCTTGAGGTCTTTGTTAAGATTTTTCTGCATGGAAAGATAGGTGTAAACAAGCGTGCTGAGTATTATGTTGCTCAAAGCCACCAGTAGCGTGAGAACAAACCATACGAATGGGTTTATCATACTAAACTCTTGTCTGGCAAGCTTAAATAAATTTTTCAAGTAAGGAAAAGCGCCGGGCAAAGTAAATGTACAATAATAACCAGAGCGAACCTGTGCATTCACATTTAGCAAAAAATAAAGTCATCAAAATTCAGTCAAAAAAAGAATTATAAGTTATATTCCTGTGCCGAGAAAGACAGCTATCAGGAAGATAAAAACACCTGCCCATATTCTTTTGTCCCATGCCAGCACCTTAGAGCCATCCAGTGGCGGTATGGGAAGCATGTTAAAGACAGCGAGCCACACGTTAACCATCATCGCAAAAGAGAAAATAGGCAGCGGATTGATAAGATTCATAGCGAAGAATATTCCAGCCAGCCCGATGTTCACGGCAGGGCCCGCCAGCGAAACAATACCATATTTCTTCTTTCCCAGAGGTGTCACATTTCCCCACACATCAATTGCCTCGTGTATCATGACAGCGCCCGGCGCAGCAAAAATAAACGAGCCGTTGCTTACAAACGCAAGGACAACAGCCAGCAGCATTCCGGTCGGCCATAGCTGAAACTGTGCGTGGCATTTGTACTTGCGCGCGAAAAACCTGTGTGCTAGCTCATGCAGCAGAAAGCCAAGGGCAACCCCGAGAACAGCTGCAGGAAGGTTGGCAATAAAGGTGTTTGTGTTCAGGCCTTGATAAGCAAAGACAGCCGAGAGCACAACTGCAGCAATTACCAAATCTCGCACTTCTCTCAGTTCCATAATTATCACAAATTTTTCTTTTTAAATAATATTTTCTTTTTGACTGGTAACTACTTTCTTTACCAAAGAAAGGAGTTAAATGGAGGCACGCCTTCGGTGGCAACACGGAACAAGAAGAGTTGATCCGAAACCATTGCTCCACTCAGCGCTCCCGAAAGCATCATGCCCATAACTTAAGGCTGCCTCCTTCCGGATCTGACCTGTTTCGCTATAAACACAATCCCTCAGGACTGAGCTTCGACGCTCTGGGATCGGGCTCGCCTTACTTCGTGCAACGCCCTCAGGCTTCGATTCCACCTAAAGCGGGTTGATGGCAATCCCTCAAACCCCTAATATTTGCGAAGCCCTTTGTTTCTTAGGGTTCACAAAGACCTTCTTTACAAAGAAGGGATTTGTACAGGTGCCCGCTACCCACCCAATCTAGCCTCCATGCTAATTTTAAAGGGAAAGATATTAAAGTTGTTGTCTTGAAGAAGCTGGAGTAAAAAACTCCTGTAATTTCCGTGTGTGGGTTTTTCTAATCTGCGAGCGCAGCGAACCAATCTCAGTAATATGTTCTTTTGACTGCAAGCTACTTTTCTTCCCAAGAAAAGGAGCTTTTAGCAGCCTTCCAGATGTGTCCTGAACCTGGCAGAAGAGCATTGGGTTGCAACAACGATCTGGGAAAATGCAGAGCAGCTTGGAAGGCTTACGTTCTCAAAAATAAGCGTTCTTATTGCCCCGGGAGCAAAGTCGGTCACCGGCATGGGTGAAGTTACCGAGAAGTTCGATCCTGTTGTATTGTATAGCTGAGCAGATACGATTGAAACTTTGTCTGTAACACCGTCATTTTTTACTATAGCTCTTGCATTGGCTGCTGTGCCATTCGCAAAATTCGCATAAACAGTCTCGATGACAAGACTCGCGCCAGTGCACTGGACGCTTGCGTCTGTCCTGTTTGAGACCGTCTCACGGGTGTCCGTCATGAAGGTATTGAGCCAGCCGGAAATTATAGCAACCAGGCTGACAACAATAACTATGAGAAGAACCGATGCAATCAGTGGTGAAACTCCCTTTGTCATGATAATAATTGTCACTCCCCGTCTTATATAGATTTCAAAACCCCACACCAGAGCTGCTTCCATTTGTCGCATGGTATTCTATCCGAGTCATCGTGCGCACAAAAGTATATATACCGAGCTTGACAATATCTTACGTAATTGAGGAGACAAAAATGAAAGGAATATCACCGCTCATAGCAGCTGTATTGCTGATAGCATTCACAGTTGCAATAGCAACATTAATCATGGGCTGGTTCTCGACGCTTACAAGAACTACTACATCAGCCGTGTCAAACAAGACCACGGAAGCTGTAGCATGTTCGAACGCGCAGATAAGCATATCAGATGTGTACATAACAGCAGGTACCGTCGCAACAGGCAATGCAAGAGTTGTTGTAAAGAATACAGGATACACGACGCTGGCGATAAACAGCGTCCAGGTATATAACACCACAGGGCAAAACCATTCGACAGGATTTGCTACTGTCACAATGGGACCAGGAGGAACGCAGACGATATCACTGACAAATGTTTCTGTAGCAACGTGTCCTACTGTGTTCTCGAAGGCAATAGTGACAACGAACTGCGGCGGCATAGACGATACCTTTGACGGCGCGCC
>DUFR01000016.1:18554-19153 GCA_013331845.1 Candidatus Aenigmatarchaeota archaeon | reverse complement strand
GTGCTGATGAAAAAGATATCCATCACCGACCCAAAGAAAGAATTCAGGGAACTGACAAGATTCGGCAGCGCATTTGCGAGGAAAAAGGGCATCAGAAACGAGAATGACGTGGCAAAAAGAATCCAGAAAGGCAGGGAGTAACGCATGATTAAGGCCGTTTTCGATACGAATATTTTTGTGTCGTCGATTTTCTGGGAAAAAGGCAACCCGCACAGAGCAGTTGAATTTGCGTTGGAAAAGAAGGTCGGGGTATTTACATCCGTGGAGATTCTGCAAGAACTGGAACGTGTATTACGGCGGGATTTTGAAGAGCCTGACGAAATGATACAGAGACAGATAGGATTGATAGTTGAATACTCCGATATTGTTGCGGTCAACAGGAAAGTCGATGCCGTCAAATCAGACCCAGAAGACAACAAGATACTTGCATGCGCCGTTTCGTGCGATGCAGATTATATTGTTTCTGGCGACAGGCATCTGCTTGAATTAAAGGAGTATGAGAGCGTTAAGATTGTCACGGCGAAACAGTTTGTTGATATCGTAGAAAAAAGCACAAAGAATTAAATCCAGCCAGTATACACGAAAAACAGGGCATAGCG
>DUFR01000016.1:0-18535 GCA_013331845.1 Candidatus Aenigmatarchaeota archaeon | reverse complement strand
TTCATAAAAACTGAAGGCATCGTAGTTGGTGTTGACTTTTCTTCAAGTATGATAAAAATGGCGGCTAAAAAGGCAAGAAAGAAAAATCTTGAAATACTTCTTGCGTGCGGCGATGCGTTGCATCTTCCTTTTTGCGACAACTCTTTTGATAGCGTGCATTTTTCCAGTTCATTTCACTGCATAAAATGGAACCACCGGAAGAAGATTCTTGAAGAAATAGCACGTGTAGCAAAGGACGGCGCANNTATCTCTACGATAAGGATGAGTTGCAAAGCCTTCTGAATAAATACTTCTCCAGTGTCAGGGTCTTCTATAGCAGCGACAAGGCTTTTAAAAAGTATCCAAAAAATATTATTGCTATTGCTAAAGTTAAAAAACTAGGGCGCTAGTTTTTGGCAGTCATAAGGTATACCTGAACAAAAGTACACTGTCTGACAGTCATTGCACCTTTCTGGATAATTGTCGTACTCGAATCCTAAACAATTACATTCATTTGATTTTGGAAACGGTCCAAAACCCCCACTTGTTGCATACTCTTTTGGCCAGAAAAATGCCACTAAAGCAATTAGAATAATTAAAATTAGTATTATGCGCTTTCTTTCCATGTTAATAGTATGCTTTAATTCTTATAAAAACCTTGTTGATTAATAGGGTAAAAGATACGCGAGGGTAGCCAAGCATGGTCAAAGGCGCAAGATTAGTCAAGGCGAAGCTTAGGATTGATGCGATGCTCAGAAATCGGCATTAGGAAACCTTGTCGGTTAGTCCGTTCGGCGGTTCAAATGGCCCTTTCTTCAAAAGAAAGCTCCAGCGGAAAGAAGCTGGTTGAGGCCTGAAATTCCGCCCCCTCGCATTAAGCCCTTTTTAGAAAAAAGGGGCTTGCGGTCAAATAAAATATTATAAATTTGGCACTGACGAAAAAGTAATATGTTTCTTTTTCACTAAGATTTTTCTTTCCCAAAGAAAAAGGTTATAATGAAGACGTTTTATGCGGCTGTTACGGACTTGTTCTTTATAGCAAGGATAACCGAGTCTGCAAAATTTGTTGAGGCAAAGGTCGTTTTCAACGGCAATTTTGAGGAGCTTGTAAACAGGATAGATTATCAGATGCCTGATGGTCTGCTGGTTGACCTTAATGGATTTCTTACCGCTGACCAGTTGCAGGAAATAAAATCAAAATATAATATCAGAATTATTGGCTATTTGTCACATGTTCAGACAGAAATGAGAAAGATTGCAGAAGAAATTTGTGATCAGGTTTTATCACAGGCAGAATTCACGAAGAACTTGGCGCAGTTGCTTAGCTAAGTCCCTTTCTTTAGAAAAGAAAGTGGCTTGCGGTCAACTCGAGGAAACCTTTGGTTTCCTCGAGTTCCCAGAAGACTCCATCTTCTGAGGAAAGAAAATATTATAAAAGGAGCTTGTAGTCGAAAGAGATATATAATAATAATTAATGGCGCACTGCGCTAATCAAGCAGTTCATGGCACTCGCGGCAGCGTGCCTCGTAGCTATCAAAGCCGCCCACCAGTATTGTCGGGTCGGATCGCTTTGCCGGTAAGCCGTTTATCAGGCGTTGTGTCATAACAGCTTCGCGATTCTTGCACTTCATGCATATGGCTTTTAGCTTGTCAACGTAGTCAGCGCGGGCAAGCAGTTCGCCCATGGGCCCGAATGTCTCACCGCGGAAATTTGTGTCCAGGCCGGCGACAAGGACACGCTTGCCTTCTGATACCCATTTTTCAATCATGAACACTATTTCCATGGCGTAGAAATTGCCTTCGTCAATCGCTATGACTTCTGGATTCTCTTTATCCACGACATCTTCTATATATTTTATTGCAAGCGTATCGGTTCTTGTTATAACTGCTTCTAGCTTGCGCTGGTCATGGGAAACTACATGATTAGCGTCATAGCGGTTGTCCAGGGCAGGTTTGAATATAATAAACTTTTTTCCGCTTATCTGCACACGCTTCATTCTTCTTATTAGTTCCTCGCTTTTGCCGGAGAACATGGGTCCGCAGACAACTTCAAGGGAGCCTTTATGGAAGTCGTTCATTTTTTTGCCTCGCTTCTCTTATGGCATCTTCCATCCATCTTGGTGGCTCGTAAACAGGTCCGACGCTGCCACCTAATTTTATGTGCTCAGGCGTTCCGTATTTGGGGCAGACATCTGGCTCGTACACAATTTTCCATAGCAATGGATCGTGAGTCGCTAGCCATTTTGAATGCCCTTCTCTAGAATCAGTGCCAACCATACTTTTTCTATGATATTAAACTATTAAAATCGTATCTGGCATTACAAATATTAATGACCTAGTACAATTCTACTCATGCGAACAATGGTTGCAGCTGTTGTATTTGATAAGCGGGGACGTTTTCTTGTCTTAAAGAGAAAACTTCATTGGCATGGCTGGGAGTTTGTCAAGGGCCACGTTGAGAAAGAAACTGCCAGACAGGCGGTGCTACGCGAGTTACGAGAAGAAACGGGAATAAAGAATGTCAAACTTATTGTAAAGCTGCCGCCGGAAATATTCTACCACCACGAAAACATACACGGTCACACGAGCTCTGTGCAGAAAGCTTTTCTTGTAGAATATCTGGGCGGAAAAATGAAACTTTCTTTTGAACATTCTACGTACAGGTGGGTTGACAAGAAAACAGCGGAAAGGCTGCTTACTTACAGGAGTCACAAAGTCTTTCTCAGATATGCTTACAAAATAGTCAAGGAACGCAAAAGATTGCTTATAGAAACTCTTTCCAAAAAACATGTCAGGCACGTCAGCTTTAACGGAAAAATCATAGGCCTTACTTTTGATGGCAAGAAACTTCGCTACAAGGCTGTCCGGAGGAAGGTAAGGGATGTTGGCACCTGGTCAAAAGACAGACCCGTGGTTTACTATGACAGGAATCTGGATGATCATGGCGTCCTGCCAATACTTATTCATGAGGCTGTGGAGAAGCATGTGTCACAAACCTACAATCTTGATGTGGACACCGAGGCCCATAAGATTGCCCAGGCTGTGGAAAAGGAGTTCATAGCTGACAAGAAATGGATAGCTGTGCAGAAAGTCGTCACACGCGCCTGGGTCAAAACCAACAAGAGAAAGGTCGGGAAGACTAAGTTCTATTGAATTACATCTTTTCTATATTCAAATAGTTTTGATACAGACCCGTGGGGTTTTTGTATTTCATATATAGCTCTTGCTACTAATGGAGCCAGAGACACGATTCTTATAACATCCTTATTTTCTTCCAAGTATTCTGGACTTCTTATCAAACCATCCGTGGTTAGAAGAGTAACCCCTGCATTTCTTAGTTTATCCTCTGCATGTACGCCATGTTTGTCTACACTTAGGACAGGGTGTGGTGCATATACTTCCACTGATGTTGCACCATGTTTTCTAACCAAATCCGCCGCTTTTGTTACCGTACCTGCCGTGTCCACAATATCGTCCGGTATTTTTACCTTCTTCCCGCCTACATACTCTGGGTTAGCCAATCCAAGAGCATCAGCTTCATTGATTTCGTATCTGCTGCTTTTTTGTATAGATGTGTGCTGGGCGCCGACTGCTCTTGCATATCTTTCTGCAAGCTTTGCACCACCCGCATCAGGTGATACGAATGTAACACAATGTGGGTCTTCGGTTTGCGTAAAATGTTGAAAATACAAAGGCTCTGAAAAAAGATGATCCATCATTACACTTGAAAAGCCCTGTTCCTGAGCTGCATGAAGGTCAAATGTTACTATTCTTGCCATTATGCGAGACTCTGGATCTGATATCATTCTTAGTACCCTTCTTGCAGATATTGGTGCTCTGGGTTTATCTATTCTGTCTTGACGAAGATATGGTATGAATGGTAGTATATAATTTATTTCTGCGGGTGAAGAGTTTCTCAGGGCTTCATCGAGTATGTAGAGTCTCATAAGACCTTCATTCGGTCCCGAATCTATTACTTCAGGAAGTTCAGGCAAGAATTGGTTAATCACGTATACATTAGATCTCCTAACATTGGTTTGTATTCTAGGTATGGCTTCTCCACAGGCGAACCTTTCGAATCTGACATGACCTAACGGCTCCAAGAAGCTGCCGTCCCCAAGCTCTTCCTTTACGTATTTGCATAAATGTGTATAAACTTGTTGTGCAAATGGCAAGGAACCATCAGTCGCAAGAAGCTGCATATTCATGAAGCTGTAAATTAGAAAGTCTTTCCGTAATTTTTCATAATAATCTTTCATGCCATCTTCCATATGTCTAGGAAACCCGAAGTCTTTTTAAATTTATAACTATGGACACCAATAATTATTGTGTAATTGTATAGTGATTCAAATGAAATACAAAGCCAAAAGACGCAAAACAGACGGACGCCGAAGGCATCATTCGCTTACGTCATACGTTTTGCCTTTCAGCAAAATCCGCCGCAAAGATGTCGCGCTGGTCGGCGGCAAGACCTCTTCACTGGGCGAGCTTTTTTCTATGAAGCTGCCCGTGCCTAATGGTTTTGCTGTAACAGCTGATGCTTACAGATATTTTATCCGTGAAAATAAACTGGATGCGGAGATAAGAAGGATAATTGGCAACACAGACATAAAGAAAATCAAGGAACTAAAGCGCGCTGGGTCGGAGGTTAGAAGTTTAATCAAAGCCGCTTCTTTTCCCGCTGATTTAGAAAAACAAATACTTTCGTCTTACCACACTCTCGGCAGCAGATTTGTTGCCGTTAGAAGCAGCGCAACAGCAGAAGATTTGCCTAGCATATCCGAAGACGAGTATGTATTTGTAAAACTCAATGGAAAGTCATTTTTTGGTAAAATTAAGGAATTATTTGATATACACGAACCAACCGACGACATTGAAGTATTGTCTATGAATTCTTTCAAGACCGAATGGAAAAGAGCTTCGAATATCTATAGACATAAGGCAAATAATGACGTATTGTATAGGCTCACAACAGCCACAGGAAGAAAAATTACAATATCACCTAACCATAGCTTAATTGTGCTCGATGAAAGTACACTGCAGCCAAGAGTTATTGAAATGTCAGAATTGACAGGTAAAGAAAAAATACCTGTTGCGAGAAATATTCCACAATTAAACGATCTGGATGAAATAGATATTTTAGACTATATCTCAAAGTATGGTGTTGTTGAGCAAAATGACAAGATAATGATAAGAAACAATTCGACTAATTGGACTATTCAGAGTGGCTTGCCTAGAAAAATACCTATTACAAAAGACTTTGCTTACTTCTTGGGCATTTATACTGCAGAGGGAACCACCTATAAGAACAATGGTGTTATAATAACCAATTCGAACGAAAAAATAATCGAAAGAGTTAGGGACTTTGTAGGCATACTCGGAATTAATTCAGAAAATAAAATAAATAAATATTCATTTAGATTTTATTGCAAGGCTCTCACCAGATTTTTAAACGAAAATTGTAGCATTCCGGATGAGAAAATAAAAGGCAAAGGTAGAACATGTCATACAAAACAAGTACCTTCATTTATTTTTTCATGTTCTAGAGAAATCATAGGAGAGTTCTTGAGGGGTTGTTTTGATGGCGATGGGACTGTTTCAAAAACCGTTAGTTATTCTTCAACATCCGAAAAATTAATCTCTGGCATAGCAACATTGTTGGGTATACTTGGCATAGAATTCTATATGCATAAAAAGAAATCAAGTTTTGATTTGTCCATACCTTTCAAAAATTTTGCAAAGTTCAGAGATATGATAGGTTTTATGGATGAAAGGAAAATGAATAAATTAAACCAAGCTATAGAAAAATACAACTTATCGAGTAAACATTTTGAATTTAAAAATTCTATAAAAATATCCAATATTATAGCGTTGAGTATCAGAAATGAGATAGAAAATAATTTGACTAAACGCGTTTTTACCGGCTTTTTTTGTCCGCTATGCCTAAAGACTGTAAGAAGGACTAGTAAGTATAAAGACAAACAAAGATACTTTTGTCACAACTGTAAAAGGGCATTTTATGATGATGGTATTGTAAAAAAAGAAACTGAGAAATATACCAACTATAATGAAAGAGGACAGTTCATAAAGGGTTCTGTACCATGGAATAAATCAGTCAATACTTATTCGAATTATGGTGTAACCAAGTTCAAGGAAACACTAAGCGATCATGGTTTAGTGCAGTTGACCGAAGTATTAAGTGATGATATAATCTGGGATACTATTGTCCAGATAGAAGAAGTTCCTTACAACTCTTGGGTTTATGATTTTACGGTGCCTGAAACTGAAAATTTCGCATCTGGTATAGGCAATATCGTTACTCACAATTCGGCGTCTTTTGCAGGAGAACAGGAGAGCTATCTTAATATTGATGAAAAGAATTTACTGCGACGCGTGAAGGATTGCTTTGCCTCGCTGTTCACTGACCGGGCCATTTCCTACAGGGAGGACAAAAAGTTTGATCATTTCCGCGTTTATCTGTCGGTTGCCGTAGAGAAGCAAATATTTTCTAAAGCTAGTGGAGTAATGTTCACGATTGACCCGGACAGCGGACATAGAAATTTCATCGTCATTAACAGCAGTTATGGTCTTGGCGACTACATTGTACAGGGCCGCGTGACGCCGGATGAGTTCTGGATATTCAAAAAGAACGGCAAGCTCATAGAGAAGAATCTTGGTGTCAAGAATGTCATGGAGATACGATCCATATTTGGTGTCAAACAAAAGAAAGTTTCGCCAGGCATGCAAAAGACATTCTCCATAAGCGATAAAGAGGCAGAACAGCTGGCGAAATATGCAAAAATAATTGAAGAACACTATGGATGTTCGATGGATATAGAATGGGCTAAAGATGATAAAATTTACATCATACAGGCGCGACCTGTTACAGTTCATGCCAAGCAAACGAACATCTACGAGGAGTACAGAATAAAGGAAAAAGGTACAGTGCTGGCAGAAGGCGCTGCTGTTGGAAGAAAGATATCCTCTGGTCAAGTAAATGTAATAAGGAATGTACGCGAGATAAACAAGTTCAAGAAAGGTCAGATTCTTGTCACGACAGCAACTGATCCTAATTGGGAACCTGTAATGAAGATAGCTGCTGGTATAATTGCAGAAGAAGGTGGACGCACGTCACACTGCGCGATAGTGAGTAGAGAATTGGGAATTCCTTCTATCGTCGGAGTTAAAAATGCTACAAAAAAATTACACGGCACAGTAACTATAGATTGTACAAGTGAAACAGGTAAAATTTGGAAAGGTGCTCTCAAGTATCAGAAAAACGAGCATGACATCAAGAAAATGCCGAAAACCCGTACAAAAGTGTATGTAAATATCGGCGAGCCGCAGGAAGCGGTTGACGCGTCACTGCTCCCGGTTGATGGTGTAGGACTCGCCAGGGAGGAGTTCATAATAAACGATGCCATAGCTGAGCATCCTTTGGCTATGATAAAACAGGGCCGGGAAAACATATTTATTGACAAACTTGCTGCAGGCATCGCAAAGATAGCTGCTTCGTTCTATCCGCGGCCAGTTACCATACGATTCAGCGACTTCAAGACCAATGAATACCGCGACCTGAAGGGCGGTGAACCTTTCGAGCCACGAGAGGAGAATCCAATGATTGGATGGAGGGGCACTTCAAGGTATATTGGCGTTTATGAGCCTGCTTTTCGTCTTGAACTTAAAGCGATAAACAAATGTTATGATGAACTGGGTTTGGATAATATTAAAATCATGCTTCCTTTTTGCCGCACATTGGGAGAAGCAGACAAGGCAATAAAAATAATAAACAGCGAAAAGGTTAAGGCAGAGCTGGGCGTTATGGCGGAGATTCCTTCGAATGTTATCTCTGCCGCGGAGTTTTCAAAGCGATTTAAGTTCTTCTCTATCGGCAGCAATGATTTGACGCAGCTTACGCTTGGCATTGACAGGGACAGTCAGATGCTTGCAAAGGAGTTTGACGAACGCGACCCTGCTGTCAAGACGCTTATAACGAATTTGATAGCGACAGCACATAAGCACAAACGCGTCGTGGGTATCTGCGGGGATGCACCAAGCTCATTCCCAGATTTTACAAAGTTTTTAGTGCGTAGCCATATCGACTCAATTTCCGTGACACCTGACGTAGCAGTTAATACTAGATTGTTAGTTGCTAAGATTGAAAAGTCAAAGTGATTTATTGTATCTTGTAATAACTAAAAACTTTTATATTAGGCATTCAAATATTGTTTTGGGTAGTGGTTATGACGAATAGATTCAATGTGGATACATACGAAAGTCTATTATCAAATAAAAATATTTATGTCGCTCTTCAAAAGGATTTTGTTTTTGAACTAAGGAATAAAATAAAGGCAATTTATGGAACTCTTTCAAGTTACAATAAAAATGAATTAAAATTGAAACCTTGCACCTTTAGATACATGTTTAAAAAATATGCAATGACATTTCAATTTTCTAGAATAGTTAAAATGTCGTTAGATGTTGGAATACCGAAGGAAGTTGTGTTCGATAAAATAATTGGATTCAGATCTTCTGGGTCACACTCTAATGGAATAATAAAAATACCTAGAATTATAAAAATCGATGAAGATTTTTTAGAAGGATATTCACTATATTTGGCAGAGGGTGACACAGGTCTAAGCGGGAAAAAGACTCCTAGGAAGTTTAGATTTACTAATTCTGAGATATATGTAATAAATCATTTTATTGGTTGGATTAGAAAATACTTACCGAATCTAGATTTTTATATAAATGTAATAATACCTAAGGATAAAGACTTCCAAAATATTGAAAAAGAACATATTTTACAAGAACTTAATTTACCCCAAAATAAGATAAAATTTTCTTCTGGTTCTTATAATAAAAAAGTGAAGTATCGAGTTTGTGTTGATAGATCCATTGTTATTGATTTGTTCCTTTCGATGGAAAAGACTGTGAAAGACATTTCTTTAATTTATCCGGATTATGCCTCATCTTATGTTCGTGGGATAATGATAGGTGAAGGAACTGCTTATTTTAACAAGTATTTTTATATAAAATTAGAAATGAAAAATGAAAGAGAAGTGAAGTTTATTTCTCATTTGTTGAAGAATTTTAATATATTGCATACTATTAAGGAAAGAAATGATAGACTAGGAATGTGGACTATATTTATAGGGAGAAGGGAATCTATTTTAGAATTTAATAGATTGGTGGGCTTTGGCGTCCATATAAAACGTCAAGCTGTCTTAGATAGAATAATAGACAGCATTTCTGTCAATCCTGATGTCGCCGTTACAACACGGCTGCTGGTTGCCAAGGCCGAAAAGAAATAGGTGCGGACATTTATACAAGGAATACCACCGTTTTTAGACCGTGGTATTCCGGTATAAAAGAATCCACAAATCTTATGGCGGATTCTTTTTAAATATCATGAAATCCTATATTGAAATCAGGTTAAACTATGGTAAAAAAGAAACGCAAAGATTTTGGCATAAATAATATGCTTAATCAAATCGCTAAAGATACTTCACGCGTTGCGAAGAAAATCGGANNATCTAAAAACTATCAAATTGGCCAAGCTAAAGGAAAAGAAGCTCAGACTAAAGGAGAAGCGGCTTGCTGAATTGGACGCAAAAAAAACAACTAAACTAAAAGCAAGAAAGGCGGCTAAGATAAAGGCGGAAAAAACGCCCAAGCTAAAAGATGTTAAGATTACTAAACCGTCAGGCGATGCAAAGAAAACTGAAAAAGAAACAGTTCCACCCGAAGAAATCAAGAAGAATGTTGCTGCTCTCAAAAACACCGCTACAACGGGCAAGATGAATGCCAAGGAGATTATGCGTCTCAGGACAGATGAAAAAATAAAAACTAAGAAAAGACATGAGGAGAAGCATGCATTAACCACAAAGGAAGAGAAAAACGAGGGAAAGAAAGGGTCTGAATTTCATGTTCCCACGGCAGATGAAATAAAGGAGCGTATCGAGGAAAGATCTCGCGGCAAAGGTGCCAAAGACGAACATACTCAAGAAGAGGTTTTCGACACAAGGAAAGACATTGATAATGCTATCGGCCATCTTGGGCCAAAACCTACAAAAGGTTACATAAAAACAGGAGTGCCTGGATTCGATGAAATGCTTGAAGATGGCATACCAAAGGGAAGCGCGATTCTCATAGCAGGCGGCGCAGGGACAGGAAAGACTATCTTCTGCCTGCAGACTATTGCCTATGCTTGCGAGCGCGGCGAGAAATGCATCTACCTATCGCTGGAAGAAAACGAGGAACGCCTGAAGCAGCACATGAAAGACTTCGGATGGAGCCCTGACAAGTGGATAAAACAGAAGAAACTGATTATCAAGCGCCTTGATCCTTTTGAGATTTCACGCTCTGTGGAAGCATTACTCACAAAAGCAAAGGGCGAACTAATGATAGAGTTTGACAGCATACCTGGCATGATACCAAGTGGCTTCAAACCGGACAAAATTATTTTAGACTCGCTGACAGCGGTCGCATCGGCTTTTGCAGGCAAGGAGGACAGCTACCGCATATACATCGAGCAGTTTTTCAGACTGCTGGAAAAGATAGGCGCCAACACATTCCTCATAACAGAAACAGAGCAGATACCAACAATTTTCAGCAAGACCGGCGATGAAGAATTCCTGGCGGATGGTGTTATAGTTCTGTACAACATAAGGAAAGAGAGTGTGCGCATAAATGCCATAGAAGTTCTGAAGCTGCGCGGGGCCAAACACCAAAAGAAGCTCATACCTTTTGAGATAACAGCAAAGCACGGAATAGTGGCTTATCCTAACGAAGAAATCTACACGAACTTAGACAAATAATTCTCACTTTAGAACATCACTGAATAATTATTTTTTATTGTTTTCTTCAGGCGCGAAGTACAAATTGCGCAGACTCATCTTTTTTGGGGCGGGTTTTTTGGGTGACGGGAACTTTTTGCTGGAAAAACTGTAGGCGCCGGCTAGCTTGTCCATGTTGTCAAGGAGTTTTGCTGCTACGTAAAACAGGGCTATGTTTATGATGACAAAGAGTGCCAGGTACATACGCTCAAAGAAAATCATATCGTTGTCAATTAGCATTGCTTCAGCCCGCAGGAAATTCAGTTGAATGATATATAGTGGAAATATCAGCTGGACACACAGTAGGCCTATAAAAAACTCACCCAAATTCTTGTAGAAGCTGCTCATCAGGCCTGTAAACTGATCCCTGTGGGAGTAAACTTTCTTGATTATTACAAGGTTCATCAGGAGCACAACAGCAAGCCCGGCAAATCCCAGAATAATATTTATCATATAGTCTGCCATTTTATCACCTATACTGTAATATTTTTATCACAAAACTGCGTGAGCTGTGATTCCATACCTTCCTTCAGGTTCCCGACGGAAAGCAAAATACCCCTTGCGTTTTCGTTCCTTATCTTGCTGACAAGGGCGTGCATAAATCTTATTACCATGGACTCATTATTATAGTTTAGCAACGTGTTGATGGTGTCAAAAATAACAAATTTTTCGCCCTCTATGGAGGATAACACCTGATCGATGGCTATGGAGACGCTCGTAAGGTCACCTGGGTTGCCAAGGTAGAGGCAGTTGGAATCCTTCCGCGCGTCATTTGTTTTTGTTACCATGTCTATAAAAAAAATCGAGTTGACCTTTATTTTGTTCCTAATAAATGACTGCTTGAGCGTTTCAAAGGGCTTGTTGACGCTCACGTAAATGCCGCTGCCGCTCTTTGAGAACAGCTTGGTCAGGTTTGTGGCAGTTTCAGCGTAATTCGTACTGTTTGTCATGACGAGAAGGATTTTCTCTTCGGGCTTAAGCACCATCTTCGAGTCCATATAACTAATTGTCACCGGGTATTAAAGAACATTACTAATCGATTACACACACGCCTGTAACCACACCATTATTTCTTCCGGTAAGAAGTGCAAATTATAGTAACTCTTCTTAGTAATTATATAAAGTTACTTTGTTTGGTAAGTTTTAAGAACTGCCGCGGCAATAGTTAATCCATGCCAAGAGGAAAGGAAATAGACAGCAGAATAGTCGCCGCGCTGAAGAAAAGAGACATGCCTGTTTCTACGCTGGATCTTGCGAAGGAGATAAAAGTATCCTGGCATCCTGTCCGCTTTCACTGCCTGCAGCTGAAAACAGAAGGCAAAATAGACGGATTCCGCGTAGGCCATATGGACCTCTGGGTGAGTAAAAAATGACCAAAATAATATTTGCACTTTTCATATTGATAATGGCATTCTTCTTAGTCTCTGCAATAGCTGTGTTTGCCCTTGACTTTGGCGACCCGTCCCCTGATATCGGCACGCCGGACAACGGAACAATAGTAAGTTCAACCGCAGGCTACAATTACACAGACGGTAATTTCACGGACATGCAATCAAACAATAATGTTTACTTCACCGTGGGAAGACATAATCCAACAGGTATCGGAAACGAATTGGAAGCATTTATCAACATAACATACGATATAACGCCGCTCAACCTTTCGACGGGTCAGATTCTTCAGTTAATATTTAACATGAGCTACTGCACATCACGTGATTTCACACCGCCCACTACATGCGGCGGCGGGCTGGCACAAGGGACTGCAAACACAATGGATGTTGAGATTTACAACTGGTCGTCCGGTTCCTATAAAGATATTGGCGATATACCAGAAAGCAATAACGAAGTTGCAGCAACATATTTTGTGAATAGCAGTTTTGGCGATTTCGTATCCAACAGCCTTATTAACATAAGATATGAGGCTAATTACACATTAGGAAACAGCCGAGATGCAACGCTCACCATAGATTACGCGCCGCTAACAGTGAAGTACGATAACATAACGCCTGTGGTCACGTTGAATCTGCCTGCAAGCGGATTCAATACAACAGAAAATAATATAACAGCCAACTTTACATTTACAGATAACAATGCGACATCTACATGCTCATTGATTATAAACAATGCAATTAATCAGACAAATACATTAACACAAAATAATACGATAACGGATTTTAATGTCAGCAATCTCGGACACGGCTATTATAATTGGAGCGTGAACTGCACTGACATAGCTAATACAGGCGTATCTTCTGTAAGGTCATTTTTTGTCAATAGGACGCCAATCATTGATTCGATAGACAGCACTCCAGACCCGATAAAGGGCGGAAACGTTATAACAATAACCGCGAACGCACCAAACGACCCGAACAATGACACGCTTAACTTTTACTGCGATGCAACAGAAACACCTACAGCGACCAACACAGACTGCACCGGCGGGACAACGATAGACACTACACCGTCCTACAACCTGAACTGCACTTTTGCGACAGCTGCAACAGACACGCCAAATCTTGTATATTGTCGTGTTTATGATGGCGGAATTTACAGCACGGTACGCAACACTACATATACCACGGACTCCACCCCACCGTCAACATCTGTTGTCAACGTTGCCAATGATTCCACACTACCTTATACTGACAAGCTCAATGACGGCTCGACAAACATAACTGTAACTGGCGAGTCTGACATGTCATGCCGCTTCTCTGCTTCGGACATAGCATACTCTTCAATGACAAATGACTGCACAATAAGCGGAAGCCAGGCTCTTTGTCAGATAACAACTGTAACGCAGGGAAGTTATAATTATTATGTGAGTTGCCAGGACAGCCTGGGCAATGAGCAGAACTCCACTACAAATCTTGGCGTTGCCTTCACTTTGGACTACACAATGCCCACAACAACCGATAATTCCTCTTCAGCCATACAGATGTCTGGTTACAATGTTACCATAACAGAAGCAGATAACATAGACGGCGATCCGATAACACTGTACTGCACGGATACAACAAACACATGCTCTCCAAATACGGCGATAGATACCGACGGTAAAGTGCAGTTCAATTCGAGAGGCACCTACTACCTCAGATACAACAGCACGGATTATGCAGGAAACCAGCAGACAACCGTCAGCAAAACAATAATCATTAACCAGTTGCCTACGTTCACATCAGCGTTAGGCACCAGCGGAACAGTAAAAGGCGGCTCAACAATAAATATAACAACGGTTTCTTCGAGTGCGGACTCTAATCAGAATGAAACTCTCTTCGTGTGCAAGACAAGCTCAGCTACGTACACCGGCTGCAGCAACTCAACAAACATATACTGCGCGGCAAACGCAACTGGAAACGCCACATGTACGTTCACTTCAGAGACGGATGATACAACACATACCTGGTACGCTTTCATATTTGACCAATTAAATGAAAGTGCTGTAGCCAATCCTAGGGGCGGCACTTATACGACGGATTCGACAGGTCCTACAATATCAATCCTGTCACCTACAAACAGCACCTATACGCAAAACAACATAACAGCTATCATAACCATGAATGAGGCCGCAAGTAATGTCAGCTATTCTCTAAACGGCGCTCCAAATGTTTCAATGACCAGCATATCACCAACAGCCTGGGTTATTGATTTAACAGGACTTTCCGATAGTTCCCATATACTTGTATTTTATGCAAACGATACGGTAGGAAACACCGCTGTGGAAAAGAATGTAAGTTTCACTATAAGCGCAGTACCTGCTGATACAACACCACCTTCTATTACAGTTACCTCGCCTGTAAGCGACACATACTATGCAACCCAGACAATACTTTTGAATATTTCACTTAACGAGAACGGCACTTGGGCTGGTTATGTGCTGGATGACGGGGCTCTTACAGTTCTTGACAACACATCAAACAGAGAGTGGAATACAACACTTATCGTTGTCCAGGGAAGCCATAATATCACTTTCTTTGCCAACGACACGTCTAGCAACCAGGGTAACACGACAATATCATTCTTTGTGGATGTTTCAGCTCCCCAATTTTCTTCCGTGACTGTTTATCCTAATCCTTCTAACCAGTCACATGCCGTGACCTGCTCGGCTTTCTGGACTGACACATTTAACATAACCTCAGCAAACGTGGAAGAAAACTCAAGCGGTATCTTTGAAAATCATACAGTTACCATAGCAGGAATCAGCGGATGGACCAATTATACCATTGTTGGTGCCAAGCTTTCCAATGTTGGAAGTTACATATGCAACTTCTATGTAACTGACATTTCAGGCAATTCAAATTCAACGAGCACCAGCTTTACTGTCCAGGATTTGATACTTCCTATCATAACGATAACAAGCCCCACCAACACAAGCTACTCTCAGAATGATATGGCACTGCAAATAGTTTCGAGCGAGACGTTACTTACAGCCTACTACTGCCTGGATGCCTGCACATCTAATACAACAATGACCAACACTTCAGCAACTTTGTGGCAGGCGTCTCCTACCATAGCAAGCGGCTCCCATACAATAATATTTTATGGCAATGATACTAGCAACAACATTGGCAACACAACAATAAGCTTTACTGTAGATACCACACTAGGTGATACAACACCTCCTACAATAATAATTCACTCACCTGTCAACGGTACATATTTAACAAGCATAAATGCCCTTCTTAATGTCTCACTTAACGAGAACGGCAGCTGGGCGGGTTACGTGATTGACGGTAGTAGTCTGACAAATCTAGACAACATCTCAAACAGAAACTGGAACACTACACTAACAGGCCTGGCTGATGGCGTTCAGCATAACATAACCTTATTTGCAAACGACTCTTCTGTAAATAAAAATACAGGAAACACGACAATATCATTCTTTGTGGATGTTTCAGCACCCCAGTTCACTTCTGTGACTGCTGCGCCTAACCCTGCCAATGAAACCCAGACAGTTATCTGCTCGGCTTTCTGGACCGACATTTTTAATATAACTTCGGCAAGCGTTGAGGAAAACACCACAAGCAGTTTTGTTAATCATAGCATAATCATAAATACAGCAACGGGCTGGACCAACTACACAACAGCTTCTCTGAATAAAGGTAGTTACCGTTGCAACTTCTATGTTGTTGATGAAGCAGGAAACTTAAACTCAACAGGCACGGATTTTGCAGTTCAGGATTTGATAGCACCAACGATAACGATAACGAACCCACTCAATACGACTTATAACACACATATGATGGACTTGAACATTGTAACGAGCGAAAACATGACAGCTGCCAATTATTCGCTGGACGGGACATGGGGCAACCTTACCGGAACCGGCATATTCTGGTCTGCGACCCTAACAGGCGTTGCTGACGGCTCACACATGCTTGTTGTTTTTGGTAATGACACTTCCAATAATGACGGGAATTCCAGCGTGACATTCACGGTAAATACAGTTGTGCTGGATGTCACGGCTCCCATACTTACCGTAAGGTCACCTATCAATGGAACTTACTATACTGCAAGCAACGTTGTTCTCAACATAACAGCAAACAAGAATCTTTTATGGGCCGGCTACTCTGTTAATGGTACAACGGTTCAGAGCCTTGACAATGTCACCCAGAGAGTGTGGAATATCACTGGAATATTCAGCGATGGCGTATACAATATAACTTTCTACGGCAATGATTCCTCGAATAATGCCGGCAATACAAGCGACAATGTCGCATATTTCTTTGTTGATACTACAGCGCCGCGAAACAGCAGTATCGGATTCACACCNNCATAACATATCTGGTGTATTTGTCAACTCAACTAACACAACGCTTAGTGGCACACAAGGTGATGTGAACTTCACCTTTGTTGCTAATAGTAGCACACCAGGAAGAGTAGGATGCAGATTCTATGCCTATGACAAGTCTGGACTGGTTAACATCACAGATTTTGTAACCATGAGTGTTGCTGATACCACACTACCGTTTTTACAAAATATAACTTATGTTCCTAACGCAACTGCTTTGCTGGATCCTGGTGTTGTTGTAAATGTTACGGTAAACGTAACGGATAACAGGGGCGTGAGCAACGCTGTGCTTAATTACAAACTCGTTAATGATACAACCTATACTTCATTGGCTATGGAATCAGCAGGCGGGACGGGTTACAATGGAACTATTACTTTGGCAGTAGGTAACTGGACCTTTTTCATTAACGCTACGGACACTAACAGCAATGTTAACTCCACGGCTTTGGTTAACCTGACAGTTGTTCTAGATGAGACATGGACCAATCCCACAACCATATCTGCTATAAAGACAATTACCATTAGCCAGAGAAGCTCTAACACTGTACTTGGCAACATAACAATAAACAATACTGGCGACTTTGATCTAAACTTTACAATAATTTCTACAGCAAGCGGGGACAGGGTAACGTTCAATGGAACAGTTAATACAACACTGCTTCTCAGTGTACCTTACACAAACAGCGGCATATTTTCCGTGGACGCAAATACAACTGATCTCGCCACAGGCACTTACAGTTATTCTATAAACATAACTGCGCGACGAAACGGCACGTTTGTCAGCTTCGAGATTCTTAATTTCAGCATAGTTATACAAAACGTTGCCGGGCCTTACCTTTCGACAACCATAGATACATTTAGCTCTGCTGTTTCCAAGGGCGCCACAGGCATCACATACTTAGCCAGGGTTCAGAATATTGGAACATCAGACGCGTCAGGTGTCTGGCTTGCCTGGACTTTGCCATCAGAATTTACGCTTACTTCAGGAACTTTGAACAGAACCATAGGAGCCCTTCCGGTTGGTGCCAGCGCTACCAATACAATAATGATTTCAGTTAACACATCGATAACTGACGTTAATACAACAATAAACACAACGGCAATGGGCAGCGACTCTTCGTCGTCAGATTCAAAAACAGTTACCATAGGAAACCCTGTTATGGTTACCCAGACAGTAACTACGGTAATACCAGGTGGCGGAGGAGGAGGAAGTGGTGGCAGCGCTGGTGCTGTCGTGGAAAAGGTTTTGCTGGGAGAGGAAATTCTTAGCTCCACGAAGACCTTTGAACTAGTGCGCGGCTATAATGATTCATTCCCGATACACGTGAGAAATATATTTGAGAAGACAAAGATCTATAATGTCTCTCTCTACATTGATGGCTATCTTTCACGCTATATAAAAATTACACCGGATTCGGTACAAGAAATTAAATACAATGAAACAAAGAACTTTGTCGCTACAATTGTTTCTCCTGAGTATATGGACAAAGTAAGTTACTCACTAAAAATTATTATTAAGGGCACGATAGTCGGACCTGGTGTAATAAAAAACATGACAGAAACAAAGAACGTTATGCTTATTATTCACACAATAAGCAGGGAAGACTCATCACAAAATCTTGATACGGCCAGGGCTGTCATAGAGGAAATGAAAAATGCAGGATTGCCAACAACAAAGCTTTCTGCATATATAGATGAGGCTGCTGCAGCTTTGGAAGCGCANNAAGATGTCTGGGTCTCTTGTCACTGGCGCTGCTGTCGGGCTCAAGAGCTCCACCAGAACTGAGGAGCTTATAAATCTGGCAATGGCGGCATTCGAGCGCGAAGATTATCAGACAGCTATACAGCGCATAAAGGATGCCAACTTTACCTTGGCTCTGGAAAGCACATCCTTCGATCCTGTTTACTTTTTGATAACATATTGGTGGGC
>DUFR01000049.1 GCA_013331845.1 Candidatus Aenigmatarchaeota archaeon | reverse complement strand
TTCTAAGTTCGAAGCCAGGTGTAGTATTAATGAAGCTGTGCCATGAGAGACTGGTATTGGTGAACTTGCAATCTTTCATCATGGCTTCTGTGAAACCAGAGTATTCCATCTTGCAATGTCTGAAGGTAAGATTTTCCGAGTCTGTATAACCAAAGGCACAAAAGAAAAACTCGCAGTTTTCGAAAATAACATTTTTNNATTAATGCAGAAACAATTAAATCGTCATTTTTTCTTAAAGTCCAACGAACAGGAGTTTATGCAAAAACGCTGCCCAGTTGGTGTTTGAGGAGCATCATCAAAGACATGACCCAGATGGCCGCCGCACTTTGCACAGACAACTTCTATTCTGGCTCCGTGACTATTGTCCTCGACAAGCTTTACATTTTTTGCCTCATAGAAGCTCGGCCAGCCTGTTCCTGAGTCGAACTTTACGTCTGAAGAGAACAACGGTGACCCGCAGCCTGCACAAGTGTATGTACCTTTTTCCTTGTTTTGCAGTAACTTTCCTGTGAACGGCGCTTCTGTGCCTTTCTCTATTAATACGCGACGTTGTTCTGACGTGAGTTTCTTCTTCGTTATCATAGAGATAGCTATAATTTATCTTTATATAGCAATTTTCACAATTTATTTATATGAATACACCATTAACGGTGTGGGGCCTAGTCCTTCTCGTAGCCTTTACAGGAGCCCACTACATGGCTGGCAGCTATAGCGCTGCATGGTTGTGGGTGGGAATCGCGGTAGTCATAATCCTGCTTAGTGCATGGGTAGGAAAGAACATGAAAGCGTCAAAGGGCTCGACAGAAACATGGATGGCACTTAGCGTCTTTGGTTTTATAACGACGCTAGTAGTCGCATTCGGACTGATATCTGTGAGCATGTCGTGGCTTATGTCGCTGTGGTTGCTCCTGTTGGGCGCGGCTATATATTCGGAAGGTCATGCAAGAAATAACCAGCCACATATCTATTCGGGATTGGTTGTTGTCGTTGCAGCACTTCTTGTTCCAGGTTTCGGTTCGTCTTATTTCCTGGCAGGCGCGCTCTTCGTTGGACTTGGTGGCCTCATCAATGGCTTGCTGGCAAAGTCGAAGTAAACTCTTGCCATCTGGATCGTACGCAGAATACGTTTAGTGTGATAACTATGGTCATCGTAAAGCGCGGATACCTTTACGTGCTGTACACAAAGGACAGGAAACGAGTTCTGGGCAAGTTCCGCACGAAGAAGGATGCCCTCAAAAGAGAGAGACAGATACAATTTTTCAAGCATAGGAAAGGCGGATAGTTATAGTTGAGCAAATCCGTCATTTTTAATATCTATCCGAGAAGGTTGCTTTATGGAAAACATAAAGGAAATGATTGCCTATCAGACAGGTTCTGTAGTTAGCAAGGAAGTCCTACGCAAAAAGGCGGGCACGATTACATTGTTTGCCTTTGACAAAGGACAGGGCTTGAGCGAGCACACAGCACCTTTTGACGCGGTTGTTTACGCAGTGGAAGGCGAAGCAACGATAACGATAAACGGCAAATCACATGAGCTAAAAGAAGGCGAAATGATTATCATGCCTGCTAATAAAGCTCATGCGGTTAATGCGGTAACAAAGTTTAAGATGATGCTAACTATGATGAGGGATTAACATGATAACAGCTATAGAGTTTCAGGCTATAACCGTCGGCTTTCTGGTAATCCTTGTAGCCGCAGTTTTGGCCAGGCACTACAATGACTATGCTGAAGAATTCTGACTAAATGAAAAGTGCATTTCACNNTGTCAACTATTTCCATTACTGTTGTTTCTTTTCCGGTGCCAATGTTATAGGTGCCACTTACCTCAAGACCGAGCACAAGTGCATTTACCACATCATCAACGTAGATGAAATCCCTTGTCTGATTGCCATGGCCAAATATTGTCACATCCTCGTATTTTGGTATGAGTTTGCAGAATTTGTTTATCACGCCGCGGCCACCTGGCCCATAGGCGTTGAACAGCCGGGCTATGAAAGAGCCTTCAGGACATATCTTCTCAGCACGCAGCTTGCTTTTTCCATACTGGCTTAGTGGATGACACTCGTCTGATTCGCGGCAAACCTTTGCATCGCCATAAACCGCTGCTGACGATGTAAAAATAATTTTTGCGCCCACAGCTTTTGCCGCCTCGAAAACATTTTTCGAGCCAATAAAATTAGTATTGTACACCAGGTTGTCATCAGTAGATCTCGCTTCGGTTATGGCAGCCAGATGAAAAACAGCTTCCACGTCTCTCATAGCACGCTGCACATCATCAGCGTCGCGTATGTCACCTTCGATTATTTTCGCTTTGTCTATGGGGTCTTTTTTTGATGTGGAGAAGTTGTCGTAGACAGTAACATTATGACCTTTTGAAACAAGCCTATTTACAAGGTGACGGCCGATGAAACCTGCACCGCCTGTGACGAGTATATTCATGTGTGTAGATTGACTGAAAAACTTAAATAAAGTACAAGAAAGAACCGTGCGATTCACTAGTACAGCCTAATCTCGGGTTTACTTGGGGATTGTATTAACTTAACGTATGCAAGACGAATCAAAGATTCGTCTGCACAGAAGGAGCGTAGCTCCTTCTTGTGATGATTATCGCCGTAGACCTTTAGCGAAAAGGTCAGCTAGGAGTACCGTGAGAAGTACGATACTCCTCACGGCGATAATCATACCTATAGTTAATACAATCTTACTTGGGCGAATATCTCACGTTTATATATTTTTGCTTCAGAAATACCAGTATGTCTAGCGAATCTGTTAACGACATGAATTTGCTAGCCTTGCTTCTGCTACTTTAAGATTAGCTTGGACTTTAGCTAATCTCTTCTGGATATGCTTTAGTTCAACCTTACGACAGCCGAAGCCTGCCCAAAAGGATAAAAAGGGGATTACTATGGATAAGATAAAAGTATTCGATACAACCTTGAGAGACGGGGCACAGACACCTGAAATAGGCATGAATTTCAGCGACCGCCTATACATTGCAAAGGCCCTTGCTGATACAGGCGTTGATGTTGTTGAAATCGGGTTCGCGGCCAATGACGCTGATTTTGGTTATATGAGAGACCTAGCAAGATACATTGGCAGTGGCAATTCAAGAAACAGGACTGTTCCTGTTGTCTGCAGCCTTGCGAGAGTCGTACCTGAGGACGTGGAACTTGCTTACAGATCCATAGAGCTTGCTGACCCGGCCAAAAGAAGAATACATTTGTTCATAGGAACTTCCGAAGAGCTCATGTCCTATAGCCATGGAAAAAGAGAAGAATCAATATTGGAAATGGTCTCCAGAAACGTTGAGCGTGCCAGAACACTCGTTGGCAGGGAAGGCAGCGTTGAATATTCCTCAGAAGACTCGATGAGAACAGATGTTGATTTTCTGATCAAAACTATCCAAAGAGCAGTTGATGCAGGTGCAGACGTGATAAACGTGCCTGACACAACAGGCTTTGCAAAACCTGACAGGTATTACGATGTTATTAGGCAAATAAGAAATAGCGTGGGCGATGGGGTTACATATAGCGCGCATATACATAATGACAGCGGAAACGCTGTTGCAACAACATTGAAAGGCATTGAAGCAGGCGTCCGCCAGGTTGAGGGTTGCGTGCTTCAGCTTGGAGAAAGGACCGGCAATGCTGACTGGATGACTGTTGTAAATGATTTGAATATTTTTGGTGAATATGACGTAAGACATATGGACAGCACAAGATTCTACAATCTGGCAAAGCTTGTTGCAGCTATAACCAACCAGACAATTCCATTAACACATCCGGTTGTGGGACGCGCTGCTTTTACCGAAAGCTCGGGAATACACGTGAAAGGCGTATTAAGGAATTATAGCACGTATTTTGTGACCCCGCCCGCATCAGTTGGCAGAACAATGGACATCGTACTTGGACAGACATCAGGAACAAATACGGTTGCCCATTTCCTCAAAGCGCACGACTATGANNGTTGGCGACAGCCTTACAGGGACAGAGGCACGACTTCTTGCAGAACATTACATACGCGGCAGATCGCTTGAAAGGAGAATACACATGAAAGATTATCGTGTTGTGAGTTCAATGAACGACGGACCGTTTGCGAAGGTCGTATTGGATGTAGATGGTACAGAAAGAACAGGCGAAGGATCAGGCAAAGGCCCTGTGGATTCCTTCATGAATGCTGTCGAGGAAGCACTTGGCATAAAGGCCGAGCTGCATCACTGGGATGAGAAGGCTGTTTACAGGGGAAAAGGCGCCCCTGGCTATGAGTTTCTTGACAACATGAAATTTGGCGAAGAGGAATTAGCAGCACTGGGCACAAATGGTGAAAGCAGCGGGCAATCTGCAGTCGCGCGAAGCATGATAGAGTTGTTATATGAAAGAGGCATCTATCACGGAAGAGGCTCGGCAAGGGGTATAGACCGCGCGACTTATGACGCAATAATAAACGGCTTTGACGCAGTGTACAGGCTGAATNNAAAAATTAAATCTTCGAATTCTATTGACGCGCGGTAAAAATTTCTAACTTTGACAAGAATTTGCCGCACTTTTTGACGTCTCGTAATTGAACCGATACTCTACTCAATACTTATTGTGTGAATAGAGTGAAATAGTGATTCGTAATTGATCGGATAGGCGGATCTTATGTTATGGAAATCGCATGCGTAAGCTGTGAGGGCGGCTAAAAGAGCGAATGCCTCAAGTATCTTAACTGATCTTCTATGCAAAGAATTTTCGTACTCATACTCATAATCGAATTCACCCCAGTCGGCACCCCTGTTTTTTCTGGCATTTGATCACGCGAACAACTTGAGAAGTATTATGGCAGCGCCGAAAACCATGCTGATAGCTACCACATGGGACGGCTTTATTTTTATACGGTCTTCGACGTCCATGTAACGCATTATGCCTGCTGTTGACTGCGGCATGTAGGTCTTTTCTTTCTCGGCCATAACTAACATCAAGCACTGTAAGTTTAAATATGTATTTTCTAGAATTTTGCCATCACACTGCGGGACACGTTTTTCATTACAAACATGAAGTCTTCGAAATAGCTTCTGAGATGCCTTTTACGCCTTCGCATCAGATAACGGAAGTTGTTTATACCATCCCAAAACGACACACCTTTTCTGTAGATAGGAGAGTCAACGTAGATATTTGCATATTTCAACCGGTTTCTGCCGACTTCGAAAATTATCTCCACCGCTATCTCATAGCGCTCGGCACGAAGGTAGAATTTTTTCAACGCTTCTCCTTTGAAGGCACGATAACCGCTTTCAGTATCCCTTAGATTTGTGCCTGATATCAGGTTAGTAAAGAACTGGAGGAAAAAGTTTCCAAACCTTTTTACAAAAGGATACTTTGAAAGATCGCGGGTTCCAAGCACAAAGTCATAGCCAGCTTCTATCATTTCGACAAAACGCGGTATTTCCTCAGGCCGGTGCTGGCCGTCGGCGTCAATGGTTATGATTATATCAGCATGTANNGGCTGGGATAACAATTGCTATCATTTTAACACCGGGCAATTAAAAAATCTATTTTAAAAGGATTTATAGTAAAACAACAATAGTTAAGTGATTTTTATGGTTGGCAAGCTCTACGTTTTCGAAGGACTTGACGGCTCCGGGCTTACTACACAGGCTGCGCTTCTCAGAAACTATTTTTTGAGCAAAGGCAAGGAAGCCGTCCTT
>DUFR01000024.1 GCA_013331845.1 Candidatus Aenigmatarchaeota archaeon | reverse complement strand
TTTCAGAAACGGTGAATTAATTATGGTACAAAACAGATCAGATGATGATAGACCTCGTGGAAGAAGTAGAGCGGGTGATGAGAGAAACGGCGGAGACAGAGGAAGAGACGACAGAAGGCCTTATCAAAGGGCAGAAAGAAAACCGCGAAAAATAATCAAGCCTGTTAAGAAAAGGGGGAAAACGGTTTTTGATGTCAAACTTTTTAACCGATGGGATTCCAATGTTGCTGTAAACGATCCGAGCCTCAAGGGCTACATAAATCTTGACCCAAAAATACTGCCGCGCTCTGCAGGCACCCAGCGCGGACGCTTTCACAAATCAAAGATGCATATTGTTGAAAGACTTGCGCTAAAAATGCTTGTTTCAGGCCATGTTGGCAAAAAGCACCGCCTCACATCAGGCAAATTCTCCGGAAATTATACAAACGTGATTGATGTAGTTGAAAGAGCAATGGAAATGATAGAAAAGAAGGAAAACAAAAACCCAGTAGAAGTTCTTGTCAGGGCGATAGAAAACGCGGCGTTGCGCGAAGAAGTTATTTCTTTCCAGATGGGAAGCATAATGGCGCGTGAATCAGTCATAACGGCGCCGCAGAGACGCGTTGACAAGACGCTGCGTGCAATAGCGCAAAGCGCCTACAGACGTGCATTCAACAAAAACAAAGGTCTGGCTGAGGCACTGGCGGATGAACTGCTTGCTGCCTACAAGAACAGCGCAGACAGCTTTGCCATAAAAGAAAAGGAACGCGTAGAAAGAGAAGCGACGGGCGCGAGGTAAATAGGTTTATAAAAATTTGCTACATTATGAATACATGGAAAAAGTAGCATATATCAGAATTGATAATTCTAATAATATTGTTTGCACTGAATACGTTGATGGGAAGATTGATAGTTCACTAGTTCTTCCGGGAAAGGATTTGTGAGATTTTCCAAATCTGTTGCTAGGGTTTCATGAACATAGTTATACAATCAGATTTTCAAGCCCTCCACACAAGTGAGATTATATAGTACTAATCCTGTAGATCCTTTACAATTTTTCTTACTTCAGTGTGGGTTTCTTCTATTGGTCCTGCTGTATTAAGCACGTAAATCTCCGTTTCCTTTAGCATCTTGCGGAAAAAATCTGCTCTTAGTTTTAACTTGCGTTCATCCCGCACCATCTGGTAGGGATTGCAAAAGTTGTTTTTCACAAGGTATTCCATGGCTTCATCGACGGTTATTTTTCTCATCAGTGTCTTGTCATCTGGATCACGCTTGAGGAGCACTACCTTTCTGATAACCGTAAGGCTGCGTTTTTTGAATGCACCAAGAACATTTTCAACGTTGGCTACGCCGCGGCCTTTTGTGTCGAGCTTTGTTCCCTTTACCAAAGGTTCAAACACTTTCCAGAAGCTGCCGATATCATCTGTGATGTAACTCTCCCGCTCGGAGCCGTAGGCAATAACATCGTCTTTTGTCAGCTTCACAAAAAACCAGTCATCGGAAACCAGCTTGGCTTTATCCATGAGCAGCAAGCCAAAGGAATGAGTTGTTTTTCCTGTTCCGGATGTTGCGATAAGCGCGATGCCACGACCTGAAAAGTCAATGCAGCTTCCGTGGACGGAAAACCGTGAGTGTATTGAAACATATTCCTCAAGGAAGTCGGCAGCAACGCCCAGGGCAAAGCTCTTTACCCAACCATAATAATCCGCGTTTATTATGAAGCAGGTTTTTGACACAGGCTCGTAGAGAACCCTAATAGTTGCATCAAGTTCGTCACGTACTGCTACTATACGTCCATGCGGTCTCATATCATCGCTCATGTAGTAAAAGTTGTCTTCCCACATCTCCTTGAATTCTTTGTTGTCTGTAAGGAGTTCAATGCAAATGCCGTGGATATTGGCTTTTCTGTCAAAAAGGTATTTCTTTGACAAACCGTGAAGAAGCTCGTCCTTCTTTTCAGTCTTGATTATTTCGTAAGAATATTTTCCAAATTTTTCCGCCATGAAATCAACCTTAGAAATATACAGTTACAAGTATTTATTACTTCTCTAAGGTTTAGTCGTCCACACACAGCCACCAGCGTCGCGTGCCTGCTTCTCATAATCAGTAAATTCCTGACGGTATTTTACATTCGGCTCATAGATGTACACAATGGCCAGCCCTTCCGCAACCATCTCCATGTTGATGTTCACGCCGTCAAGATAGACATACCTGAGCAAACGGTCGTACTGGTCCTTGTCCTCCTTGTCAGCCTCAAGCGTTATGTTCTCGAGCAGAATGAGCTCTTCAAGCCGGTTTTTCGCTTCAGTGTAACAGTTTTCTCCTTTTTCTCGCGTATCAATCGAGAGCAGCCTGACGCGCTGGCCGCCCTCGATGACGATAGTGTCGCCGTCCACAACCTTTGTGACATAAGTCTCTTCTCTTACAGGCGGGATAGAAGAATTAATCAAGTAGGCCGCAGCCATGATAATGATGAAAGCAAGCAGCATTGTCCTTTTTTGCATAATTAGATTTGATTTGGCGGTTTTTATAGCTCTACAAGGAAACGGTTGATATTATTTCCTTGTGAGCTATATATGAACCAAATAAGTCGTGCTCTGTTTATTTATTTGGTTCATTATTTTTCTTATAGCCGCCTTCTGTTTCGTACGGTTTTTTTGACTTGTAGGCTTTGTCACTACCGTAGAAAAAAGACTCNNNAACCAACGCAGGTTGGATTTCTTAATAGCAGACTTGAAAAACTGGTAGTTGTCAAATAGTGTCAGCTCTATGTCGCACCTGTCAAATATCATGTCATCCGCTCTTCCGGTGTAAAAGCTGCCGGAGTAAACAGTGCACTGCTCGAATGTACATGTCTTGAAACAGCAGTTCCTGAAGACAGGAAACATAAATTTACAATTCCTGAAAATAGTATCCTGAAAGTTTGCGTCAGCTATATCAAAAAACTGCATGAGGCAGTTGGAGAAAAGACGCTGACCACCCTTGTATAAATCAAGGAACTGCTTCTGTGTGATGATTTCCTGCATAAGAATAGTTACAAAATTACATCTTCTTAAACCGCTTGCCGCAAAAACAAACGTATTTTAACCTTTCTGCTCAATAGAAATGTGATGTCAGGTGTTCTTTTATTTCACGAATAGGCAAAACGCTTAGATGTCGTTTTCTTCTTGATCTTTGTCAAGGAATATCAAACGACATGTCATACTTGATATTGGAGGACTAAAAATGGCAAAAGACCGGATTGAAGACATGGCAGCNNATTATTAGAGCTCGAGTGCATGGAAAAACGACTCTCACTGATTCCTTGGTTGCAGGCGCAGGCATGATGTCAGAGCAGCTCGCAGGTACACAGCTGTTCACTGATTTCGACAAGCAAGAGCAAGAAAGAGGAATAACAATTTTTGCTGCTAATGTTAGCATGGTTCATGAAGTCGAAGGCCAGGACTACATGGTAAATTTAATAGACACGCCTGGTCACGTTGACTTCGGCGGCGACGTCACAAGAGCCATGCGAGCAGTAGACGGCGCAGTCATTCTTACGGATGCAGTAGAGGGCGTGATGCCACAGACAGAAACCGTTGTTCGTCAGGCTCTTCACGAACGTGTAAAGCCCGTTCTTTTCATAAACAAAGTAGATCGTCTCATACGCGAGCTTAAGCTTACGCCAGAGCAGATGCAGGAAAGATTTGTTGGAATAATAACACAAGTCAACCGGCTAATACAAAAGTATGCAGAAAGGGAGTTTGCAGATAAATGGCTGGTAAAGGTTGAGGATGGTTCTGTGGCCTTTGGCTCCGGATATCGCAAATGGGCAATCAATATTCCTTACATGAAAAAAGAAGGCATAACATTCAAGGACATAATAGAATACACNNGCTGACGCGCAAAAATACAGAATATCAAAGATATGGCACGGCTTGCCGGAAAGTGAAATCGGCAAGAGTATGGAACGCATGGACCCTAACGGACCTTTGGCATTAATAATAACAAAGGTTGTTCCTGATCCACACGCAGGTCTTGTAGCAACAGGCCGTGTTTTCTCTGGTACATTGAAGAAAGGTCAGGAAGTGCGCCTGGTAAGCCAACACCTTACGAGACGCATACAGCAAGTATCAATATACAAGGGGCCGCAGCGTGTACAGATGGATGAAATTCCGGCAGGCAATATCGTAGGAATAGTTGGACTTACAGATACTTTTTCAGGCGAGACCCTTTGTGATCCTGAGAGAGAGATAGAACCGTTCGAAGCAATAAAACACATGTTCGAGCCGGTTGTTACAAAGTCAATAGAATGCAAGGATCCAAAGGACCTTCCAAAATTAATCATGTTCCTGCGCCAGGTCAGCAGAGAAGACCCTACACTGGCTGTAAAGATAGACGAGGAGACGGGTGAGTATCTTGTTTCTGGCTTAGGTGAACTGCACATAGACGCAAAAATAGAAAGACCACTAATAGAGAAGGAAATAAACGTAACGACATCGCCGCCCATTGTTATCTACCGTGAAACCGTAAGAGCCGAGAGCCCTGAGGTGGAAGGGAAGTCCTCGAATAAGCACAACAGGTTCTATGTGACGGTTGAGCCGCTAGAATCACAGCTGTATGAGGATATTACAAACGGCAAGATAAGCGAAAAGAATGTTAGGAAATATTTGAAAGACCTTATTCCAAAGCTCGTTGATGCTGGCATGGGCAGAGATGAGGCTAAAAAACTGCAGGATCTTTACAACAGGAACAGTCTCATAGACGCAACAAAAGGTATACAATACTTGAATGAAACCATGGAACTCGTAATAGAGTCATTTGAAAAAGTCATGGACTCAGGACCGCTATGTAATGAGCCATGCACTGCGCTAAAAATAAAACTGCATGATGCCAAGCTGCACGAGGATGCAATACACCGAGGTCCTGCCCAGGTGCTTCCTGCCGTAAGCGATGCGATAAAAGAAGCTATCTTAAGGGCAAAACCTACGATGCTGGAACCTGTTCAAGTAATACGTATAGATGTTCCTGATGAACTTATGAGCAATGCCATGAACCAGGTCCAAAACAGACGCGGCCAGGTAATGGATGTGAAAACGGAAATGGGCGCTGCTGTAATACAGTGCAAGCTGCCAGTGGCTGAAATGTTCGGATTTGAAGGCCAATTGAAGAGCGCGACCGGCGGCAAAGGATTCTATTCCCTGGTAGATGTGAAATTCGAGAAGATACCTGAGGACTTGAAGATGGGTGTAATACAAAAGCTGCGCGAAAGAAAGGGACTCTCAAAGGATATTCCTCAGATATGATTTACTTTAAGATTACTAAAGAGTTTTATTCATGATAGATGCTTTATTGGGCTCCGGCGGGCCTTTTATTATAACGTTCCGCGAATCGCTGGAGGCTGCGCTGATAATAGGAATAATAGCAGCTTACCTGAAAAAAACTGACAAAAATGAATTAACAAAATATTTGCATATAGGAATAATTGCTGCTATTATAGCAAGCGTAGCAATAGGCGCTGTTCTGGCTTCTCTTTATGGCTCACTGGACGGGCTTTCTGAAAAATTGTTTGAAGGCACGGCTGCCATAGTCGCGACCGGCGTGCTGACCTATATGATATTCTGGATGGCAAAAAACTCCGGAACTATAAAAGAACGCCTGCAAAAAAAGGTCGATTCTGCTGCTTCGACGGAATATGTGTTTGGCATAGTCCTTATATCGTTTGTTGCTGTTTTCCGGGAGGGCATAGAAACCGTGCTCTTTTTGACTGCTACGGGTGTTCAAAATCCTGTTGGAACACTATTTGGTGCTGCTGTAGGTATAATACTTGTAGTTGTCATCACACTTCTGATGTTCAAAAAAATATATCATCTTGACATAAAAAAATTCTTCCAGTACAGCAGCATCCTGCTGATAATTTTTGCCGCCGGGCTTCTGGGATACGGCATTCATGAGTACATAGAAATCGCCGAGGATATGAAAATAGACATGGGCTTTCTTTCTCATACAGCATATGACATAAACCCGCCTGCTGTAGGTGTCTTGCATGAAAAAGGTGTGGTGGGCTCGGTGCTGAAGAGCCTGGTTGGATATGACGGAAATCCGGAGTGGCTGAGGGTTATTGTCTATCTGTCTTACTGGATTATCGTAGGGCTGTACGTTCTTGTCGTGTATAAGCCGGGCAATAGAATATCTAAATTGTTGAGGAAGAAATAAGTTTAAGAGTGTTTTGTTCAATGCTGAGTAGGTGAAAAAAATGGGTTCAAATGCTAGAAGTACATTTTATGTTATCGGGGCTTTAGCAGCAAGCGCACTATCATTGATGGCAACAAAGAAAGCCATCGATGCGTATAGGGATGCGGACCTAACTGCGGCTATGTTTCCTGGCGGACCTGAAGCTGCCAGAGAACTCAGGAGAAAATGCGCTGAATATCCGCGAGTCACAGTATCAAAGCCGGTGTTCCCGCGTGCATATCCGATGTAATGCTGCGCTTTTTAAAACCTTTAAAAAGAAGAACTTGTTTAGCTGAAAGATTGTATGTTTTCGTTTTTATTGGACTCATTTATATATCACCGTTTTAATACATATTTTATAATATCTATGTTTTAGTATATATTTAAATATATGGGTTGTAGGTTAAATTGAGAATTTTGATGGTTTTTAGGTTAATTTTTTATGAATGAACCACGTGAACCTATGAACTCGAATGAAAAAGTGTAAGATTTCTCACCAAAAATATGGGTTTTCGTTGAACTTAGAAAAATTCTGATAAAATGTTCCTAAATAGCGCTATATTTGGATATATGTAGTTACTCAAAAATAGTGAATTTTGAAAGCTTTAAAAGTCTTATTCTGTTATTAGAGTTTATGACTCGTCCTGACAGAAAAGCAATGCGGCAGATGTATAGATGGATGGCTAATCGCGGCTTAGAGCCAATAAAAGAAATGGTTGGAAGGGGAGAAGTTGAGCCAGAAATGGCAATCACTATGTTAGCACATTCGACAGGTAATTTCTCTGGCGAAAGCAATACACCAGATTATAAGCGTTTCAAGGAAAATAGCGGGAGAATATACGCAAACGAAACGTTTTTTGATTTAAGTTATAATATGAGTCCGCATATCTTCATACCATATAAATTCGCACCGCCATCTCGCAACGATGCAGGCATGCTTTTCAAATTATATCAGCATCTTTCAGGCAAAGAATATGGCTCACCAGAAGAATTACACGAAATAATGAGAGACTTACTTCAAGGGAAAAGAGTTCTTGAATTAGGGTGCGGTCCTGGATTTAATCTCAAAGTTCTGAAAGATTTGGGTGCTAACGTATCCGGCGTGGAAAAGAGGGGAGAATTATTAGGCGGCATCCCGGAAGTCGATGTAAAACATGGGGATGCCCAACGTTTAGATGATGTATTCGGTGATGGAAAATTTGACCTGATTTATTCAAATGATTTTTTCTGTCTCGGCCCGGTTTTAGACCATGACGAATCAAAAAGAATAGTCTATGCAACAGGAGAGCACACACAGACCGGCGGTATGGGAATACATCAAATAGTGTATGAAAAAATGAATCCTATGCTTTACGAATTCGGTCAATGGATACAAAATAGAAAAATGGGAAGTAGCCACGAAGCCTGGGAAGAATGGTTTGATGGACTAAGCGATGCAGAACAGGAAGATTTAATGTATACAAACAGATGCTCTTTAGACCCTCAGGATTTAGTCAGGGCTGGTTTTAGAGTAGCTGAATACTCGGCTGAAAATGGACAGCTAAACATAGTTGCAAATAAGAAAGGTTAGTCAGAAACATATTCCTCAAATAACGTTTTCTGGACAGGATTCTGCCAGCGAATCAAAACACGGATATCGTCCCGGAGGCTTATTTTACACTCTGCGTTCCCGAAATCTCTTTTCAGTTTATCTGTCCTTTTTCCTTTTGCCCAGAGCTATCAGAAATTCCTTGTTTTTCTTTATCACTTCCTCAGTAGCCTTTTCCCACGAAAACTTACTCATCCAACCACGCGGAGAATTAAATCGTTAAGCCAACCGTCACGTCTTCTATGCTTTCTTTTGGCATCCTTTTACTGACGTCAAGTATCTCTATAGAGAGAATCTTTCCTTTTTTGCCTATATCAATAATAATTCCGTCAGCTACTTCCTTGCTTATGTCGTATTTTCCTTTCTGAAAAATTATATTCATTGCGTCTGCCTTAGAATCATATTTTATTTTCATTTTTATCACCATATCTTTCCGGCTTTTTTGCCCGCTCTTATCTAACAGCCAGCGCTTTCTCAACTGGCAATGTGATTGGTATTGTCATTTCTTCCTTATTGCCAAAAACAAGGTCAATATATATAAGAATCAGCGATTTCCTGCCCTGCCATCTCAGGGATGCAGAAACTGCGGATTCGAGCATTTTCTTTGGTATGTTGAAAAGCATGTCCGGATTCAATATCTCTACTGAGACTACATTCAGGCTCTTGTCAAAACCCACTATTATCTCACCCAAGCTGATATTTCCGTAAATCTTCGAGCCTTCCTTGTAAACAAACAAGGAATCCACTACAGGATCATATATCATTTTTGCTTTTACCATTTATGCTCTCCTCATTCTGCCTTTTTTAATCAGCCTGTCAATTCTTTTGCTTGATTCGAAGGCTGTCACCACAAACAACGTGTCTGTGTCAAGATTCTCTGTCACTACTATGCATAATTTCTTCTGGCTAGACTTTTTGAATACCAGCATAAATGTTCTCTGGTGTTCGCGCCTGGCTTCTTGTTCCTCAAATCCTTTCATGCTTTCTGGATTCAAGAGATGTCCGATAACTTCTTTTATGCTTATTTTGTGTCCATTCTCAATTTTGTCTCTTGTCTCATTCGTTACTTTTATCTGGTCTTCCCTATAATCCTTGAGCAGATTTATTATGTATTTTATGTCTACCATATTATTTAATTACATCCGCTAAAATACTCTTTAAGATATTTGGGGGTGTCGTTTGACCCTCAAAACCATAGGTTTGGTTGGCGAAAATGAAGGTTTAAAAAGATTTGTTTATAGGTTTAGAAAGTAAAGAACTTATAATATTTGTACGAATGTAATTCGGACATAATTTGGGGGTATTGAAATGGCTGATAAAAAACCACACATGAATCTTGTAACGATTGGTCACGTAGACCACGGAAAATCAACACTTGTAGGACGACTGCTCTACGACACAGGAGCTGTACGCGATGAGCAGATGCGCAAACTAAAGGATCTGGCAAAGGAACTGAAAAAGGAAACCTTTGAATTTGCCTTCGTCATGGACAGGCTAAAAGAAGAGCGCGAGAGAGGCGTTACGATAGATATCATGCATCAGCGCTTTGATACGCCAAAATATTACTTCACAATCATAGATGCACCAGGCCACAGGGACTTCGTAAAGAACATGATTACGGGTACAAGCCAGGCAGACGGTGCAATACTCGTTTGTTCAGCTAAAGACGGTATTCAGGAGCAAACAAAAGAACACGCATATCTGGCAAAGGTTCTTGGTGTTGGCCAGATGATAGTTGCCGTAAATAAGATGGACGCGGTAAACTATGATGAAAAGAAATACAACGAGACCAAAGAAAGCGTGATAAAACTTCTAAAGGGTATAGGATTCAAGACAGACGACATGCAGTTTGTTCCAACGTCAGGTTACATAGGTGACAATGTTGCGAAGAAATCTACAAACATGGCATGGTATAAGGGTCCTACAATAGTCGAGGCTCTTGACATGTTTAAGGTGCCCGAGCAGGCCACGGGTAAACCGCTGAGACTGCCTATTCAGGACGTTTACAGCATAACCGGTGTAGGCACTGTGCCTGTTGGTCGTATCGAAACAGGAACAATGAAGATAAACGACAAGCTTGTTTTCCTGCCTTCAGGTGCTCAGGGCGAAGTCAAAAGCATAGAGATGCATCATGAACAGGTAACAGAAGCACAACCTGGCGACAACGTCGGGTTTAACGTCCGTGGCGTCGGAAAGGGCGACATAAAGCGCGGTGACGTGGCATGCCACCTGCAGGATGCAGCAAAGCCTGTCAAGGAATTCACGGCGCAGATAATCGTACTGAACCACCCTAGCGTAATCAGCAAGGGATACACACCAGTGTTCCACGTGCACACATCTCAGATTGCCTGCACTGTCATGGAAATAGTAAAGAAAATGGACCCAAAGACCGGCGCAGCTGTCACGGAAAACCCTGACTACCTAAAAACAGGTGACGCAGCAATCATAAAGGTAAAGCCGTCAAAGCCTCTCATCATAGAGAAGCAGTCTGAAATGCCTGAATTGGCTCGCTTTGCTATTAGAGACATGGGTCAGACAGTAGCTGCAGGCATTTGCATCGATACGGTTGTGTAATACAACCACATTTTTTCAACTATCTAGCGTGAGCTATATTTGGGGGTTATATGACTTTTAGACAAAATTGTGAACATCCAAGTATTGTAAAACATGCTACAATAGAGGACAGGCGTGTTTTTTTGTTAGGATATTGTCTTGGTTGTAAAAAAGATGTAGAAGTAGCTCTTGCTGATTATACAAGAACCGGAGAAATAAAATTTGACATGCTTGTTTATCAAATAAATCATCGTGTGCGCGAGTGTACAGAATACGCTAATTAACCTTTGGTTCAATAAATTAGATATGGCATTGCAATGGATTTTCAAAAACAAGCTGCTTGTTATTCTTTTTGCGCTGTCAACGGCTTTCTTTGTTTACCAGCATTTTGTGAATTTTTCATGGGATTTTGCTACCTACGAAGACAATGCAAGGTACTGGGCAGGACAGGGCAGCTATTATGAACCCGGCAGACCCCCGCTGGTGCCGCTGATGCTTATGGGCGGAGAATATCTGTTCATTGTACTATCTTCCCTGTTGTTTCTATATGCCACAATAAAGCTTGCTGACGCAATGAAGCTGCGACGGGAGGTTTTCTATCTTCTGCTTCTGTCACCTTTTGTTCTCTTTTTCGGCCTTATCAACGGCACTGAGTTGCTCTCGCTGGCGCTGCTGGAGTTGTTTCTTGCGCTCATGGGAAAGCGTTATTCGGGGACTTTTCTGGGAATTGCCTGTCTGGCAAGATATAATTTCGTTATATTCGCACCGCTGCTTCTTGCTGACAAAAATCCAAAAAAGATAGCCCTGAATATTATGTTCTTTGTCTTGCCGTTCCTGCCGTGGTTCCTCTACAACTTTTACACGACAGGAAACGCGTTTACTTCCATGGTTGACAGCTATGCCATCAACGTCAAGTTTCGATATTACTTTACGCAGCCGTTTAGTGTTATGCATCTAGTCACTGCTATAACATTCCTGCTTCCGGTTTTTGCCTACGGACTTTTCATTGTTGCCAAGCGCTGGAAAAGACTGACAAAGGAAAAATACAATATTCTTATGCTGGCAATAATGATTTTATCGATTTACCTGTACAGTTCGACGTTTTCAAAAGAGCTGAGATATTTGTTTCCGCTTGCTCTGCCGGTCGCCTATTTTTCCTACAGGGGCTTTGATTCGCTGCGCAAAAAACCTAAAACTTTCCTGCTGACAATCATCATAGCGTTAAATCTTGTGCTTTTCGTCACAATGAATATTTCAGCCAATTACGAATCAAAAGACAAATACGCCGACGCGATAAACGTTCTGCGTGCCAATAGCATAGAAAACTGTAGTCTGATGACAAATGCGTGGTCTCTGATCAATTATCTTGGTATGCCGGCAGAGCCGTTCCCGCGAAAAGAACTGGTTCAGCATAGCATAGATGAGGGCAATTTCATATTATTTTTCTATTCCATAGGAGAACCTGATTGGGCGCAAAACAGAACCTTCATGGAACAATACAAAACTGTCTATGAGAGCAAGGAATTTATTATACTTGGCAATGCCAGCAGGTGCATGCCGCAGGAAAAAGTAAACCAGACCTATCTGTCTATGCTGCATGACAAAATATTCCTCGTATACAATGTTTCAATAAACACAAACCCGTGTTTTGTCATGTTTTCCGGAAACAGTTTTCTGGAAAGCTCTTGCAATTTTGTCAACATGAAGGGGTTTGTGACTGATGAAAACAGAATAACAGGATTAGAAATGGTGAGGGATTAGAATCTGGTCCGCTAATTGCAACGACAAAGGAAAATTTCAAAACGTTTTAATACTTTCGTCTTGACTTAATATGCTATGAATACAGCAAGGATAAAGCTTACGGGAAAGAACCCAAAGCAACTGGATGACATATGCAGCGAAATAAAGGACATGGCGCAAAAGCTCGGTGTCGGTGTTTCCGGTCCCATACCGCTGCCAACGAAAAAACTCCGCATTCCTGTCATGAAGACGCCCTGCGGCGACGGCATGCACCGTGGTGGTGGAGGCGGCAACTGGGAGACATGGGAAATGCGAGTCCACAAACGCGTCCTGGATGTAGGCGCCAATGACCGTGTTTTAAGACAGATAACAAGAATTCGCATACCAACCGAAGTCAACATTGAAATTGAACTGACGGACTGATCCTGTGATTGTATGAACCGTTCTGATGCAGAAATATCCAATGTAAAAAGAAGAGCCATGGTTGTCGATTGCTATACAGCTATGAAAAGACTGATGTACGAAACAGGCCATAAAATTGCATTTGCACATGAAGAAGAAAGACTGGGCGCCATAGAGCAACACGATATAGTATTTCATCAGTTAAAAACACTGGCGAGAGATCTTACATCACAGAATGGGAATGCCGAAGAAAAATATGCTGCTTTAAAAGGACAATATCCAACACTTTTTGGTGAGTAATTATATGAAAATAATATTTTTTGGACGACCGGGCTCTGGAAAGGGCACCTATGCATCGCGCATAGCGCCCCATCTTGGCATTGTGCATATTGCTACGGGTGACATGTTCCGCGCTGAGGTGGCTACAGGAACGCCGCTAGGTAAGCTAGCTGAAGGGTACATGAAAGCTGGAAATCTTGTGCCAGATGATGTTACGATAAACATGTTCAAGGAACGCATTGCCAAAGATGATGCAAAAAAAGGATTTATTCTTGACGGATTTCCACGCGACTTGGAACAGTCCCATGCACTTGAAAAAATAACAAAGATTGATCTTGTTGTCAACTTTGTCATAGATGAAGACATAATAATTGAGAAGGCACTGGCACGACGCATTTGCGAAAAGTGCGGCAACATTTACAATATCGCTGACATAAAAAGAGGCAATATACGCCTCCCACCTCTTCTGCCGAAAAAAGAAGGCATCTGCGACAAGTGCGGCGGGAATCTCTATCAGAGAAAGGATGACAACTACGAGACAATAAAGGACCGCCAGGACACATATGTTCGGCAGTCTGCGCCGCTGCTTGAATACTACCGCCAGAAAGGCATGGTCAAGGATGTCTCGGTAATAGGCGGGCCTGAACAGATGGTGCCAATAATAATTGACGTGATTAAAAAAAGCATAAAATAGCGAGCTCTATTAGATGATTATTTATTGTTATACAAGATAAGTAAATAATTATGAAACATAAAATACATCTCATTCCTGCTGTAACTTTTTTTCTCATACTTTTTTACACTGTTGTAATAAGAGCAAGGCCCCTAACTCCCGGAGTTGTCAGCAACAGCTTCGCAATAGCTGCCACATTTATCATAGGACTTTGCTTTCTTTTAGGACCGCTAAGCAGGCTAAAACCACACAAGTTCGTGCCTTGTCTGAAATACAGGAAAGCGCTCGGATTGTGTGGATACCTGTTCGCGGCAATACACGCTGCCGGTGCAATCGTCCTAGAATTCAACACCATTGCATCCGGAGAAAACCTCTACTCAATAATATCCGCAATATTTGCATTCATAATATTTACTGTGATGACTATAACATCCACAGGAAAAGCCATCCAGAAAATGGGCTATCAAAAATGGAAAAGATTGCAGAGAACAGGCTACATAGCTTTCTTCCTTGTGCTTATACATTTCACAATAATCGAGAAGGGCGTATTCGTCTCGCGACAGCTGGGGCAGGTGCTTTTTGCATTTGTTCTTCTTGTTCTCCTGATTAGAATCCTCATTATATTGATGGGCAAGAAGGAAGCTTACAAGCCCGAGGAATTCCATGAGGTGCACGGCATTGAAAAACCTGAATAAGTCAGAAATCGAAGAGCATTAGCCCCTTTTAAAAATATGTGTCATAGATTTTCTATGCGATATGACATTATACATATAGAAGATCATCCAGATGAAAGAAAATACATGAAAAACGCTGCAGAACGTCAAGAATTAACTTATTTAGGATTGCCCTGCTTACAGGCACTAAAAGATGCTTTGCCCGAATCATCAGCTCGAGTCTATGTTGTCGACGGGAAATTCCCTCGAGTCAATCGCGGCTTAATAGAACAATTAGCGCCGGAAGCTATTGCGACTATAATTGCATGTTATTCAGATGCCAGAATTGTGCTATTTTCTAGTGAAGATAACATAGATGTGACTGCAAGGGAGCATGGAGCCGACTTTTTGCGCAAAGATGAACACACTGCAAGAAGCGTTGTAGAAAATTTAAAACCTATGATAGATGAAGTAAAATAACGTACATTAACTTAATTATACCTGAAAAACAATTTCTTAGAGTTCGAGCCGTTTAAATAATTAATTCATATACTTCTCTACGTCGGGGGAATGAAGCAAGCTATGAAATCATTCAAAGGTGTCGACTATCCTCAAATAGCTGTGCTATTCAGGATAGCGAAAACCCGAGGTTTTCACTATGTTACGTCAACCTATAATTACCATACTTGGTCATGCTTTTTTAATAAATTCTTTTACCATTTCTTCTAAAATATCAGCCTTAGTTCTGCCTTTCTTAATGCACTTTATTGAGAATTCTTTCCATAACTCTTCATCAAGTTTAATGGTGAAGCCCTTTTTTGTCATTATGAATAATTTGATACGAAACTTTAAATATTTATGTGCTTATGTATATAGTAACATATGTGAATATGTTATAACGGTGGTAAAATGAAATGGATGAACATACCAGAAACAAACCGCGTTAAGGTTACAAAAGACTTTAAAAAATTCATATTAAATTTGAAAAGTGATACGTCATGGGGAGAATTTGAAAAAAAGTCAGGCATGTCGAAATACAAGCTGCAAGAATACATTTACGGAAAACAACGGTGTAAGCCAACTGTCAAAACGTTTAAGGAAATCGTGCAACACTTTTTAATCTCGCCAGAAATTATTCAAAATATGATTGTCTGGAACAAAGACTTGGAAAATTTGTCCAGAGACGAATTCGGCTTGATTGATTCTGTCGTGGAATTGAAAGGTAGAAAACATATAGATATGACTAAATTATGCAAATATATGAAAATAGCAGGACAAAAAAAATCTTTCTTCTTCCCGATGAAATTGAAAACATTAAATACAGATTTTGTTGAATTCCGATACAGCAGCAGAAATAGCCAATTTAATCCAAATCCTATAAGAATGAAAAAATATGTGCCATTTGACGGGGAACTTTTCCAGGTTTTTGGACTAATACATGCCGAAGGCAGCAAATATGAAAAAAATCTGGCTTTTGTGTTTACAAACTCTTCGCCAAACACAATAAAATTTATTTTGGATTATTTCAGAGAAGTGTGGTGTATAAACGAAGGGTGGAAATGCGATGTCACTGCATGGAATTATGACAGTAAAGAAAATAAATTAAGAGTATTTTGGGCAGAAAAACTCGGCATACCTGAGAATAATATTAAAATTAGAAAAGGGAAATCGCATAGATTATCAAAAACTGCTTCAAAATTTGGGGTTTGCCAACTGAAACTCTTCAATAAAACATTCAATTCAATTGTTATGAAATTACTTGAGGAAATCAAAAAGTTTGCGGAAAATAATGATAACTATACAGGCGATTATTTAACAGGTCTATTTTCCGGCGATGGCGCCATAGCTACTCACAATGGAAATTTTCGCTATATAGGTTTAGCATTTAACCAAAAATCTGAAGAATTGGATCATTATCATAAAGTATTGGACAGATGCGGTATAGTTTTTGATAAAGATACTATAAGGAAAAATGGCAGAAGATGCATAATTTTCAAAAACTGGAGAACATATTATAAAATACTTCTAATTACAAACGGAAAGCTTTTTTTGGACAAAACAAAAAACGACTTGTTTGTAAACGGGGTTTTAGAAAATCAGTATTTTAAACCTCTCTTGAGATTAAACAAGCTGAAAAGTAATAAAATAACTGCCAAAAGCTATTCAAAAGTGTTTAATGTAACAACAAGAAGCTCATTGGACTGCCTTGCAAGGTTAGTTAAGCTAAATCTATTGTCAATAAAACAAGAGAAGCCACGTGTTTTCACAATAACCGACGATGGTTATAACCTTATAAAATTTGTTGAAAAAATAGGACGGTGATTAGATGACTCTAAGAGCACCAATCATAACTATAATTGGGCATGTCGATCACGGTATCTGCTACTAGCAGCCGTATAGACGACACTGCTCGACAAGATTAGAGGTACTGCTATAGCTGTGAACGAAGCCGGCGGAATAACCCAAAGCATTTCCACTACCATGATTGCAAAAGATATAATTGCACATATATGCGGTTCTCTTTTGGAGAGGTTCAACTTTGCCATCAACGTACCCGGACTCCTTTTCATTGACACGCCAGGACATGAAGCTTTCAGCACACTGCGGAAAAGAGGCGGCTCCATAGCTGATATCGCGGTGCTTGTTATAGACATAAACGAGGGCCTCATGCCGCAGACTATTGAAAGCATTGAAATATTGAAGAGTACAAAAACCCCCTTTGTAATCGCCATGAACAAAATAGACAGAATAAATGGCTGGGTCTCCGGTGACTGTTTCATAGAGAATTTTCCAAAGCAAAGTGATGATGTAAAGGGCTATTTTGAACAGAAATTTTACCAGGCGATTGAGCAGCTTGAAAGAAATAGCATAAAAGCGGACCGCTTTGACAGGGTAAATGACTTCAAGACCACAGTAGCGGTTGTTCCTCTTTCTGCTAAGACAGGCGAGGGAATTTCTGACCTGCTCATGACGTTGATAGGACTGGCGCAGGTATTTCTCAAAGACCATCTCGTCAGCACGGAAAAATCAGAAGGCATGATCCTTGAGGTAAAGGAAGTTACGGGACTTGGGGTTACCATTGACACGGTTATCCATGACGGCTCGGTACAAAAAAACGACTACCTTATTGTGGGCGGCAAAAATCCCATGATAGCCAAGGTGCGCGCGCTGATGATGCCGGAATCGATGCGTGATATGAGAACAGAAAAGAAATTCACGAGCGTTGATATTGTTTACGCGGCTGCCGGCGTTAAAATTGTAGCGCCCGGGCTGGATAATGTAACTGCAGGTTCACCGATAAGAACAGCGAAAACATTCGAAGAAGCTGAAAAGTTCCTGGAAGAGATGGAAAAGGAACTGGAAGAGGTGGAGATAAGCACGGATGAGGAAGGACTCATACTGAAGGCCGACACGCTTGGCAGCCTTGAGGCGCTGCTGACTATTTTCAAAGACCACCCTATTCGCGAGGCTACTATTGGCACCATATCAAAAAAGGACGTAATGAGCGCAGAAGTAAATACAAACTATCTCTACAAGATAGTGATTGGCTTCAATAGCTCATCAACTGAGGATGTGCAGATGTATGCAAAGGACATGAACATAAAGCTCATGCAATCTGATGTTATTTACAGGCTAATAGAAGATTATAATCAGTGGGTTGAAGATGAGGAAGAAAAAATAAAAAAGAAGGAAATAGAAGGTCTCACAAGGCCGGCAGAAATAAAACTTATACCCGGGTCTGTTTTCCGTGCAAGCGATCCTGCGATAATAGGCTGCGAAGTCTACGGCATGCTCAAGCCGGGATCTGACCTGATAAAAGACAACGGACAGAAAGCAGGCAGCATAAAGCAAATCCAGAGCCAGGGACAGAA